>JBEKZJ010000036.1:0-35721 GCA_049509995.1 Occallatibacter sp. | reverse complement strand
CTGGACGGTTCGCGGCGCCAACGCCATCGTCGCCCTGCGGTGCTGCCAACTCAACGGCCAATTTGAGGACTACTGGGAGGGACGCCGGGCCGCGTGATTCCACTTCTATGTCGCGCACCCGGAACGGACGTCGGCAGAGTTGCTTGAGCCAGCCAAGTTGGGATTTCGTCAAATCAAGGTCAACGGAGACTTCTTCACGGTCTCCATTGCCGGTTGCCGCTGCGCTGCTGTGAGCCAGTAGGTCATTGCGCGTCTGATCGCGCGTGACAGCGACCGCGTATCTGCCTGACTCGCTGTAGCGGAGAAGAATGATTGTCACCTTCACCAGTCCTGCGGGTAACGACACTGATTGCAACCGGCTTGGCGGCTGGTCATTCCGGAGCGTCCCGGCGTTCCACAGGTCTACGGTCTCAAGAATCGCTGCCGTATCGGTCGCCGGATGCGGCGTGTTCGTTCCGCGGTGAGCCAACACAGCGAATGCGAGAACAATCAGGCAACAACAAGCAACAGTGGCCGTGAGCACCAGCCTTCGCCGGCGCGACTGGTATGCTGGCCGCAGGGCGAGAAGCCGTCTCATACAAGTGGGACAGTTCGCCGCATGATCCACTCTCGGATCTGGCAGGGCAATCTGCTTGGATTTCCTGGCAAGGCCCTTGAGAAACGGTTCGTCAGGGCAGGGTCCGGCAGGCGTCGCGCTCCCTTCGAGCACCCGCTCCTGATGGCGCTGCGCAATCCAAGCTTCAATGTGATCTTCCGGATGCGAAGATCCGGGCCATCTCAGTGTCATTGAGGGGCATCTCCAAGGCGGGAGAAATCGTGGAGGAGAGACTCCATCTCCCGAAAATATGCACGTCGTACAGTAGTGTGATTCATTCCGAACTGTTCGTCTCTAACCCGGTCTTGGGCCTTTCCAGGGCCCCTGGCAGCCACCGGCCGGGGTTGGGGAAGATTGGCCGACAGTCCTCCCGAAACACTCCTCCCAGAACACGCCATTAGGCACCGGTTAAATCCCTCGTTTTCTCTTCTGGCGGATCGTCGCTCTGCGGGCTGTGCTGCCCGAGCGTCCCTTGCTCGAGCGTCCTGGGTGGGATGCGAGTTGATCCGAAGCAACGGACTGTCCTGTGCGCCGGTGCGCAACAGCAGGGCGAAGCATTGCACCCACGCGCCGTTCCGCGATTCCAGGCTCATTGAGATACTGTGGATCGAGCATGGCGATCACCGAGACGGCGCGGACGCGATAAAGCCTCGCCCATTGGCTTTGAAGCAGAGATTGCTGCACCGTCTTCCAGTACTCTGCATCGGCTGCGATAGCGGCGTGCAAAAGGGGCGCTGCACCGGTGTCAGTCCTGTGGGAGTTGTTAATCAGATTGAGAAACTGACTGAACTCCTGAAGGTTGACACCCATCTGGTAAACCATCTGGCTCAAAGCCATCTGCTGCGAAGGCGTCAGTTGATCGAAGTCGCGAAAGTAGCCCTTGGCATTGTAGATGGCCTGTATCGCGGAAACGCGGAGCAGGAGCGTCGCTTCCTCGTCGGTGATTTGAGGCGTCAGTGTTTTGATCCTTTGGCGAAATCCCTTCCTGGTCCACGCTGCCAGCCGATCGTTAAATTGATCAAGGATCGTCTGCAGCCGTTCCGAATCCAATCCAGCAGCCTGCCAAAGCTCGGCCGAGGACGGCTCGAGGAACGGATGGGGATTGAGCTGGTCGCGCTGCGGGTGCTCTCTTGCCGGCAGATCGAGACTGAATCCGGCGCCAATCAGAGGACGGCCGGTCTTCGGGTCGGGATAAGCCGCCAATACCCAACCCTCGTGTCTGCGATCCCTCAGAATCTCCATCAGGTCGCGCAGATCGAACTTTACGTCTGAATCCGTGAAACCAAGCAGTTGCTCGGCCGCCCGCGTAACCGGTGTAGCCGAGGGATCGAACTGCGCCGCCGAGGGAGCAGCAGGTGCGGACAGCTGCAACTGTTCCTGGACTTTCCTGGATGTAGCCGGAGAGGTTTGCCCGGCCGCCGACATGGCCATCGCGGATACTAGAATCGCGCTGCTCAAATGTTGGGTCGTGACTCTCATGTCTTGAACAACCCTCGCTTCAGAGGTTTCCTACACGATGACCGAAAAACCGGCCATTAGCAATGCCAGAATAGTTGCACGCATACAAAAAGTAATTGGTAGCTTCTCATTTGCAGTTCGCTCATCAGCCTGTTCGCCAAAAACGGATTTGAGTCTCAAAGGCAGACTGGCGAGGGTGGAAACCAGCAACCCGCGGATCTGGGTGGAAGCCGAGAGGCGACAGACAAGCCGAATCTCATAGCGGGTTTCGGCAGGGGTCGCCTCGGACAACATCGGATGGAGGCGATAGGCAGGGCGATCGCATGAAGGGGCTTTGTCGCTGTGACCGGTTCCTCCCGATCTCTGAACCGATCGACAACCGCATTTCCTCCCGTAGGGAGGAGTCGAAAATAGCCCAGGGTGAAGTCCGCCGCGGTCCGCCGCGGCGGACAACCCTGGGAAGACGTTCCAGCCCCAATGCCCCGCCCCTTAGGGGCGGTACGAACCCAGGCCATGTGCACAACTCATGTTCATGCGATTGCCCTGAGGCGATAGGCGAGGGGGCGGAGTACCATGTTGGTGATCAGAACAGCAACGGCAAGCACAAGCGCCAGGTTCAACGCGCCCAGCCCGCAGAGCGCGCCCATGGCGGCGGAGCACCAGACGGTGGCGGCGGTATTCAGTCCGCGCACGTTTGCGCCGTCTCTGAAGACGACGCCAGCGCCAAGGAAGCCAACTCCGGAGACCGCATACGAGACGATGCGTCCTTGCGCGGACGGGTCAAATACGATCAGAGATCCGCACATGACAAAGGCCGCGCCTCCGGCGGCCACCAGGGCGTTCGTGCGGGTTCCCGCCATGCGCTGCCGCCATTGCCGTTCCAGGCCTACTGTGCCGGCCATCAAGATGGCAGCCAGCAGGTGCGGGCTGAATGGGATGATGCCGATTCCGTTCATGCTCCCCCTTTCCCTTCTTCCCCCGGCGAGCGAAGTGGAGTACGCCGGCCAGGTCCAGCACATGATAGCCGGCATCAGCGTCATCGCAATCAGGTAGTCGCGCAATCTCGAAGTGGTCGATTATTCACTGTCAATTCGGTTGCCTCCTGCGTGCACGGAGTGGACGCTACTTTCCCGTAATTACGGGACGGCTTGCGCGCAATTTCGAGTGCGATATTTCCTTGACGTCCAGCTCCCCGCTCTTGCCGTTGTCCAGCCGGTCGAACTCCGCTTCTATGAACTTCATCCACTCCTGCTTGGAGATCTTGCCGTTCATGTCGGAATCCATGAGGAGCAGCAATTGCTTGACCTGGTCCGCTCTGAGCGCCTGCTTATCCTGCGCCTTCGGAACGACTAGCTTTTGTTCAACCGCATTCCCCGGGATGGCCCAGGTTGCGGCCAAGACTGTGATGGCCAATACGATGCTCATTCGCCTCAACATGTTTGACTCCTTTGCTCAAAGCAACCTTGCATGATGTTAGAAGCTGATACGCAGCGCGACCTGACCTGTGCGGTGGAGGCGTATGGGCCGGAATGCCTTGATGCTCTGGCCCCTCACAACGCTGGCTGGCTCCGCCTCCAACTGGACCTAGGCCTTTGACCGCATAATTTTGTACCAAAACCGGGTGCCCCACCTGGGTGCCCTTTGGGCAGCGCGTCTTTGTTTTTGCGCCTACCCATCTGATCCGGTTACCGGGAGAGCTCAGCGATCTGCACACGATAGGAAGCCAACAAGTCACCCGTGGAGTGGCCGACGGCGGTGAGAGCAATGCGGTAATTGATCTGGGTCTGCAGCAGGATGAGTTCGGCCTGGGCCAGCCGGGTCTGGGCATCGAGCACGAAGAAGTTTGTCTCCGCGCCCAGCTCATATTTGCGCTGCTCCGAGGCCAGGGTTTTCTGTGCCAGTTCGAAGGACGCTTTGCCGGCAGCCAATGCCATGCGGGCCTCGTCGAGTTGATGGACGGCATCGTGGACTTCACGCGTGATCTGCTCGCGGATCTGGCCGCCCGCATAGAGGTCATGGGTGCGCGACACGAGGGCGCTTCCCAGGGTTGCCTGTCCGCCGCGGTTCCTAATGGGAAGCGTCAGCGAGAGGGTGCCGCCATAGCCTGGGTAGCCGAAACCGAAGAGCTGGCTCATGGACGAGCCAAAGCCTCCGGGAGCAAGAAACGCGCCGGTCAGGAGGTTATATTCATTGCCGCCTAAACCGCTGCTCTGGTAAAAGCCTTGAAGGGACAGATTGGGTTCGAGCTGATTGTGCGCGAGACGAATGCTGGTTTCATCGTTGGCCAGGGAATCCTTGACGGCATCGAGCTCCGGACGCCGGCTGAGCGCCTGGGTCAGAGCGGTCTCCGCGTCGATGATTTCCAGCTCTCCATCGGTTTGCGGCTTTTCCGTGAGGTTGAACTGCAGCGCGTTGAACTGGGGATCGCGATCGGCGCCAATGGCGAGGCGGAGCGCCTCCTCGGCCTGGGTGAGCGCGTATGCGGCCTGGATGACCTCGACCTTGCGGGCGGCCACCTCCGACTGGGAGCGATAGATATCGAGCGGCGGCAGGGCTCCGAGCTCGAGCGAACGTTTGTCGCGGTCGTAACTGGCCTCGGCCAGCTTGAGCGACTTTTGTTCCACATCGAGAGCGCCGCGCGCCTCCACGGCGTTCCAGTACTGGCCGACAACATTCAGGATGGCGTCGTTGACCTCGGCTTCAAAGTTGGAGCGCGACTGCTCGAGCGAGCGCCGCGCGATCTTGATCTGGGCGGTGTTGGCGAAGCGGCCGGCGCCGCGCAGCAGGGGCTGGGTGAAAGTAAAATTCAACGTGGAACTGAAGTAGGGATTGAAGTAGTTATACGAACTGTTGGAGGAAAACTTATTGCTGGAGACGGTGGCGGCAATGTTGGTGCCGGGAGTGAAGGTTTGCGTGTAACTCACCAGGCCGGTTTGACTGAGGGAGTTAAGGGTTGGGTTGCCTGAGACTCCCACGCCCTGTAACTGGCTGTAAGTGGGATAAGAGTACCGATTGACGTTGAGACTGCTCTGGAGGATGGGATCGAAGGGCTGAAACTGGCCGAGCAAGTTGAACTTCTGGGCTTCAATCTGGGTTTCTTCAATTTGGACATTGCTCGAGTTTTCGAGCGTGAGCAGAATTGCGTCGCGGAGGCCGAGACTGAGCTTGCCGTTCTGGACGTAGTCCTTGAGGTGCTGCGGGGGCCCCAGCTTGTCTGCGCGGACGCGCGCGGTGAGCATGCCGCGATAACTTTCAGGAGACTGTGCCCTTGCGGGCAGGACGGCAACCAGGGCGAAGAGCGAAACAATGGCTAAGCGAATGAAACTCATCCCAGGACTCCATGCAGGTGCGGAGATATCCAGCAGCAGAGAAAGAAGCGGTATTCCATGGACGGTGGAAGGAAAGGCGCGCAGGCCGCTACTCATAGCGAATGGCCTCCACCGGATCGAGCCGCGCAGCCTTGGTGGCGGGATAGATTCCGAAGACCAGTCCAACGGAGATGGAAACGAGAAATGCCAGGGCGATGGAACTGAAGGTGACGATGGTCGACCATCCGGCGAGCCATGCGATCAACCGGGAGATGAAGAAGCCGAAGACCACGCCGATGGTTCCGCCGGCGAACGAGATCATCGTGGCCTCGACCACAAATTGCCGCACGATGTCGGATTGCTTTGCTCCCACCGCGCGGCGCAGGCCGATTTCGCGCGTGCGCTCGAGGATGCTGGCCAGCATGATGTTCATGATGCCGATGCCGCCGACGAGCAGAGAGATGGAGGCGATGGCCACCATGACGGTGTTAAAGAGATGCTCGGTGCGCTTCTGCTCGGCGAGCAGTTCGGCAGGAACAATGATGCTGAAGTCGTCCGCGCCGTGATGCGATGAATCGAGAACGGCCCTGACCACCTGCGCGCTCTCCTGTATGTTGGCGCTGTCAGCGAGGTTGAGATAGATTCCGTCAATCTCGTCCCTGACATCGCTGTAACTGTCTTCAAGGCGCAGAAAGGCCGATTGCAATGGGATATATATGTTGTTATTCACATCCACGGGGGCTGTGCCGGAGCTATCGTCCTGCGCGCTGAGCTGCGGGCTGACCACGCCGATGACGCGGAACCACTGCTCATTCACTTTGACGTATTGACCGAGCGGATTGGAGGAGCCGAAGAGGCTCCACTTGGCCGCCGCGCCCAGCACGCAGACGGGCGCGCCGCGGTCGTCATCTCCCTGGTCGAAGAACCTTCCGCTCAACACGTGGAGCCCTGCGATCTTCTGGTACGTGGAGTTGACGCCCATGACATTGGGCATGTCCTGCTGCGCCTTGGGGATGATCTTTGACGGGGTAAGCTGCTTGCGCGGAGTGGAAGCGGCGATGCCTTGGAGGTCATCGCGGATGACGCGGTAGTCCTGCAAGGTGAGCCCCGGAGAGAGCTTGCGGACCTTTTGATGGGCTTGCCATTCCACGGTTTCCTTGGCATTCACGATGAGATTGTGGACGCCCATTTGTTCGATGAGGGCCATGACTTTCTGACGCGCGCCCGCGCCGATGGACAGCATGGCCACGACGGCGGCCACCCCGAAGATCATGCCCAGCATGGTGAGGAGCGAGCGCATGCCATGAAGCAGCAGGTTCTGCATGCCCAACTGCGCGTCTCTTGTCCATTGCTGGTAGACGAGCAGGAGGCGCCCCGGCATCTGCGAGTCGTTTTCGACCATCAGGGTGCCCCTCCCATGCCGCCAGTTGCGGGGCTGCTGCCGGTTGTCTTGCGCGGCGCCGTGGGATCGACCAATGCCACGCGGCTGCCTTCTTCCAGGCCATCGATGGCCGCGCGGCTTTCATTCTGGCTTTGAATCCTTACCTCCCGCTGCTCGTAGCCGTTGCCTTTCTTTATATAGACAATGCGCTTGCCGTCCTTGAGGAAGAGCGCCTGGCGGGGCAGATAGAGCACATTCTTTTTGACGCCGCCGAGGAAGACGATTTGGGCTGTGAATCCGGAGCGGAGGCGGGGATCCTCATTGGCGAGTTGAATACCAACTTCGAAGTTGCCGTTGGTGTTCGACGAGAAGAACTGCCGCACGGACATTCCGCCCACGCTCTTGACGGTTCCGTGAAAGACCTGCCCCGCCAACGCATCGAAGACGACCTGAACCGGCTGGCCCACCTGGACATTGCCGCGGTCCTGCTCGCCGATTTTGGAGTTAAGGTCGAGGCCCTGGGGGTCGACGACCTGCGCAATCGAGCTGCCCGCCTGCACCTGATCGCCCTCATGGTAGTCAGGCAACGACATCCCGGTAAAATAGAAGCCTCCCGATGCATTCATGTTCTTGTGAATCGAGACCAACCCATCCATGGGCGCAGTGACGCGCATTTTATCCAGGTTCTGCTGCGCCTGGTCCATGCCCAGTTTGGCCTTGTTGTACTTCTCCTGAGCGAGGTAAGTGGCGGCCTGGCCGGAAGCCTTGTGGGACTCGATATCCTTTTCCTGCTCCGCCAATACCCGCTTCGCCTGCGCCAGCGCGAGTACGTTCTTGTCGCCGTCGATTTTGCTGACGAGTTCATTTTTCTGCACATCGAGCTCGGCCCGGCGCACGCTGTAGCGGTCTTTGAGCAGCGTCACCTTGTCTTCCGCGGCAAGAACCGCGGCATCCGCCTTGGCCTTGGTGATCTCCTGTTCGGCCTGCTGCAGTTCGGAGCGGTTCTGCTCCAGTTTGTAAAGCTGTTCGCTGGGATCGAATTCAAAGACGACGTCGCCTTTTTTTATCGACTGGCCGGTGCGAACCAGGTGGGTAAGCTGGAGCGCATCTCCACCAACGGCCGGAGCCGAGAGCGTGATGGAGTGGCTGGCGCGGAGCTCGCCGGTCGAGTGGACCTGGAGATCGATCTCGCCGCGCTTGACTTCAGCGAGTGGAATCTCATTGTTCTTTGCCGCCAAGGGGACGTGGCTGGAAGCCACAACCACGCCGATGCCCGCGGCCAGCAAAACGCCAACCACTGCCCAGATGAGGATGCGACGCCGTTTGATGCGCGCCATCTCACTCCTTCCCCGAAGGGTCTTCAAGCGCCACACGGTCATCCGGCTTCAAGCCATTGGAGACCAGGATGCGATCGCGGCTTCTTCGTTCCACTTGAATGGCGCGTTCCTGGAACGCGGCGCCATTCCAGACATAGGCCACGGTCTGTCCGGATTTGAGGAACGACGCTTGCGCGGGAATGGTGATGGCATTGGGAACCCGATCGACGATCACGGTGATTTGCACGGTCATTCCGGGCTTGAGGCGCGGGTCCGCCTGATCGATGCCGATTTCGAGATCGAAGTTGCGAGGGATGGGCCAGCCCGCGGAGAAGTCGGAGGTGGCGATGGTGCCGATGCGCTCCACCTTGCCTGTGAACTGGCGATCGGCAATGGCATCCAGCTGCAGCGTGACCGGCTGCGACAGTGCAAGGCGCCCGCGCTCGGTTTCGTCCACGCGGGCCGCGATGCGCATCGAGGCGACATCGGGAAGTTCGGCGATAGCCGTGCCGGGCCATGCGCGTTCGCCGGCTTTGAAGGGAGCTTCACCGCCATTGTGCCAGATGGAAAGAAGACTGATGGTGCCGTCCGACGGCGCTTTTAACGTCATGGCAGCGAGTGCGGTCTGAGCGCGCTGTGCGTCATAGTCCGCTTTGCGGCTGGCATTCTTTTTGTCCTCGATGGTGGCCTGATCGACCGCAGTATCGGACTTCAGTTGCTCCTCGGCCTGGCGCAGTGCCTGCTCCGCGTCTGCAAGTTTGAGATTGGCTTCAGCGCCGTCGATTCTGGAGACGACCTCGCTCTTGCTGGCGTCGAGTTTGGCCACTTCGACGTCGTATTTCGCTTTCATCACCGCGGTCGTGTCGACTTCTTCATTGAGACGGCCCTGGGCGCGGACCTGCTCAATCTCGGCTTGCGAAGACTTGAGCACGGACTGGTCCTGCGCGAGATCCTGTTGTGTTTTGGATGGATCGAACTCGACGACAACATCGCCCTTTTTCACCTGCGTTCCGTCCGTGGCGATCTTGAGAATCTGCAGGTCGCCGGCGTTGGCGGGCGCGGTCATGGTGACGGATTTCATGGCCTTCAACTCACCGCGAAACTGGAGCACATCGAGAAACTCGCCGCGCTTGACTTGAAAAGTGGGAACGGTTGGGGACTTCGAGGAGAAATGAGCCACTCCGTAGACGGCCGCACTGGCAGCGGCGAGAACGACGACAACCACGAGGGTCCTGCGCTTTACCCACAGGTCGAGCAGCGTGCGCTTCATTTGGACCCGCTCCCGGCGCTGGCGGCGCCTGCCGGATCGACATCGACCGCGGCGGAAAGGTCGGGCATCAATCTTGGGTCGTGGCCATCGATGGAGAACGTGGCGGAGAAGTTGCGCAGCTTGGGCGAGAAGTCGCCGGGCGTGCCCATGGGATCGATGGATTCCAACTGGCCCGGAAACGCCAGGTCGGTATACGCATCCAGATGCACCAGCGCCTTCCCGCCGATCTTCAAGCCAAGCAGATCTTCCTGGTTGACCGGAACGCGGACCTCCATGATGGCGGGGTCAACCACCTGCATGAAGGGAACGCCGGGGCGCACCTGGTCGCCTTCCTGCACTTCGCCCACGTTTCCTTCTTTCCAGATGGTGTTGAGTACAACGATGCCGGCAATAGGGGAATGAATCTCCATCAGGGCAGAGTTGGCCCGCGCGTGCAGCATGGTCTCGCGCGTGCGGTCGCGCTGGATCTCAAGAATGCGAATGGAGGCCTGCGCCGCCTTGCGCTTCAGATCGAAGGTCTCCTTCAACTGCGCCAGCGTGGCCTGGGCCTCGTCCAGATCTTCCTGGGCCTTCTCGGCGTCGATGCGGGAGAGCAGCTCAACCTTCTCCATCTCCAGCTTGGCTTTGGCGAGATTGTCTTCCGCCTGCTTGATCCCGGTCTCGTCCTTGGCGCGCGCCGCGGCCTCTTTGGCCTGCTCCTCGATGACTTTTTCATTTTCGTCGTCGCTCTGGGCCTGTTTATCGATGGAATCGCGCAACTGCGCCTGGCGGTCGAACTCAACCAGCAGATCTCCCTGCTTGACGCGCGTTCCGCTGGGGACCAGCTTGGTAATGGTGAGTGTGCCCACCTGCTGGCCGGCAATGAGAGGGGCCATAATCGATCGCGCGGCAACCGCGGCTGTCATGCCCTTGAGGCGGAGGGTTTGAGGTGGGGCGGCGGGTTCCAGGGAAGAATGTGAGGCAGCGCCTCCGCCGTGAGCCCCGGCACTGGCGCGCAAAAACAGTACCGCGAGGACAACTGCAACCGCCAATGCGACTGACAATGCGGCGATCATAACGCGCGGCAGCCGGCCTGACCGGGAACGGACCGCGGAGTCCGCGGACGCCGCTGTCTCCGCACCTTGAGGCGAACTGTCCGGGCTCTTCACCTGGGCTCCACTTCAGCAGGAGATGATTTCATGCAAGGTGGCTCCAGTGTCATTCGCTTCCCCCAAATATACGCGCCGCCCCTCCGCATCAAGAAACGGGGCCAGCGGGTCTGCACGAAATGCATGAGACGAAAATGGCTCTTTCATTGGACGCTTCTAAGACGAATTTGTCCGGCATTCCGCTCCTAGAATCGTTGTCTCGCGGCTTTGGCCTGGTTCATATCCCGAGGATAGAAGCATGGCCGGCGATCCTGGGCCTGAACCTTTTCCGGCAGGCTAAATAAGTGACTCGCCTGGAGTCGCCAGTTGCGAACGACTTCCGGTTTCCCGGTCATCCGGCCGCAACCCGGCATCTGGGGTGTCTCGCGCGGCAGCGCCTGTTTTCGCCGATTCACTCCTCGCGCAACAGGATCAAAGGATCGACTGACAGCGCGCGTCGCGCCGGAATCCAGGCGGCCAGCAAACCCAGCAGCAACATGGTCGCCACCACCCCGGCCAGCACCACCGGGTCGCGCGGCGTGGCCTGGTAGACAATGAACGACAGCAGTTTAGTGGCCGCCAATCCCAGCAGAAGCCCCGCCGCCGAACCGATCACGAGCAGCCGGAACACGCGCCCCAGCGCCGCCCGCAGCACCTGTTTCCGCTGCGCCCCCAGCGCGATGCGAATGCCCAACTCCCGCAGCCGCTTGCTCACCGTATACGCGCCCAGGCCGAAGATGCCGGTTACTGCCAGCATTGCGCCCAATCCGCCCAGCACTCCCAGCGCCAGGGAGGCCGCGCGCGCCGCAAACAGCGCCGAGCCCAGTTCCCGGTCCCACGTGCTGATCAGGAAGGGCAGCCCGGTGTTCAGCCCGTTCAGCGTGCGCTCCAGCGCCGGCCCCAATTCCTGGGGTCCGCGGTTGGAACGTACCAGCAGCCAGGTATGGTCCGACGGCGATTGCAGAATCGAGAGAAACATGGCCGCTTGCGGATCTTCGCTCAGCGTCTTGTACTTTCCGTCCTCCACGATGCCGACTACTTCGACGCGCGTTCCGCCCCATATCTTGAAGAAATGGCCGAGGGCGTTTTGCTCGGAGCCGAAGACCTTGCGCGCAAACTCGCGGTTTACCACGCCCACGCGCGGCGCATCTTTGCCGTCGTCCCACGTGAATGTCCGTCCCGCTCGCACGGCGGTCGCCGCGGCCTGGAAATACCCCGGCGAAACGTTGTACCGCATGGCATCCGCCACCCGGTTTGTGGGTTTGTAATCCGTGGTGCTGTCCGAGTAGACGTACGAGTCGCTCCAGCCGATATACAGCGGCACGCGATCGGCATATCCCGCCGCGGTCACGCCGGGAATGGCCGCGACCGCGTCCAGCAAGCGCCGCTGGACCACCGGCATCTGGTCGCCGCGATAGCCGCTCATGCTCAGGTCGGTGTTCACCTGCATCGTATTGCGCGGATCGAACCCGAAGTTGCTGTGCAAAGACCGCATCATGCCCCGCACCGCCACAAGAGACGACGTCACCAGCACGGCGCACACCGCGATCTGCAATGCCAGAAGGAGGTCGCGGAGACTCAGACGCCGCATCCCCGCCAATGTGTTCGTTCCCGCCTTGATGCCCTGGTAGGGGTTGGCCTTCATCACCTGGCGCACCGGGACCAGGCCGAACAGCAACCCGCTCGCCAGCGCCAACAGCAGTGCAACCCCATACGTCCGCGCGTCCGGATCGACCGGCACGTTGATGGGCATGTCAGGGATGGGCTGCCAAGCGCTCAGCCCGTGCAGCAGGGTGACGGAACCAGCAAGTCCCAGCACCGCGCCGCCCAACGAAACCAGCACCGCCTCCGTCAGCAGTTGCCGCAGAATTCTTCCCCGGCTCGAACCCAGCGCCAGCCGTAGCGCCACCTCCCGCCAGCGGTCCGCCGCCCGCGCGGAGAACAGGCTCCCCAGGTTGGCGCACGCGGCCAGCAGAATCAGCCCAGCCAGCAGCATCAGTCCCGCCACAAACGCATGGACCGGCCCACCCAGCATATCCCCCACCAGTCCTGGACGCCCCAGGGCAAATTCGAGGCCGTCATCGTCCTTGGGATACGCCTTCGCCAACGAAGCGGCGATGGAATTCAGGTCTGTCGTAGCCTGTGCCACGGTCGCACCTGGCTTCAGGCGCCCCACAAGCCAAATACTGTGGTTGCCACGCTGCGTCAGGTTGGCGGCGCCTTGAAGCTGCTCCTCATTCACCATCGGCGCCCAGAAATCCGGCGAAAAGAACAGCTCGGTTCCGCGGAAATCCTGCGGCGCCACCCCAAGGATGGTGTACGAGAATTTGTTCAATCGAACAACACGCCCAACGACGCCCCGATCGCCCTGGAAATGGCTCCGCCAGTACGCATAGCTCAGGACGATATAGGGAGCGCTGTTGAACCCATGCTCGTCCGTGCCGTGAAAGAATCGGCCCAGGTACGGCTGCACGTGCAGCACGTCGAAGTAATTCCCACTCGCTTCGTAGAACCAGGCGTGGCTGGGCGTGCCATCTGTGTCCAGGCCGGCCTTGTCGATCTCGTAGGCCGCCACTCCGTCAAACGCCTTGTTCCGGTCGCGCAGATCGACGTAGTCGGGATACGAACTCGAGGGGTAGTGTTCCTTCCCTATTTCAATCTGATAAATGCTCTGGCCGCCGGGCACATTCAGCGGCCGCAGCACCAGCGCATTCAACAGGCTGAACACCACCGCGTTCGCGCCAATGCCCAGCGCCAGCGTCACCACGGCCACCAGCGTGAAACCGGGAGCCTTGCGCAACTGGCGCAAGGCGAATCGCAAGTCCTGCAGCAGAGCGGTCACAATCGGCCTCCTTGGGAGGATAGGTTTCCATGGACTAAAAAGCAATTCGAGGGCCAGAGCGGCGAAAACGCAACCTCATGATAACAAAGCGGATTGCGGGACGATGCAGGTGCATGGGAACCGAAATGAATGTCCGGTCTCGCCGCAGGGTGTTCGTTAACGAACAGGGATCCGCTCGACCGGCAGGGTAACGCCGGGCTCGTCGGCCACCGGCGCCTTTCCGCTCTTTCGTCCTCGATTTGTTGTCTCGCGTGATGTGTCCTCACGATAGCGCTCTCAATGAGCAAATCGCCGATGCGCTATTGGAGCGTCTGGCAGGCAAACTCCAGGGTTCCGGTCGGGGTGGGGACGACCATCACTGATCGCCCCCCGCACAGAGCCCTCCCCAGCCTCCGCAGATGGTTGCCCCCTTGTTCGGCTGGTTCACAGGTACTACTGCACAGTCCGACCTCTCGGGCACGTGCATGTCCGCGGTGCGGTTTATGCCCGTTGCGGACCGGCCTTGATCGTCACAGCAAGGCGTGCTGGAGATCTCCCGGTTCTCGTGTATGTTGTTTCTCGGCGTGCGCGAGTTCTTCGACTACGCAGGATCTGAACAGCCACTCGCGAATAACGCGGCTGCCGTGTTGCCTTCCTTCTACTTAGGATGGAGTCGGCATCCTGATCTGCGACTTTTCGAAGCTCGATAGCCCGGCCCACTGGTTCCTCTGTCTACGCTGAACCAGACACCTCACGATGTCCAATGCAAGACTCGAGGCCAGGATGGATTAGCTGTTTCCTTTCCTGGAGGGCTCTTGCATCCCCAACAACATGCCGGTTTATCCCGCCGCACCCTGGATGACCGCCAAA
This sequence comes from Occallatibacter sp., assembly GCA_049509995.1. Classification (GTDB taxonomy): domain Bacteria; phylum Acidobacteriota; class Terriglobia; order Terriglobales; family Acidobacteriaceae; genus Telmatobacter. The sequence continues at coordinate 21,575 of JBEKZJ010000036.1, read as the reverse complement.
CCGCCCCCAACTCGCCTGGCTTCTGCCCCGGGGACTGCGGACCTGACGCTTCTGAGCCAATGACGCCTCCCACGGCTGTGCGAATAGGGAAATCGCAAGCGTCTTACGGAGGTTCCGCGACCCGAAGGAAACACGCGTGGCTTACGAGAACGAGAGCCGGTCATGTTTCTGTTGCAGCCCGCGGCGGCCGCCATCCTCACTGATTCACGTTCAACGTCAGCTTGGCCCCGTTGTACACCGTCTCGGTACTTGAGTAGGGGGTGGCGGCCCAGACGCTGAAGACGCCGCTGGTTGCCGGCGGGCCAACATAGCCGGTACCGCTGCCCCCGCCGCTCCCGCCGCACGAGGTAACGCTCGATATCGTCAGTGCGGCCAGCACGCACGCCAGTAAAGTGCGCCAGCGCCTCTTGCGCGCGCGCCAAAATACCAATGCGACTACCGGCGGCAGGGTAAATGGCAAGGTGTGGAACGGCGGATGAGATAGAAGCGACTGTGCTGTTGTAGTGATGGTCACGACCACCGGGACGGCAGCGCCGCCCGAGGTCAGGTTTGCCGAGGCCGGGCTTACGCTGCATTGTGCCTCCGGAACGGTTACCGTGGGATTAAAGAGGTCCATGCTCGAGACGCAGCTGAGGGTCGCCACGCCGCTGAACCCGGAGGCGCTCAGGCTGAGATTGTAGGTGGCCGCCTGTCCCGGATTGACCGTTGCAACGGTCGTCGTGGCGTTCCATCCCACTGGCACTCCCCAATACATGAGCGAGGAATACGTGGCGGACGCGTAGTTGCTGTCGCCGGAGTAGTTGGCGGTGATCGTGTCCGCGCCTTGTGGCAATACGACGTTCTCGATCGATGCTTGCGCCGGATTGCCGCTGAGCAATATGGGCTGGCTGATCGCGGTTGTGCCGAGAAAGAACTGGATCGTACCCGTGGGCGCCGCCGCGTTGCGGCTCGTCGAAGGGCTCGTCGTCAATGTGAGAGGTTCACTCAGGGTGTAGTTGGGATCGGATTGGGTGGGGTTGAAACTGATTCCGCCGTACGTGATTCCCGGGCTGACTTGAACGTTCGCCACCTGGCTCGCTGCGGGAGGGTTGGGGCTGGCGGCGAAACTGGTGTCGCCACTGTAGGTCGCTGTGTAAACATGAGTGCCCACGGCAGCGCATGGCAGCGGCGAGAAGTTGGGAAAGATCTGTGTCGGGCCTGACGGAGGGCACCAATTCAGATAGGCCATACCTTGGTTATCCAGCGGAACCTGCGCCAGCACCGCTCCGTTATCGAGGAATGTGATCACTCCCGATGGAACTCCCTGTCCGGTGGGGCCGGTGACAGATGCGCTGAACGAGGCGCTCCATCCGTAGGACCAGCCGGTTGAGGACCAACTCAACCCACCGTTCGCACTAACTGCCATCCCGTAGGCTCCCAGCGTAGTTGTGCTGCCCTCGGGCGTGATGTTGACCGCGACCGGATTCGAGATGCTGCCGGCAAAGGTGCTGTCCCCGGCGAACCTCGCCACCAGATTGTAGGTTCCTCCAGGCAGGCTGCCGGTGCTGAAGTCGCCGGTAGCCGCCGCGCCGCCGCTCCCCGAGAGTGGAACCGCGGCCAACACCCCCATGCTGTTGGGCAACGTTCCTCCCTGGGCAATCAGCGAGATGTTTCCCGTGGGTGTAGCGGTGGTGGCATCGCTCGTCAGCCTCTGCACGCCCACATTGAAAGTCACAGACTGTCCGTGAGCGATCGAGATCGAGCTCTCCTTGGGGTCGGTCGCAAGCGCGGTCTGTGTGCCCTGGAAGCCGGCGACGGCTTTGGTCCAGTTGGCTACCAGGTTGGCGGCATCCACCGAACCCAGTCCACTGGCAAGGTCATAGCCGGGTGCCGCGTCGTACCCCGTGACAGCCGGATACCCAGGCACAGAGTTATTGCCAACGGTGATGTCGTGGAAACTGCATGCCGCGGGCGTCGGAGTTTTGGGAGTCGTTTCATTGCTCGAGTTGCAGGAGGAATATTGCTCCGACACCGCCAGCGGGTAGAGCACGTAATTGGCCAATCCCTGGCGGCCATCGCCGGCCGGATTAGGCGAAGGAGAAGTGATCACGGACTTCACCTTCTGATTCACAATGGCCATAATTCCCGCAAAAGCAGGCGCGGCAAACGAGGTCCCGCCCGCCTCGTTCTGGAAAGTCGTCTGCGTCACTGCGCCCCCCGCGAGCTGGCAGTCGGGCGTAGATGCGGTGGTGGTGAAACAGAAAAGATAGCCATCGTGATCCGCCGATGCCGCCAGCGATACGTCGGGTACGCCTCGCGGAAACACGCCCGGTTGCCCCGGCAAAGTGTAGCTTTCGAGCGCACTCAGGCCGGTCACGGGCAAGGTCTGCCACGACGGCGTTGCATAAACCGAGCTCACTCCGCCGCCCCCCGCTGAAAAGAAGGAAAATTCGTATGAACCGTTGGGCGGGCACCACAGGCTGCCGGGACAGCTATCGTTCCAGACCATCTCGGGAATATAGCCGATAGCCGAAGCAAGATTTGCTGTATTCGTAGCATTCCAGAAGGTGCTGATGCTGCCTCCGTTCACGGTCTCATCGAACTCCGTCCCACCCACTGCCGTCACATATGGGCTGGAGGCAAGGCCGCTGACCGTCGCCACGTTGTTCATATTCGTGTAGGTGTCGCCTGCCGAGGCGCATCCCGCGGCACCCGCATCGCCTGAGGCCACAAAAACGCTCATGCCTTGCGCGGCAGCCTGCTCCCACACCTGATTCCAAAGCGCAGTTTGCGCCGTTCCCAGATATTGCTCGCAGGTTCCATAACTCACGCTCACGATCTGGGCCAGGTTCTCGTCCACGATATACGCCGCGGAAAGCTCGGCCGGATCGCCGGTCGATTGCGGTCCGGTCACCACCAGGTCGATGGTTGCTCCCGGCGCGATCGCGGCGGCCCATTCCGTGTCGATCGTCGCTTCCGCGCCCAGACCGAGGAATACATCGAATCCCGGGTCGGCGCCATTCTCAATCACATGGGGCTGGTTCGCCGGCAACCCGAAGATCTGCTGAAATGCAGTCAAATCGCCGGGAGCGATATCCGCCTCGCCCACAATGGCAATCGTCTGGCCCCTGCCGTTCAGGCTCGATTTGTACAGGGGAGCGAGATCGTAGATGGCGGCAAAATCGCCCGGCGTGATGGCATTGGCGCCATTCCAGGGTGCGGTAATTGCCGGAGAATCCTGGGCCTGGGAACGCACCAGCGTGGGCTTGCTAAAGAAATCGTGCAGCGGTACGCCTTCCACCAGCGGTGCCAGCGCAGCCGGTATGGAGATATCGCTGGCGTTCGAAATATGAGTCTCGCCGTTCACCCGGTAGCGCCGCATCTGGGTGTGAAACGCCGCGTTCACCTGCCCCACGGTTCCCGAGAACTCAATCCGCATGCCGCTCTTGGCTACACTCCCAATGCTGAACCCCTCCTGCTCCAGCCAACCGGTAATCTTTTTCAGGTCTTCCGGTGCGGGACCGAACTGCTTGCCGAACTCTTCCGGCGCCAGCCAGTGGTGGTAGTTTGCCGATCCCCGAGTCTGCTGGCTATCGAGCAAGGCAACCAGAGCCTGCTGCTGCTCGGACGGCCTCCTCAATACCAGGGTCATTCGGTTAAACTGCTGCCCGTCGTCCAGCGGCCCCAGGTCCGTGGCCCCGCTCAGTATTAGGTGCGAATGCGCGACCGTGCTCCGCGATGAGTCGTCGACCGGAACTGCAATCCGCGGCTGTTGCCCCGCCATCGTCGCAGTGCCAAGCGCGAATAGCAAAACTACCGAAAGAGTGAAGGTCGAACGCGTGAAGGATTGGATCGCCCGCTTGATGAACGCGGCTGTGTGCGGCGCAACAGATTCTTTACGCACTGTCCCGCCCCTCCCGTGAGGGCGCAATTCCTTTTCGGCCTCCGGGGGAAGAATCGGATGCGGCGAAGGCAGCCTGTCCTCCTCGCATCCTGCTGAGAGATGCCTGTCAGTCATCTTCGCTGCATCGAAGCCTTTGTGCCTGCAGAAGACCGGCGGCGACTAACAATTAGATGGTTGCAATTGTAATCCCTTATGGGAGGCTGAGTGAGAACTCTTGAATATCGAGCCTGAAACGCAAACCCCGCCGCCAGATTCCGGCCGCTGGGGGCATCGAACCAGGAAATGCGTCGCTCTCACGCCCGTTCCTCCTGTATTACCGGCTACAGGAACAAAGCCCGGCAAAAGGTGGGCTCTGTCCAACGTGGCGACCATTCGACCCCCAACAGCGCTGACGCCATCCACAGGACGCTCACCCGCCGCCCAAATAGGCGGGTGGATTCGACTTTACCCAGAAACACCTCGACTCGGATTGAGCAATTTGCATTCATCCCCACAGCTTTATTGACAGATGCTCCCTCCTTGATTTACTTTGCAATGTAAAGTGAAACCCGCATGAATGACCTGAACAAAGCGCTTGGAGACATCAGCAGCATCCGCAGACAGGTGGCCCGTAGCACGGAGTTTCGCGGTTACGGCACAGCAACTTTGGCTGCAACGGGTGGCATCGCGATTTTGGCTGCGGGGGCGCAGGCGCTGTGGTTGCCGGATCCGACCAATCGCATCGCAGCATACCTGGCCATCTGGCTCTCGACCGCCGTCCTGTCGGCTGCCTTGATTGGCGTGCAGATGGTTACGCGCACACACCGCGTCCACTCCGGCATGGCTGACGAGATGATCTGGATGGCCGTCGAGCAGTTTTTGCCGGCGGTCGGCGCCGGCGCGCTATTGACGATCGTGCTTGTTGGTTCTGTTCCCTCGGCTCTGTGGATGATTCCGGGACTTTGGCAGGTCATTTTCAGCCTCGGAGTGTTTTCGTCGTGCCGGTTTCTGCCGCGGCCGATGGTCGCAGCGGGGGTGTGGTACCTGCTGTCGGGGCTGACCTGTATCACGCTGGCGGATGGCCGCGCTCTTTCTCCATGGGCCATGGGTGTCCCGTATGGAGCAGGGCAGTTGCTCGTGGCGGGGATTCTGTTCTTTACCGCACAGCAGGGCAGCGATGAGAGCTAAGACTCCGTCCGGCGAAGGCCGCTTCGCGTACGAAGGGCTGGATCGAGTGATTCACGAGCGCGCTCGCCTCAGCGTGCTCACTTCTCTGCTCACAAATCCCAAAGGCCTGACTTTCGGCGATCTCAAACAGTTGTGTGCTCTTACAGACGGCAATCTGAGCAGGCATCTCAGCGTGCTGGAGAAAGCAAAGATGGTCGAGATTCTGAAGGGACATGATCGCAATCGTCCCCAGACGATCTGCCGCATCACGGCCAACGGCCGCAGGCGCTATCTCGAATACCTTTCCACGCTCGAGCAAGTGGTCCGGGATGCAGCGAAGGGAACCAAGGAAGATCCGGTGTCCAGCTTGATTGCTGGCCTGACGCCATCACGGGCCTGACCCTTTTTTTTGCGAGGTAACTTTACAATGCAAAGCACGACTCCTCTGCACAATAACTTTGCCATGCAAAGTGAAAACCGTAAGGGACTGCACGTGGCCATCATCATGGACGGCAATGGCCGCTGGGCAATACAGCGCGGTCTCCCCCGCATAGCCGGTCATCGTGCCGGAGTGGCAGCGCTGCGGCGCGTCGTGGAACACGCACCGGACCTGGGCATCGGTTGCCTCACGGTCTACGCATTCTCCTCGGACAACTGGCGCCGGCCCGCTGATGAGGTGCAGGGCATCTTCTGGCTCTTGCGCGCCTTCCTGCGTCTGGAGACTGAGCGGCTCCGGCAGCGAGGCGCACGGCTCCAGGTCATCGGCCGGCGCGATCGATTGGCAAAATCCGTGCTGCGCGAGATCGACAAGGCCGAATGCGCAACTGCAGCCGGGCGTCGCCTTCATCTACGGGTCGCAATCGATTACTCTTCCCGCAACGCCATCACGTGTGTCGCGACTGGCGCGGTCGCCGCACTTTCCCGTGAACAACTGCCCTCGGTCGATTTGATGACGCAAACCCTCATGCACGCTCTGACCTCTGAGAGCGGAGAAGTCGATTTGCTGATTCGCACAGGCGGCGAAAAGCGTCTCTCAGATTTCCTGCTGTGGGAGTCCGCCTATGCTGAACTCATCTTTACGGACCGGATGTGGCCTGACTTTGACGAGGCTGGCCTTGAAGCCGCGCTGGAAGAATTCAGCCGCAGGGAACGTCGCTTTGGCGGTGTTCAGGAAACCGTCGCGCTCTCCATGAATGGTGCGCGATGATCGCTTCAAGTTCGCGTCTGCTGTCCAGCCCCCGCCCTATCGACGCCAAGTTCATCCTGCCCGCGCTGACAGAGGCCACCGATCCGTACTGGCGTCCAATCAAGTATTCGCTGTTTCCTCCGCTTGGCCTGGCAACACTCGCCGCATATCTGGCCCCTGGCGACCACGCGGTCATCGTGGACGAACATGTGGAGCCGCTGACCCTCGACGATCTGCCTGACTTGGTCGTGATCCAGGCCTACATCACCAACGCCTATCGCGCGTATCGGATCGCGGACCATTATCGCAGCCAAGGGGCATTTGTCTGTCTCGGAGGGCTGCATGTTACCTCGCTTTCTGAAGAGGCTGCGATGCACGCGGACGCTATCTTTCTGGGGCCAGGAGAACAGACCTTTCCGCAGTTTCTGGAGGACTTTCGCGCAGGCAGACCGGCGCGCGTTTACACCTCTGCGTCCGGCCGGACTTTGGAGCGAGTTCCGCCCATTCGCCGCGATCTCATCCGCCGTAACTATTATTTGGTGCCGAACTCCATCGTTGTGACGCGTGGATGTCCCCAACATTGTGGTTTTTGCTACAAAGACGCATTCTTTCAGGGCGGCCGGGGCTTTTACACGCAGCGAGTGGACGACGCGCTGGCCGAGATCGAGCGGCTGCCCGGACGCCATCTCTATTTCCTCGACGATCATCTGCTCGGCAACCGGCGTTTTTCTGAAGCGCTTTTCGATGGCATGAAGGGCATGAGACGGCTCTTCCAGGGCGCCGCGACAGTGGACTCCATCTTGCGCGGCGACCTGATCGAGCGTGCCGCGGAGGCTGGCCTGCGCAGCATCTTCGTCGGCTTCGAGACGCTTACACCGGAGAACCTCCGGCGAAGCAACAAGAGGCAGAATCTGGGCCGCGACTACAAGGCGGTTGCCGACCGCCTGCACTCGCTTGGCATCATGATCAACGGCAGCTTTGTCTTTGGGATGGATGACGACGGAGAAAACGTATTTCGGCGTACCGTCGATTGGGCCATCGACCGCGGCATTACCACGGCGACGTTTCACATTCAGACGCCTTATCCTGGCACCCAACTTCATGCACGGATGGTTCGCGAAGGGCGCATGTTGACCCGAGACTGGAGCCTCTACGACACGAGGCATGTAGTCTATCGTCCGGCCAAACTCAAGCCAGAGGCGCTGAAAGAAGGTTACGACTGGGCTTACCGTGAATTCTATCGCTGGGTTTCCATAGCACGCGCTTCGCTGTATCATGGCACGCTCAAACACCAGGCCAAGCACTTCTCATATGCTGCGGGATGGAAGAAGTTCGAGCCACTTTGGGATCTGATTATTCGGGCTCGCCAACTCACCCGAGTGACGCCATTGCTGGAGGGCGTACTTTCACGCGTAAGTCGGGGAAGGAAGGAGTACCAGATCGAAGACGTCCGTGAAACCTTTCCGATCATATCTTCCGATGCGATTCACTCGAGACTTGCTGCGAACGATGGATCGGCACAACCCAACCGCCATGTCGACGCGCTGGCCACAACCAGCTACTCCTCGTACATCCATGACGCAACCTGACCATCTTCGTCGAAGTCGCTTCTGGTTCGCCGGTTTCATCTCGGGTCTTGTCGTTAGTGGCATCACGGCCTTTCCGCTTAAAACCGAACTGGGCGGGCTGGTTTATTACAGCGCCGGGTCAAGGCTGCTGCGTATCGTTGTGGTCCGTGATCGTGAGTGGCCGCCGCCGCGACGATTGCTTCTTCTCTACCGACCGGACCCTGAAACCTCCACAGATACTCGAAACCTTTGCTCTGCGCTGGCCACTGGAGGTCTGCTTCCGCGACGTGAAACAGTTCCTCGGTGTGGAAGACCCGCAAAACCGAGCCTCCAAAGCCACGCAGCGAACCGCTCCCCTGATCTGCTATATCTATGACCTGGTACTGCTGTGGCACGTTGAATCCGGCCATCGTCTCACCCCACAATCTGCCATCGAGCGGCCCTGGCAAATGGCCGCTCCTACCTGCAGCGCGCACACGAATGGCACACATGGACCGCAGAGTCCAGGATTCACAGGGGAATTGAGAGGGTGCTACTAATAAGAAGTCTCAGTGGTCGATAAGGAGGGTGGATATGCGGTTGGTGGTCTTCCAACTTATTGGTTGTTTTCTATAAAGATTGTGTCCCAATAGTGCAGCTTGGGCAGTGTGAACTCGATCCACGTCGATTTTCCATCTTTGCGAAGATGAAACGGAATCGAGTGAAATTGTCCACCGTCAAAATCCGGAGACGCCCACCCCACCGATCGTATCATCTCCGGAGAAGAGACTTGCACTTGCACATTCTGAAGGGTTGGTGGCTCAGGTCGCGTCATCATGACATCGCGCCAATGAGGATCGTTCGAGCCCAACAGATTGATCAGATGAATGACGGTCCTGTTGTCTTTCCGGCGTGCGATGGTCCAGATGGTATTCGGGACTGCAAGTGGATTGGTTGTTTGATCAGGAATCTTGACTTCAACACCACACGGTTCCACGTCCACGTTATCTCGCAGGTAGTTTTCGTAGGCTGTAAGATAGTCGTAGTAGTTTCGTAGTGCCTCGTGCAGCGCAGTTGAAACAGAAAGGCGCGTGTCCGCTGGAAAATATTCCCTTGAGAGCATGCGGTCACCGTCGCCCAACTCGATGTGATCCGCTCCCGAGGCGAAGATAGCTGCATCGGTAAGCAGGACACTTGGCATGTTGAACTGCTTCCCGGTTGGTACTGGACCGACCTCAGGCTCTTTGTGGACATAAGCGGCGATGACAAAGCCATCTTGGGGATTTGCGAAGTGGACCTTCTCAGCGGTCACAAGAATGCTGGCAAATGTTTCCTGGTCTTCCCATAGTTCGGAGTAGACGAAGTCTGCCGCTGAGCGGGCAATTCGTTCCTGTCCGAGGGTGCCGACCGCGTTAAAGACAATGCGTTTATGCAATGTTGCGCTTGCATGATCGATGAAGGAACGAAAGCCGGCAATGTAGTCGATAGAGGAACCGTCAAAGGCGTAACCGCCCCCGTCACCGAAGGTGTCAACGTGCCAGCCATCGAATGGATAGACCTCAAACAGCTCGTGCATCTGGGCAAACAGATACTGCTGCCATCCCGGATCGTTCAGGTTCATGTAGTAAAGGCGATTGGTCGACCAGCCGCCAGATGGGTGAAGTTCTAAGCTCTTTGCGGAAGCGGCTGTACGCGGGCCGTCGGGAGTGTCCCAAATCGCCCATTTCAGCGGCAACGGGTCTTGCGACCTGGTGAACGCATCGTCATATGTGCTATAGCCGGCGTTATACGCCATTGCCATCATGTTGTAACGATGCGCCTGGTCGATCAGGTCCTTGACCATAGTGCCGTCCACTGTGCGCCCAGCGATGTCCTTCCAACTAGTGGCTGGATGCGTCACGGTACCCGCAAGCGGCCGGTCGTGCCGATACTGAAAGTCGTAAAACTGCAGCCCATTGATATGGAAGCGATTTAGCTCGGCGATCCAGGATTGCGGTTCTGTTCCCTCGCTGACGTTATAGTGCGCAAGATAGCCATAGCGAGGAAACCGCTTCCAATCGGATGAAATATCGATGGCCGTCTGCCGCTCTCCGAGTGTTCGCCCGTCCGCACCTGAAAGCCGCACGGTGACCAAATAGCCCTGGTAGTCCTCGTGAGGAGTGAGACAGTGGAGCGTCTGCGTACTGCCTGATCCAGGCGTAAAGCGGATGGGGCCGCATTGGCCGATTTCCTGTCCGAGCCTCCAAATTGTGGCAGATATCTGTTCGGTTCCCTCCGGCTTGCCGTCCACCTCAACGACGAGATTGACCGCATCGGAGGGAGCGTAGCGTGCCTTGTCAGGGTATGCATCAATCAGCCGGACACCCAAGGCATGAAGGGAGGAGCCGGGCAGACACAGAACACAGAACAGAAAGAGCTGAGAGCGCATGCTTCAATCATGCATCGAAGTTTGTGGTTACAGTCCTAAAGGATTTCCGAGGTTTCTCCGAGGGCATCACCAGGTGGGTCATTCGAAGTGCTCGACAAGCGTAAGACCGCTAGAGGCCCGAGCGAGCTCTGCAAAAATAATCCGGTTGCCGTCGGGAGTCAACGAGATACCGGCGAAGGGAGTCGGGCCGTGCTTCAGTACGTATACGATCTGAGTGCGCCCGGTTTCTGGATCGATTCGTTGCAAAGTGAATTGTCCCCCTTGGTCCGAAAGCGAATAGACGGTGGCGCCGCCCAGTGTCCAATAGTTCAGATTGCCTGTTGGCGGTCCGTCAAATATCTTGCGTTCCGGTCCGCCGCCGGTGGGGCGTCGCCAAATGCCGGGTTCGCCATAGTGGGTGAAAAAGAGCCAGCGACCGTCGGCGCTCTCGATGGCCACCATGCCGCCTCCAGTGGTCACCTGCTGGGCAGGTCCAGAGCCGTCGGACGGTACCTTCCAAACCTGCCAAGATCCGGAGCGGTTGGAGCCAAAGTAGAGCCAGCGATTATCCGCCGACCAACTGGGAACGATATCGTTGTAGCTTCCATGGGTGACCGGACGAGGCGTACCGCCGTTCGCGTCGATCAAATAAATGTGCGCGAAGGAGTCGGCCCTGGCGTCGAAGGCGATGAGGCGTCCGTCGTGCGACCAGGATGGACTTCCGGCCATGGCGCCCGCTGATGTGAGCTGAATGGGGTTACTTCCGTCGATTCCGGCCGTCCATATCTCCTGCGAACCGGACCGCCAGGACTGGAAAGCGATCTTGTCGCCTGCCGGGGAAACGTGCGGAGATGCGTCCTGCTCGCTGGAGGTTAAAATCTCCGCTTCGATTTCCGGACCCTTTCCATTGAGATCGGCTGCGAGGATGCTCCACGTGGCACTACCGTGAGAATAGACCATCCGATTGCCCTCTTTTGCGATCGACGGCGAGTACGCGTTATCCCCGCCGGCGGGCTCATGCTCAGGCGTTCCGCCCTGCGCCGGTACCCTCCAGAGGGAGATGCTGCCACTTCGATTCGAAGAAAAGACAACCGCTGAGTTGTCGGCCGACCATGTTAGACCCACGATCAGCCGGCCATCGTATGTAAGCCGCTGCGGCGCACCGTCTGGCAGCCTCATCAAATAGATGTCGTGTACAGAGCCCTCAGGCCCACGAACAAAGGCAAGTCTTGTTCCATCTGGAGACACCGCAGGGGTCCAGTCTCCATCCCAGCCCTGTGGTGGGGCCGTGAGGTGCCGGACCGTACGCCCGTCAAGGGTGAGCTCGACCAGCGAACTTGGGGCTTGCGGGCCGGGCTGCTGGGGAAAGATGAGGCTCTTTCCATCGGCGGTCCAAGTGAGGCCGCCATACTCCCACACATGGTTCGTAGGCAGCGTGTAAACCTCTTGTTCGGAGCCGCCGATCGCCGGAACGATGAGAATGCTGGTGCGGGTCTCGTTTTGACGAATAAACGCAATCCAGCGGCCGTCGGGTGACCAGGCGGGGCTAAGCTCTTCTGCCGCACCAGTCGTAAGCCGTGCCGGGGCTTCAGAGCCGAGTTGCTTCACATATATATGACCGTGGCGCTCACCATCTCTATGCCACACGAAAGCAACTGCGCTTCCATCAGGGGAAAAGTTGGGCTGAAGTTGTGAGCCAGGGTACGTTGTCAGGGGGCGGCTGGTATATGCGCCCGCCCGGGCCGGGCGACGGTTGGCCCGAACGGCCAGCACAACCCAGACAGCCCCGGCCAGTGCCAGCAGCGAAAATGCGCTCCACAGTAAAAGCGGCCTGCGAGAAGAGCCGACCACGCTTGAAGGTGACGCCGGTGCCACCGTTCTTGGGACGGACGCCATTTCGCGGGCCCCCGCCGGCGCCGATTCAAGTGATTTCGCGGGTAGAGCAACAAGACTCGGCGACCCAACTGCTGATCCTGTTGGTGCCTGGGAGATCGGGGCGATCAACCGATATCCAACCTTGGGAATGGTTTCGATGGTGTGGGGCACTCGCGGATCATCGGAAAAGGCGCGTCGGATTTCCGAGATGGCTCGGATCAAGACGTCTTCGCCAACAAATACATCTGGCCAGACAACACTTCGGAGGTGCTCCCGGGTGACCACTTCCCCTGGCTCGGAGGCCAAGGCAACGAGCACCTGCATCACCTTGGGCTCCAGATGCACTGTCGCTCCGTCGCGCTCCATCGAGTTGACCCCAGGATGGATCAACCAGTCGCCGATACGGAAATCGCCTCGCACAGATTCGTCCTCAAATGCAGCTTAAACAAGCCTCATCGAAATGCTCACCCTCGCTCGTCTGCTGCAAGTCTATGCAGCACAAGGGGTTAATGGCCTCGGGAAAACCTCGGCAAAATGTCGCAGCGCGTCCCTAGTCAATTGTATGTCCCAACTCATACTGTCAACGCCAGAATTCAAAAGGCTGCGCTGATGTGGCGGAACCTGGCCATGGCGGAGGCGCTTGTGAGGTTCCATCAACCAGTTCCTACATTGATCGTCATGGTGGCATGAATTCCGGCGTTGGCGCAAATCCACACCGAGGCCCTTGAAGGCTCGGACTCAGATTCCCAGGGCGCAGTGGTTGTAGTCTGCGCAACAGAATGCCTGGATTGCGCTACACCTTGTCATGAGCCGTCACGAACTGGCTTGGAATCCAAGAGCCGCCCGGTTCCGAACACCTTGAGAAGACATGGCAGATTTCAAACCGCTGTTGAAACCAATGAGGGAGACAATCACATGACCATAGGGCGGAAAGAGACAGTACCCGCAAGGGACAACCGGCAATTCGCAACCCATCTCACACGGCTGGCCCTGGCCTGTCTTGCAATATTCGCAGCCCTGCTGCTGCCGATCAACAGAGCAATTGGCCAGACCCAAGCGGCCAGTGCAACGCTATCCGGCACCGTTACTGACACGACCGGCGCCGTAATACCCGACGCCACGGTAACGGTCGTTAGCACGGACCAGAGCTTTCAGCGCCAAGAGAAGACCACTGGCACCGGACTGTATATGTTCACTCTCCTGCCGCCGGGCCAGTATTCATTGACCGTTCAGAAGCAAGGTCTCAGTGCGTACACCCAAACGAACATCAACCTGCAGGTGGGGCAGTCTCTTGAGATTCCCGTTGCGCTGCCGTTGGCAAGCGTTTCCGAAAAGATCACGGTCACTTCACAGACGGCGCAGTTGAACACTGAGGATGCCAATATCTCTACCTATGTGGACGAGAAGGAAATCCTCGATCTTCCTCTGAATGAAAGGAATGTCGCCAGCCTGGTTTTCCTCAACGCGTCCGTCACCAACCAGGCTCTCGTTCAATGGACCGGTGGCTCCAGCGCGAATTCGGCCAATGCCGACCAGGACTTGACCTTCCTGAACTTCGCGGGAAGCAGATTCGGCGATACAGAGTGGCTTCTGGACGGCCATTGGAACGCCGATGGCCAGTGGGGTGCGATCATGTACCCGCCGGGAATTGATGAGACGCAAGAGTTCCGGCTCCAAACCAACAGCTTTTCCGCCCAGTTCGGCTTCAGTTCCGGCAATGTCATCAATATGGTCACCAAATCGGGCACCAGAAATCTCCACGGCGATGCCTTTGAGTTCTTGCGGAACAGTGCCGCGGACGCGCGGAACTTCTTCGATAGAACTCCTGCGACCCATTACGAGCGCAGCCAATTCGGCTTTACCCTTGGTGGTCCGGTTGTTCTGCCGCATCTCTATGCAGGACGCGATAAGACCTTCTTCTTCGGTTCCTACGAGGGTCTTCGCGCAGCCTCGCCGGTGACCGCCGTTGAAACCGTTCCCACAGCGAACAACCTTACAGGCGATTTCTCCGCGCAGTTGGGAACGGCCACGGGAACCCTCGACTATCTCGGCAGGCCGGTCTATACCGGAGCTATCTATGATCCGTATTCGGCTCGTCAGGTGACGGCGGGGCAGAAGGATACAGTATCGGGGCTGACCGCCACGGCTTCCGGGATTATTGTGGACCCCTTCGGGGGAGTTTATGGCGGCGTTCCCACGAATATGGTTCCGTCGGCAAGATTTGACAAACTCGCTTCAGTACTCTTGAAGTATTACCCGCATCCGACAAATTCGCAAACCGCTAACAATTTTGTGGCGAACGCCTCGTCACCGCAACAGCAGGATGCCTACACTGTCCGCATCGATCACAATTTCAATGACAAATCGCGCATCTATGGGCGTTGGTCAAACAAGGATGAATACAAAACTGGAGGCGCGGCCCTGTATGGGAACGACGCGGGTGGGCCGGGACTGAAAAACGGCGACAACCGTTGGGATTTCGCCATGGGCTTCTCTCAAGTATTGTCCCCGACACTGGTGATGAGCGTGAATGGGGGTTGGAACAGATGGATCGAGACGAATGTCCCCCAGGGAAATCCGTTTGACGTGACTCAACTTGGCTGGCTGTCCTCGTTGAATGTGGGCGGGGGCGTTTTCCCTGGCGTCAGCCTGGGTGAGTACGCTGGACTCGGGTCCGGCAGTCCTCAAACTGCTCCACGGGAAGACCGGTCAATTGGCACAGATTTCACCGACACCTACGGACGTCACCTGTTTACGTTTGGGTTTGATTTCACTTCTCAGTACTACAACAATAAATCCCCCGGAAACGCTAACCTCAACTTCAGCCAGAGCGGAACAGGGGGGTATGATCCACTGGGCCTTAATCCCAGTACCGGCAATTCCTTCGCGAGCTTTCTACTCGGGGTGGGGAGCGGGTCATTCAATCAGACCGGCTCACAGACGGCAAACATGAAGAAGGTGGATTGGTATCTTCAGGACGATTGGAAAGTCAACAAGAAGCTGACACTCAATCTGGGAATCCGCTACGAGCTTCAGCCTTCTCCAACAGACCGCTTCAACAAGCTCGCCTGGTTCGATACCACTGCAACCAATCCAGTATCGGCGCTAACCGGATATGCCGCGCCGGGAAAATTGGTCTGGACGGGCGGAAACAATGGGCGGGGTGTCATCACAAACAGCTATAACAACATTGCGCCTCGATTTGGATTCTCGTACCATGCGGCGGAGAAGCTGGTGGTGCGCGGGGCTTATGGCATCTTCTATCCACAGAGGGCGTCGTTGGCCTTTGATGCGAACCTGAACGGGTACTCGCAGACGACGAACTGGGCGGATGCCCCGACAAATGGGTACACCATAACCAATCCCGCCAGCCAGGCGTTCAGCGGTGGGCTGGTGCCAATCGTGGGAAACGCACTTGGTGGCCTGACCAATCTCGGCAACAGTGTGAACGCCATTCAGCACAATTGGGTCAGTCCTTACGTTCAGGACTACACCTTCGGACTTCAATACGCATTGTCGAAAAACGATGTCGTGGAAGCGCAGTACGTCGGCAACCGTGGAACCCATCTCGCGGTGGCCGGCGCCGTCAATCTGAACCAGGTTCCGGATGTGTATATTCAGCAGGCTGCCCAGGCGGTCGCCGCGGGGCAGTCCAATCCGCTCTATAATCTGGTTCCCAACCCGTTTTATGGTCAGGCTCCGAATAGCGGCTGCGGCCTTTCGGGCGCGACCGTTTTTCAAGAGCAGATGGATAAGCCATTCCCGGAGTTCTGCAGTGTAAGCAGCCAGCAAGCGCCCATAGGGTTCGATACTTATAACGCCCTGATGCTTACGTGGACCCATCGGTTCTCGCGTGGATTCCAGGTTCTCGCCTCGTATAACCGTTCGAAATGGATTGACGACGTCACAGGCAATGCGGCATGGAGTTGGGGCGCCTCAAACCAGGAATTCAGGGATAACAACAACATCGCACTGGACAAGTCGGTCGATGCATCGGACATTCCAAACAGTCTGGTAATCAACTACATCTATCAGCTTCCCGTCGGACGTGGCAAAGCTTTGGGAGGAAATGC
Source organism: Occallatibacter sp. (assembly GCA_049509995.1). GTDB lineage: Bacteria > Acidobacteriota > Terriglobia > Terriglobales > Acidobacteriaceae > Telmatobacter. The sequence continues at coordinate 5,458 of JBEKZJ010000036.1, read as the reverse complement.
GAACAAGGCTGTTGATGCCGTGGTGGGCGGCTGGCAGTTTAGTGGCATCAGCACGTTCAGAAGCGGCGTGCCTCTATCGCTGACTGACGACAACAATACCTCCTACTCCTTTGGTGGTGGCCAAACTACGAATCAGGTTCACTCCCCCAAAAAGGTATCGCACGCCATCACCCCAGAGGGGGTTGTTGGTTTCGATACGACCGCTTTCGTGCAAGCGCCCAATTTCACATACGGCACGACGGAACGAAATCTCTCCTACGTGCGGAGCACTGGGACCGACAATTGGGACCTCGCGCTGCAGAAGTATTTCACGTTCGGCGATCTGCTGAAACTTGAGATTCGCGGCGAGGCCTTCGATGCATTCAACCATCCGAGGTTCACCAATCCCGATACCGGACTTGGCGACGCCTCGTTCGGCTACATTTCAGGTGCTTTCCAACCACGCGAAGTACAAGCTGCGGTAAAATTGATCTGGTAAGCACTCGGAGGGGATGGCCGATCAAGTCTCAAACGGGCATTTGGTCAAAATCGGGCATTTCCTCGGAAGCTAACCTGAGTCATTTCATCAACATTAGGGGCACGGCTCAGGCCGTGCCCCTTTCACACTCCCCGCGAAGCTCAAGGGGTTTCGGCTTATGCAAGAACATCCTGTTCCAGCAACACCAACCCTTCGATTGTTTTCCCGTTACACTATAGTTTTGGCTCTTTTCGGATGCTCCATGATTCGCGTTATTGCGGCGCCGCCTCAGTCGGCCGAGGTTACGTTCGAGCTATTGTGGGGAGAGGCTTCCGCGGCTCAACAAGCGCAGCAGTACAGTCGTGCCGCAGCGCTCTACCGGAAAATACTCGTGATGCAGCCAGATCTCATGGAAGCGGAAGTGAATTTAGGGCTAATGCTTCACATGAGCGGCGATCTACAGGAGGCTATCGCCTGCTTTCAGCATGTACTCGTCAAGCACCCCGATCTGTTTGCTCCCAACCTCCTGACGGGACTGGATTACCTCAAGCTCGACAATCCAAGCCTGGCACTGCCTTATCTTCAGAGGGCAACGAGTGAGAAGCCGGATCAGGCCGAAGCCCGTGTCGGCCTTGCGAATAGCTACTTGCAACTCAGACAATACCCTGAAGCCTTAGCGCAATTCACTCGTGCAGCTCAACTGGACAGCAGGAACGCAACCGCATGGTATGGCCTCGGCGCAACGTACCTCAGTATGGAAAAGGAGATCGAAGCTGGCCTTCGGCATTCTCCATCTCCATTCCGCGGCGTGCTTCTTGGCGAGTCCTATCTGCAGCAAGGACACACAGACAAAGCTGTCTCCACTCTCCGCGCCGCTGTTGCAAGCCCGCAGGTTGTGCCCTGTGCGCGCTCTTATCTTGGCTTTGCCTATCTGAAACAATCAAAGCTTGACGATGCTGCCCAGCAATTCCAGTTGGATTGGGATTCCCGGTCGCGGACAGGGTGCTTGCTTGCCAAACTCGGCTTGGCCGCCCTGGACGCGGAGCGGGCCGACACCGGGGACGCGCTCCGCGAACTCCGCGAGGCTGCGGATATTGATTCCGTCTTCGTCCAAAAGAATGCTGAAGTATTTTGGAGCGACCTGGTTAAGGCTGGAGCCGAAACCCGTACTCGCGAGATTCTTGGGACACACCAGTCAAGCAACTCGACGCCCGTCAGGAATGAACTGGCCGCGAGCTATATGCAGAAAGGATATTACTCCGCATGCAGTTCTTCTCTCGCTGAGGCGTTTTTGCGGCTCAACGTGCACGACCTCCGTATCCTATCTCTTTGTTCCTACTATATAGGGCGCGACGACATTGTGTTGACCGCGACTGAGGAGATTTTGAAAAGGATTCCTTCCGATGAAGAAGCACTTTATTGGCGCGTTCAATCCGTAGAGCGCCTAGGCCTGGCTGCGCTAACGAAGGCGACCGACATCAATCCTGAGTCAGCTTCGCTTCATGCGCTCTCAGGCGACATGCTCCGCGAGAAAGGCGATCTTGCTGAAGCCACGGACGAATACCGCAAAGCGATAGCGGTGAAGCCTCAATTCCTCGCGGCGCACCTGGGGCTTGCACGCGTTCTCAACTCGGACCACAACACCGAGGATGCTGAACGCGAAGTGCAGTATGTATTGAACTCGAACTCGGACGATCCCGAAGCAAACTACCTTATGGGTGAAATCCTTGTCAATCGTGTGAACCTAGCTGAGGCGTTGCCGTTCCTGCTTAAAGCCTTGCGCGTGACACCAGAGGAGCGTCCCTACGTTCATGCAGATCTGAGCAGGGTCTATGAGGACCGAGGTGACCTCGTGCAAGCTATCGCTGAGATGAAGCAGGCCTTGCCAGTCGATGTGGACGGAAGCTACTACTTTCGTCTCGGTCACCTATACATGAAGACGGGAGATCGTGCGGCAGCTTCACAGGCTCTGGAGCAGTCGGCCAAACTGCGGCACGAAGCGGACTCCGCATCTCTGTTCGTGAAATAGAAGCACAGCGTCTGCATCGACAGTTACTCCTAGCAGTCTCGTCGGCATGTGAAGACAGAGTATGAAACGGCAAGGAATCCTCCAAAGCGACTGTAAAACGCACTGCTCGATGACAGCCCGTAGCAGGATAGACATTGCACAGGGTTCAGGCGGGATCGCTACACATGTGCAGTGCTTATCGGTCGCGAGGCCCTTTGCGGCATTTGCAGCTCTACTGATGCTTCTTGTGGCGATTGCTTCGTCCTGTTCAGGGGGCAGTGGCGCCACGCCGACCCCAACTCCCACAGTTCCGGCAACGCCTACCGGATTGACCGCCATTGCGGGCAATGCGCACGTGTCCCTGTCGTGGTCCGTCAGCAGCGGGGCTACCTCTTACAACGTCTATCGCTCCACGACCTCGGGCGGCGAGGGAAGCACCGCATACCAGTCGGGCATCGCAGCCACATCCTTCACCGATAACGGCGTGACCAACGGAACGGCCTACTTCTATACAGTGGCAGCTATAAACAACTCGGGAACATCGCCTCAATCGAGCGAAGTCGCGGCTACGCCGTCTGCCGGTTTCATCGGCAGCTTGAGCACGGATGCAGCGCGATACGCGCCCGGATCCACTGCAACGATTTACGTAAACCTTACAAACACAACGGGGGCATCGGAAAGCGGCGACGTGGCAATTAACGTGACCCAGCTAGGGTCCCTCCAGGCGACGCTTCCTGCGCAGGCATTCTCTTTGGTGAATGGCGGCACGGATACTCTTACGTTTACCTGGGTCACGCCGACCACAGACTTTCAGGGGTATTCAGTCGAAGTGACCGCAACCAACTCAGCAAATTCGGTCCTTGGGAGCATGAACTCGGCCATTGACGTCTCGTCGACCTGGACCAAGTTCCCACGTTACGGATATGTAGGTACCTACCCGGATCAAGCCACAGCAACATCTTCCGGCGAGATTGCTCAACTCAACAAATACCATATCAACGGCATTCAATTCTACGACTGGCAGTGGAAGCATCATGTTCCCCTGGCGGGAACTGTGGCCAGCCCTGCAGCCTCCTGGATTCAAGTGGACAATGAAACCAACTACCGTCAAACTGTGCTCGACTACATCACTGCCGCCCACACGTACGGAATGTCGGCAATGAATTACAATCTCATCTACGGCGCGTGGGCCGGATACGAGACGGACGGCAGTGGCGTGAATTCTCAGTGGGGACTCTATCAGAACAGCAACGGGACAGATCAGGTCAACATCAATTTCACTTCGATTGACTGGGCCACTCCTTACATCTACGTCTTCGATCCTGGAAATACGAGTTGGCAGAATTACATATATGGACAAGAGGCCAACGTCTTCGCGGCTTACCCGTTCGACGGATGGCACGCCGACCAACTCGGCAGCACTGGATACACGTACACTGGGACGCTAGTAACTCCCAATCTACCGGCTGAGTATGCATCCTTTCTGGACGGCGCCAAAACGGCATTGAAGAAGACCATCGTATTCAATGCGGCGAGTGGCAATGGGCTGCCAAATGTCTTAGCCGATGAAGACTTCGCCTACGTCGAATGTTGGCCCAGTGCGAATGGGGGAACTCAGAACACCTATAACGATTTGAAGGCAGTCATCGATAGCATAAACTCATCGAATCCAGGGCAGGGCGTGGTCCTTCCAGCATACATGGACTACTCGTATGCGCTGAACCTCGGGAATTCCGGTCAAAGTGGCATGTTCAATACGCCTGGTGTTTTGCTTACCGATGCTGCGATCTTTGCAAGCGGGGCGTCGCATCTGGAACTGGGAGACGGTGCTGGAGGGAGTCCGGGATTGGATATGCTCGACAATGAGTACTTCCCGGACGAGGACCTTACTCCGTCAACCTCGCTGCTCAACACGCTTCAGGTCTACTACGATTTCGATGTCGAATACGAAACTCTTCTTCGTGGCGGGCTGACCAACAACAGCAATGCGATCAGCTTGAACGGCGTTGAGAGCAGCAGCAGCGCATCCGCCGATGCAGTGTGGGCCTTCGCAAAGAACAACGACGGTATTCACATGCTCAACTTCATCAACCTGATTGGCGAGGCCAACGTCGATTGGCGGGACGACAGCGCAAACTACCCAGTCCCTTCGCCTCAAACCAATGTCGCGGTGAGATACTACTACGGCAGCGGCAAAATCGGAAGTGTGTTCTGGGCGTCTCCCGATACCAACAACGGTAGAATGACTTCTCTTTCGTTTACGACCGGCCAGGATACCGTCGGCTCGTATGTGTCGTTTACCCTGCCTTCGCTTGTCTATTGGGATATGGTCTATATCTCACCAACTTCCATCGCCCCATCTGAGGCGGATAGCGGAAGGAATTGAGCGCGCTCACCAGGGATACACATGCGCAAGTACATCCTGCCAGGAACCAGGCACACAGACCGCACACACGTGCAGGGGGAGATCAAGAATTGTTGGGGAAATGAGATAGTGTCACTGATCAGGAAGTCTCAGTGGTCAGAGCCAACCCAATCCTCCCTACCTTCTGATCTGTTCTTCGAGAGCGAGATCGAGGGCGGTGTCTCGAACCCAGACATCGGTGAAGGCGTAGGTCTCGCTGACAAAATGCCAACTGACTTTCGGGGCCGAAATCGGCGTCCGTTCCCGACCGGCATCAGGGAAGTAACGTGAGGCCTTCTGCGAGGGGTAAACCGGGGCGGCCGCCGCCAGGGCCGCGGCGAGTCCGCCGGCGCCATAGAGAGCCAAGCAGAGACGCAGAGTCTCATTCAGATCAATCACCCCCTGCCCGGCAGAACATCATCTCCTTGATCCAAAAAACCAGACAACCATCCATCCCGGCAGGCCCGGGACGACATCGGGCAGGGCCAGGATGGAAAGCGGCGGGCATGACAGGCCGGGCGGCGGCATTTCTGGCGACGGGCATGGGAGCTGGGACGGCGGCGGCGGTTTCCGGGCGCGTAGTCATTTT
>JBEKZJ010000035.1:0-35826 GCA_049509995.1 Occallatibacter sp. | reverse complement strand
AATTTTCTTGGTCGAAAATCCCTTCTACCATGGATTGCGCCCCTCCCACTTCTCGCGCGCTTTAATCCACTCCATTAAAAAGAGTTATCCCTGCCCTCGCTCAAAAAATGGGGAAAGTCCTGTAGGGGCAAGCGCACGTCCGGATTGGGGAAGCGCGGCTTCCTGCTGTCCCCAGCGCCAACGGTCGAACCGCGCGCAGGTTATCCCCGGCTTGCCACCTTGGCCCTCGTGTGGCGATACTGCCTACGGTCCGCTTTTCGGACTCCATCCTTACTTCGCAGCGAGAAATGCCTTGGCACGTGAGCTTTATACCGCGCGTCTTGCACGAAAAGAGTGCATCTCTGAAGTGTCGCAGTGCTATCACTTCGAGTTCGTCCTCGACGGGCTTGAGAGCTTTTCCTATTCCTCCGGCCAGTTCGTCTCCGCCGTAGCTGATGACGCGAAGGGCAAGCAGCAAACGCGCGCGTACTCGATCGCGTCGGCGGCCAACGGCAACCGCTTCGAGCTGTGCGTGAACCGGGTGGAGGAGGGTTTCTTCTCCAATCATCTTGCCGACCTGCCGGATTTGCCCATCGGCGCGACCATCCAGGTGCATGGGCCGCACGGGCATTTTGTGCTGCGGGAGCAGGTCACCGACTCGATTCTGGTGGCCACCGGCACCGGCGTGGCGCCTATGCGCGCCTTCCTGCAGTCACTTTTTCCCGAGAACGGTCCCGACCGCAGCGAGGGCAAGGAGATCTGGCTGGTCTACGGTACCCGCTACGAGAGCGATATCTACTACCACGAGGAGTTCGAGGCGCTGGCCCGGCGCAAGCCGAACTTCCACTACCTGACCACGCTGAGCCGCGCCCAGGAGAGTTGGAGCGGCCTGCGCGGCTACGTGCAGGACCAGGTGGCCCGGATCGTGGAGGAGCGTGCCGCACGCCTCGGCCAGCCTCTGTCGCAGCCCGCCCCCGATCTGGCAATTCCGGCAGCCCAGCTGAACTTCGATATCTACGCCTACATCTGCGGCCTGAATAACATGGTCGCGAGCGTGCGCGACCTGTTGGCCGGCTACGGCTGGCATCGCAGGCAGATCGTCTTCGAGCGGTACGACTGAGACGGAAATACCGGCAGGGACGCAATGCGCCGGCCTGAGTCTGAATCGATAGGCTTCCATGAATCGGCCATCGGCAACGCCGCGCGGTTTTCCAACGGCTCTTGCGCTGGGCCTGATTCTGGCAGTGTACGCGTGCGCCCGAGCCCTCGAGGTCACGCCCAACCCCGTTCCGCGCACGCCCGTCGTGGCCCTCGATGTGCTTTCCGCAATGGCCTTTGCGCTGGTGGATGGAGCGCGCCACTACCGGTTGCGCGGCATTCTGGTCTTCGCCGCCATTGGTGTTGTGGTGGGCAACATCAGCGAGAACCTGGGTGTGGCCACAGGCTTTCCCTTCGGCCGGTACTACTTTGTCGAGCTCATGGGGCCCAAACTGTTCCATGTGCCGGTGCTGCTGGGGCTGGCGTACATCGGCATGGCGTATGTTTCCTGGACGCTGGGGCGGTTGATTGTGGGCAACTCCCCTCGATCCGCCGCTGGCGCGCGCGTGTTGGCTGTGCCGCTGGCGGCGAGCTTCATCATGGTGGCCTGGGATCTGGCGCAGGACCCGGTATGGGCTACGGTGCTGCACGGCTGGGTATGGCGCGACGGAGGACCCTGGTTCGGCGTACCCATCTCCAACTATCTGGGCTGGTACGGTACTGTCCTCGCGATTTATCTGCTCTTTGCGCTCTATCTGTGCCGCAGGTCAGCTCCGGCGATCATGGCGAATCGGCCATCCGGACGGGCGGCAGTTCTCTTCTATGCGCTTTGTGCGGCGGGTAACGTGCTGCAGACGGTTCGGCGGCCTGATCCCGCGGTTGTTCAGGACCCCACGGGCCACTTGTGGCGGATTGCCGACATTACGGGCGCATCGGCTCTGGTTTCGATCTTCGTGATGGGAGCGTTTGCCGTTCTGGCCTGGATCAGGCTTGTGGAGCAGGAAAAGGGAGCTACAGATTGAACAGTTCCCGCAGCCGCCTGGTTTGCGCGCGGCTGACGGGGATCTCGGTCTGCTTTTTGTCGTTCATCCGCAGTTGGTAGCTGGACTTGAACCACGGCACCACCTCGCGGATGTGGTTGATGTTGACCACATAGCCGCGATGGGCGCGCCAGAAGAGCGCAGGATCAAGCAATTCCAGCAACTCTTCCAGAGTGCGGCATTTCGACTGGCCCTCGAAGTTCTGCGTGACGATGCGAATCACGCCCTCATCGATGGCTGCGTAGCAGATATCAGCCTGATCGATCAGCAGCAGGCGGCTCTGCGCCTGCACGATGAGCTTGGCCGGCTGCGGAGTGCGCGACGCGCCCTGCGGCCGGTTGAGCAGCCGCAGCAGCGCGTCGAGCTGGGACTCGATGGGGGAGTCGGGCGTCGGGCTTGCCCCGGCCACGTTCGCAGCGCCAACGGCGATGCGGCTTCGAACCCGGTCGACAGCCTGCTGGACGCGGATGCGGTCAAAGGGCTTGAGCAGGTAATCGACGGCGTTCACGTCAAAGGCGCGCACCGCGTACTGGTCAAAGGCGGTGGCAAAGACAATCTGTGGCAGCGGCTCGGCATCCTGGCCTTTGCTCGTTCTTTGCCGGTTGCGCTCCATCAGCCGCTGGATCACGGCAAAGCCGTCCAGCCCCGGCATCTGCACATCCAGGAAGACAAGGTCGGGATGGTGCTCCTCGATCAGGTCCACGGCCTCGATGCCGTTGGTTCCCTGCGCCACCACATCCACGCCGCCCACGGAGTCGAGCAGGTACCTGAGCTCGTCGCGGGCCAGTTGTTCGTCGTCGATGATGAGCGCGGAGATGGACATGCGGCCTGGAAGCTCGATTGATTGTAGGAAGGGAACGCGGGAGGGGTCAATTCCGGAATTGGGCAGGGGGGCTGGCCGGCCTGGAACCGGCCCGATGCCTTTCTGGCGGGTTTACTCGCCCAGCACCCGCAGGCGCGCCGGCATGTGGTCGCGGGCCAGCTCATGGCCGCAGCGGGTACAGAACTGGTCAGTGGCGCGCACGGTGCGGAAGCAGTTGCCGCAACTGGCGGCGAGCTGGTAGTCGCACTGCGGGCAGAAGTGGAAGTCGCTCTGCACCTGCGTGGAGCAGGCGGGACAACGCGACACCTCAGGCTGGCGCAGCAGAAAGTAAAGCACCGCTCCGATTCCGGCTGGCATCACAAAGCAGATTACGATCCAGAAGCGCAAACTCATGGCGCGCCGCGGAGCGTCCTTGCTGACGTAGCCGACCATCAAAAAGTACAGCGCGGCCAACACACCCCAGGAAAGATTGAAGTAGATGCGAAATCCGAGGGGCGGAACGTGGTGCGACTGTTGAGGCAGGACCAGCCAGAAATAATATTCCACCAGCACAAAGGCCGAGATGGCCACTACGATCGACCACACGGGAATCATGCGTGCGTCTTCGTTGACGGCAATGGATTGGGGATCACGCATAGGCATTTCCCCCCTTCGGAGAGGATTTCAAGTGGTTGAGCACAGCTTAACCTGTATTTAGATGGACGGGGAAGTGGATTCGGAAGTTGCGGACACATTCGTTCCGGGTGCTCTTTGCGGGTGCGAATCTCCCAATTGTGTTTGTGATTGAGGCTTGAGCGAGTCAGGATTTGTTGTGGCGCACCCAGCCGACAATCAGCGCCGCGGCCAGCAAGGCTCCGCTCAGGAAGAAGATCCATAGGCTCAACTGGCCTATCAGCCCGGTCAGGTGCTCCTCTTCGATCAGGGTGTCGCCTGCCCACCAGACCAGCGGACCCAGCAGAAGAAACACGACCAGTGCGGCCGCCAACGCGACGCAGCGAACCCGCTTGCGCCCGGCTTTCTGTTCCTGCATTACGCCCAGGGAGGCGTTCACGACGCGGCAGGTGCGATGGGCCAAGGCGCATTCCCGGTTGGCCTGGTTTCCGGCAAGGGCCGAAAGCAGATCGCGGTCGGCGCCCGCGCCGGTTTTTGCATCGCCGGCCGCGCCCCCGGCCAGCCCGGCGGTCTTCACACTGCCTCCTGAGAGCGCAGGCGGGTGCGCACCAGCTTGGGCTTGATTGCGGCGAGGCCCCTGTAAAGTCTTGACTTTACGGTGGAAAGAGGCGCTCGCGTGACCTTGGCGATCTCTTCGAGCGACAACTCTTCGTGGAAGCGCAGCACCAGCACCTCGCGATGAAGCGTATCCAACTGGAGCAGCGCCGCCGCAATCCGTTCCCGGTCTTCGAGGTTGGAAAAACGGTCGAAGGGCGTAGGTTCTCCGTCGGCGACCTCGAGGCTCATGGGCCGGTCGTCGTCGCTGCCGCACTCAAACAGCTCGTCCAGGCTGGACATGGTGCGCTTGCGGCGCTGGTCGATGACCAGGTTGCGGGCAATGGTAAACAGCCAGGTGTCAAACCGCGCCCGGCCGTTGAACTGGGCGCCGCGCACCAGCACCCGCATCCAGACCTCCTGGAACAGGTCCTCGGCCATCTCGCGGTTGCTGGTCAGGTAGAGCAGATAGCGCAACAGGCGGTGCTGGTAGCGGACGATCAGCTCGTCCAGCAGGCCGACTTCCTGGCGCTTGAGCCCAGCGGATACGGTGAGGCTCTCCTGCCGGACCTGCTCGTCAACTGCGGTGGCGGAACCCTGTACAAAAAAAGGGCGAACAGATGCGGCAGTACTCATCGTATTCAATTAGACGCCGGAAATGCGGCCCAAGTCGCCTGAAAAATGGATTTACTTTGAGAATCCTCCTCCGGATAGTTATCGGCCGGCAAGCGGAATGCGGGGAAACTCCTTATTTGACTTCGCGCGCGCCTCTCCTGGCCACGCGCAAGGCATCTTCGACGGCCTTGCCAGTCCGTCGTTCCCGGCCATCGACATTCCGATAGTAGAAAATGCCCAGCAGATGGCTGCGCCGCTGCACCGGCGTCATCGCCTCCCAGCCCATGCGCGCCAACGGCTGGCGCTGAAACGCCGCCTGCAAGATTGGCGGCAGCTCCCTCTCGCCCTCCAGGGTCAGTAACAGGCGCTCGGCCATCTGCTCGGCGCGCTTCTCGCGGCTGGAGACGGCTTTTGGCTCGCTGACCCAGTCGCCAATCTCCTTGCGCATGGAGTAGCTGAGTCCGTCGAACCACTTCCGCAACCGGCGGTCGCCCTTGAGCGCCTGGGCCAACTCCGGTGGGACCACGGCCGCACGCTCCTCCAGGTCCGGCTCGAGCGAAATCCGCACCTGGGAGCCGACCGTTGCCTGCGCCGCCGCCTGCATCTTCTTGTTCACCAGCAGGAAGTGTCCCGCACCGCGCCCAAAGGCCATCAGCGATGAGCGAAAAGGGAATCCCTCCGTCTTGCTGTTCACAGGTGAGATTTCGCCACGCACACGCAAGCCTCTGCGCACGGGCCACGCCTTGGCGATTTCGAACGGAATGCGCGCAACCACCCAGCCGACTCCCGTCTGCAGCGGCTCCAGCACGGCGGTAAAGGATTTGACGGTGGACGGGCTCATGGGCTTCCAGACAGCCCCAGTATGCAGCCCGCTGCGCACTCCAGCAAGAAGGAAAATCGGCTCAGCTTCCGAGTAGCCGACAACACGCCGAGCGCCGGGCTAAACCGGCATGTTGTAGGGGATGCAAGAGCCCTGGTGCGCCGGCTAAACCGGCGAGGTGCAGTGAATGAAAGAGTCACACAGTGAAAGATTAGCGATCCACACTGGCCTCGAGTCATGTGGAGTTGTTCGCGAGAACAACGTCGAAGCGTTGACAGGGGAAGGTGCGGGCCGGGTATTTAGCCGCGAAACTTACACACTCCGGAACGCCGACGCTTTTAGGGTAGGGGGGAACTGCTTCTTCGCGCGGTGCGGAAACATACCGTCTGTCTGGCTTGGCGGTGGGCAACCGCCTTTCGGGGTGCCCTGTAGGACTGGAATGCTATGGCGAATGGTGATGGTCAGGGCTGGCACGGAGATCTCGATCCAATCTTCGCGTGGGCGCTCGTGGCCTGCTGTCATGCTGGGCATAATCACACCCCGCCGACGCTCTGCGAAAATGGACTTGCATGCTCTCGCTGCAAAATGCCGGCAAGCGGTTTGGACCGCGGGTGCTCTTCCTGGAGGCCAACTGGCTGATCCGCGCGCGGGAGAAAACTGCGCTCGTGGGCGCCAACGGGGCCGGCAAGTCCACGCTGATGAAGGTGCTGGCCGGCCTCGAATCACTGGATTACGGCGCCCTGCAGCAGACCCGCGGCATGAGCATCGGTTACCTGCCCCAGGAGGGCCTTAGCCTGGCCGGGCGCAGTGTCTTTGAGGAGTGCCTCACCGTCTTCGACGAACTGCGCGACATGGAGCGCGAGATCGAGCGCCTGGCCGGCCAACTCGCCGTCCTCGACCACGCGGGCCCGGAGTACGAGTCCGCCGCCGAGCGCTTCTCCATGCTCCAGGAGCGCTTCCACGCCCTTGACGGCTACGCGCTCGACGCGCAGGTCGGCGCCGTGCTGACCGGCCTCGGTTTCGGCAAGGAGGATTGGTCGCGGCATACCGATGAGTTCAGTGGCGGCTGGCAGATGCGAATTGCGCTGGCCAAGCTGCTGCTCGCCAAGCCCAATCTGCTCCTGCTCGACGAGCCCACCAACCACCTGGACCTTGAAACCCGCAACTGGCTTGAAGACTATCTCCGGACTTATCCCTTCGGCTATATCCTCATCTCCCACGACCGCTATTTTCTCGATGTGACCATCGACCGCACCGTGGAGATATGGAACAAGCGCCTCAATATCTATCAGGGTAACTACACCAAATATCTGAGTCAGAAGGGCGAGCGGCGGACGCAGTTGGAGTCCGCCTGGCGCAACCAGCGCTTGCAGATCGAGCACCTCGAGGCGTTCATCAACCGCTTTCGCGCCCAGGCCACCAAGGCCAAGCAGGTGCAGAGTCGCATCAAGGAACTCGAAAAGATCGAGCGCATCGAGATTCCCGAAGAAGAGCCGGTCATCCACTTCAAGTTTCCCCAGCCGGCGCCCTCGGGCCGCACCGTCGTTGAAGCTGAAAACCTATCCAAGAGTTACGGCGCCAAGCATGTGTTCAGCGGCGTCAACTTCACCATCGAGCGCGGCGACCGCGTGGCCCTGGTGGGCGTCAACGGCGCGGGCAAGTCCACGCTCATTCGCCTGCTCACCGGCGACGAAGCGCCCACCTCCGGCTCGGTCCGCCTCGGCCACAACGTCGTCACCGAGTACTTCGCGCAGGATCAGTACAAAGTCCTCAACGGCGAGTCGCGCATGTTGGACGACATCAGCCGCGCCGCGCTCAAGGTGCCGGAACAGGCGCTGCGGTCGCTGCTGGGCTGCTTTCTCTTCAGCGGCGACGACGTCTTCAAGCCCCTCGGCATCCTCTCCGGCGGCGAGCGCAACCGTTACGCCCTGGCGCGCATTCTGGTCTCGCCATCGAACTTCCTGCTCCTCGACGAGCCCACCAACCACCTCGACATGCGCGCCAAGGACGTGCTGCTGGAGGCGCTGGCAACCTTCTCCGGCACCGTCGTCTTCGTCTCCCACGACCGCTACTTCATCGACCGGCTGGCCACGCGCGTCCTCGAAGTGGAGGGCGGCACGGTCACCAGCCACGAAGGCAACTATGAGGACTATCTCCGCCGCAAGGAGGCGCAGGCCGCGGCAGCGTCTTTGCCTGAGCCCGCGCCCAGGCTGCGTCAGCCGGAAGCTGCCGGGCCGCCTATCCATAGCAGCACAGGCACAGCCAATGCCAGCGACGCCGAAGCCGATTCAGCCGCCAGGGACCGTCCTCGCCGCCTCAATCCCATCAAGCAAAAGCAGATGGAGGAGCGCTGCGCGTTTTTAGAAGGGGAAGTCCCGCGCATCGAGGCCGCAATCGCGCACACCGAAGAGCAGTTGGGCGTTTACGTCTCCGCCGCGGAGACGGCGCGGCTCACAGCTTTGGCCGAGGATCTGCGCAACCAACTAGCCGCTCTCACCTCCGAGTGGGAGGGCCTGATGATGCAATTAGACGCCCAGGCCGCGCTGTCCTGATTCCGGATGACGCGGAGACTGACCGGCAATCCATTTCAGTGAATGACGGTTCCGATTGCGACGGGAAGGTTCAGCAGTCGGCGCACTGCATCGATATCGGGACGGATCGTTCCCGGCGACCCCGGCTTTTCGTAATGGCGCTCCCAGCCCAGCAGCAAGGCTTCAACAATCTCTCTGCCGTCCGGGTCGGCAACAGCTTGAAGCGGTGTGCGTCCGCCCAGAGCCGGAATCTTCTGGTGGACCCATCCCTCGACCTGCCGTTGCACCTGAGCCTCAAACTCTCTTTTCATTTCGGGATCGAGAAGCGGATCGTCCGCCTCTGCACCCCGGCGTTCCGCCTTGCCGCGCTTTTTCTCCTCCGACTTCTTGCGCATCTCCTCGGGCGTTTGCGAGGTTGTGCTGAGATGAGTCGCGTGAAGGCCAAGCCGTTTCTCAATCTCCTGGCGAATCTTCCTGGCACGGTTTGCCGAATTGACTTCCGCAACCAAGGATCGTCCGGAAATCTTCAGGCGGCCAAGGATGGTGTTTTCCCAGGTCTTGTGCATCCGGTTTCCTTTTCCGATCCAATCGAATTCCACGCTCTGGAGCGAACCGTCGCCGTTCCGCTCCGCGCCGTCGAGCAGGTCCTCTTTGGTCCTGCCCCAGGCCAGCGGAGCGAGCGCGTCGAAGGCCACCTGCGCCGAGCCAACGCGAAAGGCAAGCGTATGGAAAACCAGCGGATCGCCGTCGGTATTGGCCAACTTGGGCGGTGTGAGGAGGGCGTCCCGGATGCCCAGATAAACGGTGCGAACCTCCTCTGCATATCGAATCAGATCGGCAGCAGACAGTTCCCGGTTCTGTTTCGCGATCTTTCGCCGCAGTTGCGCCCGCAAGCCAACAATCTCCGCCTTTCTGCCAGGTGGAATGGAGATCGGCGCCATTCTGCTCAAGGCTGTCACCTCCGGCAGCCGGCACAGTTGCGCATAAACCAAGTCTCCCGGACGCAAGCTTCTGGATCCTGCGTGCTCCTCAACCTCGGCTTCGCCCCCAATGAGAACGTCCCGCAACACCATGCCGTGCCCAGGGTCGCAGCGGAGAACCTCATAGAAACTGATCGGCTGGGCGATGCTCTCGTCCAGAATCAGACGTTCCAGTTCAGGCAGTCGGCTGGCCTTCTCCAGCAGGTAGGCTTGCACCACAACGCCGGGCTTCGGCCGCTGCCCGCGCCGCGGAGGGGGCCGGTCTGGATCCCAATCGAAGAGAAAGTAAGGGAAGAATATCATCTGTTCTCCGGAATACTTGTCGATCGATTCCGGTAGGAGGGCCTGGTTGAAGGCCATCCATGCCTCGTGGATCCGCTCGCCGAATCTCCGGCCTGCGACTTTCATCATCTCGTCGGTAAGCCGGTTCGAGGCGTCGCGCTGCCGGCTCCACGGACTGTCGTGTGAGGTGGGCGGCGCCCATTCATTGGTTAGACAGCAGCGCTTGTACTTCTTGCCGCTGCCACACGGACAAGGGTCGTTTCGGCCTGCTTTTTCACGCAACTCAGTAGACATTATGGCGACATTATCATGCATCGGAGAATGAAACGCAGAGCCCTGACTTGTGGAATAACGGTATGAAATTGAATTTTCCGGGTGGAAAGGCCAGTCGAATCTTCCCAACCCGCTCCTGGCGTCCTGGCCGCACCGCCCATCGTGCATAATCAAAACACGATGGCCCTGTTGTGGAATCCCGAAAGCTGGTCGCAGCGGCTCAAGGAGCTGGAGGCGCAAACCGGCGACCTGAAGGAAGCGCCCCTGCGCCGCGATGTGCGTTCGCTGGGCACGCTGCTCGGCGACGTGTTGCGCGAGCAGGCCGGCGAAGACCTGTTTGCCCAAGTCGAAGCGCTGCGCCAGGGCACCATCCGCCGCCGCGACGCCGAAGCCCGTGGCCTTGAAGAAGAAGCTGCCCGTCAAGCTGCCACCGCGCTGGAACTGGTGCACTCCCTTCCCGTCCAGCGCGCCATCCTGCTCACCCGCGCCTTCGCCTTCTACTTCGAGCTCATCAACCTGGCTGAAACCAACCATCGCAAGCGCCGCCGCATCGCGCTGCGCCTCAGCGGCCAGGCCGGCCGCCAGCGCGGCTCGCTGGCCGGCACGCTCACCGAGATGCGCCGCGTGGGCATCGGGGCCGAAGAGGCTTTGGACTGGCTCAAGCGCGTGCTCATCGTCCCCGTGTTTACGGCCCACCCCACTGAGGTGGCGCGCCGCTCGGTGATGTTCAAGCGCCGCCGCATCGGCGAATTTCTCGCCACCCTCGATCGCATCCCCATCCCCGAGCAGGACCTGGCGCGCCTGGAACAACTGGTGCTGGCCGAGATCACCAGCCTCTGGCAGACCGACGAGGTCCGCTCCCGCCGCCCCACCGTCTACGACGAGATCAAGATGGGCCTGGACTACTACGACGTCTCGATCTTTGAAACGCTGCCCAGCCTCTATCGCGAAATCTCGGAAGCCCTGCGCGCCGCCTACGGCCTCGAAATCGAAGCCCTGGCGCTGCCCCAGGTGCTCCAGTTCGGCTCCTGGATCGGCGGCGACCGCGACGGCAATCCCTTCGTCACCCCGCAGGTCACGCGCGATTCCATCCGGCTGGCGCGCAGCCACCTCCTGCTCTATTACCAGCGCCAATTGCAGGAGATTATCGAGCTGCTCACCACCAGCGCCCAGCAGCGGCGGGTAAGCGATGCGCTGCTCGCGCGCCTGCAGGCCTACGTGGCCCAGGTGCGTACCCCCGAGGCGCAGGTCTTCGGCGCGCAGTACGAGTTCGAGTACTATCGCCGTTTCGTCATCTGCCTCAAGGCGCGCGTGCAGCGCACCATGGAGCATCCCGGCCCCAACCCCGTCACCTTGCCGGTGACCTCCTACTCGCTGGCCCAGGGACAGGAAAAGCTCGCCCAGGTGCTGCCCGCCTACTGCTCCGTCCACGAGTTCCTTGACGATCTGGAGACCCTGCGCGCCTCACTGGCCGAAAACCGCGGCTTGCGCATTGCGCGCACCCTCATCGATCCGCTCATCCTCCAGGTGCGCACCTTCGGCCTCCATCTGCACACCCTGGACATCCGCCAGCACGCCCGCGTCCACGCCACCGCATTGCAGGAGGCGATCGCCGACACCATCGCCCCCTCGCTGCCCAGCGGCCTCTCCGCTGAAACTTCCAGCGTGCTTGAAACCTTCCGCGTGGTAGCCGAGATCAAGAACGGCTGCTCGCCCGAGGCCATTCGCCAGTACGTCATCAGCGGCGCCGCAACGGTGGAAGATGTGCTGGCCGTCGTCCGCCTCGCCCGCCTCGGAGGCGTGCAGGTCGAGGGCTCTGGGCGCGACCCGGGGCTGATGCCCGTGCCGCTCTTTGAATCCATTGAAGACCTGCGCCAGGCCCCCGCCGTCTGCCGCGAGCTGTGGAGCCGCCCCGACTATCGCAAGCTGATGGCTACCTGGGACAATTGGCAGGAGGTCATGCTCGGCTACTCCGACTCCAACAAGGACGGCGGCATGCTGACCTCGACCTGGGAGATCTTCCGCGCCCATCGCGACCTGCACGTGGTGGCCAGCGAGGCCGGCGTCAAGCTGCGCCTCTTTCACGGGCGCGGCGGCACCGTGGGCCGGGGCGGCGGTCCCACCCATCGCGCCATCTTCGCCCAGCCCATGGACGCCTTCGAAGGCCAGTTGCGCATCACCGAACAGGGCGAGGTGCTCAACTTCAAATATGCCGACGAAGTGCTCGCCGAGCGCAACCTGGAACTGATGATCGCCGCCTCGCTCGACGCCCTGGCCCGTCCCAACGCCCGCGACCCCCAGGGCCACTTCACCGGCGTGCTCAAGCCCGAGTGGGAAGCCGCGCTGGACGAGTTGTCGGACCTCTCCTACGGCTTTTACCGCGAGCACATCCTCGAAGACCCCGGCGTCGTCACCTACTTCGAGCAGTCCACCCCGGTGGGCGAGCTGGAGAACGCCAAGATCGGCTCGCGGCCTGCGCGGCGCAATTCATCTACCAACTTGTCAGACCTGCGCGCCATTCCCTGGGTTTTCGGCTGGACGCAGTCGCGCCTGCTGGTTCCGGCCTGGTTCGGCGTCGGCTTCGCGATCGAGCGGTATTGCGAGCAGTCCGGTGGCCTCGACCTCCTCCAGGGCATGGCGGCCGAGTTTCCGCTCTTCATCGACCTGCTGCGCAACGTGGAATTGGCGTTGGGCAAGGTGGACCTGGCCACCGCGCGCCTTTACTCCTCATTGGTCCGGGACTCCAAGCTCCGCGAACGCATCTACGACCTGTTTGAAGCTGAGTTTCATCGCACCGTGCGCGCTGTCCTGGCCGTCACGCGGCAGACCGAACTGCTTGAGGACAACCAGGTGCTGGCCCACTCCATCAAGCTGCGCAACCCCTACGTCGATCCCATGCACCTCATCCAGGTGGACATGCTGCGCCGCAAGCGCGCCGGCGAAGACACCCCCGAAGTCAACCGGGCCATCGCCGCGACGATCAGCGGGATTGCGGCGGGGCTGAGGAACACCGGGTGAGGCGGGCTCAGGGGAAACTCGCTGGGGGTCGAGGACGCCAATCCAAATCCTCAGCCTTTGGCTTGGCCTTCTTGCCCGCCAGGACGTGCAGACAGTGAGCGGGAAGCCAATCCGGCAACTGGGACGCGGCGCAATTCGGCCACAGCGCCGGCAAGGAGCTGTCTATCGCTTTCCGGCAGACTGGCCAGATCGCCGCCTTCAAAATACGTAAGGGCCTTAATGGCTTCGCTGGGCTGGAAGCTGGGGTGATACAACGCGGCAGCAGCGGCCAGACCTGCGTCCAATCGGACCCCGGCTCGCAGCAGGGCCGCCACATCGCGGTAGTCTTTCCCTTCAATTCTCTGTTGCATGACCTTCAGCTTGGCGGCCAGCAGATCAAGCAGCGATGCAACCTCAACCGCTCCGTCCGGGGTGCGATCCGGAACGCCTGCCCGCCCGATTCCGATCTCGCCGAAGAAGGAAACCTTGACGCTGCCTTCCCCAACCGGCGCCAGCACGCTGAGCGTATCCTGCCTGTCCTGAATCACCCTGGACCGGCCAAGAAACTTGAAAACCCTCCGCAGTTCCTCCCCATTGAGCGGCTTTTCCGTGAAGAAGTCGAAATCGATCGAACTCCTGTGGCCCAGCCGCAGGGCTATGGCGGTGCCCCCATACAAAACCAGCCCCAGGTCAGCGCTTCCGGCAAGAAGCGGCCAAATCTCCCGCTGTGCGGCCGGAAGCGCCTCCCAATGCGGCTCGAAGGCGCTCACTCGACTCTCCTTACCGGCATCGGCGGCACCGGCCTCGTCCCATACTCGGCCAGTCCCAGCCGGTAGTGCCAGTAATGCCACGAACGCGCATCCAACTGCCCCGCCTCGGCCCGCTGGAGCACCCCACGCAGATAATCCTCGCCCGTAGCCTCGACCATCTCCGTCAGGTCCTCAAAGGTTCCCAGGTTCATCACCTGCGCCGCCACCCGGTCGGGATACTCCATCGCTTCCTCGGGCGTCTTCCACCACACATAACGGGCTGCCAGGGTGCGCAGACAGGCAAGCCCCTGATCGGTCAACCGGGGCTGCACCTTGAGGACTTCCATGCCGTCCGCTCCCTCTCTTCATTTTACCAACACCATGAATTCACGCATCTTCCCCTTGCCATACCCCGCGCTTCAGGTCTACGCTATGGATATGCATCGATGTCGCTAACACCGTCCTGGTGCCGGCTCCGATGCATGTGTGCGCGTCAATCGCGCCCGCTTTCCCCAGCTTGACAGCTCCACCACATCCCAAAACCCTTGCAATTGAGAAACCAGGGCTCATTGGCCCCCAAAAGAGGAGATCATCATGGCGCGCATTGCCGCGGATGTAACTGAAATCATTGGCCGTACCCCGCTGGTCCGGCTCAATCGCATAGCGGCTGGCCTGCCCGCTACCGTCGTAGCCAAGCTGGAAAGCCAAAACCCCCTCTCGAGCGTCAAGGACCGCATCGGCTTCGCAATGATCGATGCCGCCGAGAAGGCCGGCAAGATCAAGCCCGGCCACACCGTCCTAATCGAGCCCACCAGCGGCAACACCGGCATCGCCCTGGCCTTCATCGCCGCCGTCAAGGGCTACCGGCTCATCCTCACCATGCCTGAGACCATGAGCCTGGAACGCCGCGTGCTCCTCCTTGCCTTCGGAGCCGAGATCGTGCTCACCCCCGGCCCCAACGGCATGAAGGGCGCCATCGCCAAGGCCAATGAGATCCTGGCCAAGACCCCCAACGGCTATATCCTCCAGCAGTTCGACAACCCCGCCAACCCAGCCGTTCACTACGCCACCACCGGCCCCGAAATTTGGGACGATACCGACGGCAAGGTCGACATCCTCATCTCCGGCGTCGGCACCGGCGGCACCATCACCGGCGTGGCCAAATACATCAAGGAGCGCAAGCCCGGGTTCAAGGCCATCGCCGTCGAGCCAACCGACAGCCCCGTGCTCTCCGGCGGCAAACCCGGGCCCCACAAGATCCAGGGCATCGGCGCGGGCTTTGTCCCCGGCGTGCTCGATACCAGCCTCATCGACGAGGTCATCCAGGTCACCAACGACGAGTCCATCGCGGCGGCGCGCCAGCTGCCTCTCGAGGAAGGCCTCTTTGTGGGCATCTCCTCCGGAGCCGCCGTGGCTGCCGCGCTCAAGGTAGCCGCCCAGCCCGAAAACGCCGGCAAGCTCATCGTGGTCGTCCTGCCCAGCTTCGGCGAGCGCTATCTGTCCAGCATCCTCTTCGAGTCGCTCCGCCAGCAGGCCCTGACCCTGCCCACCGAAGCGATTGCAGTGTAAGCAGTTCCACAGCCGGCGGAGCCTGACCCGCTCCGCCGGCCCTGAGACCGTTTTTTTTTGAAGACGTGCCCCTCATGTCCCTGTACGCCCGCATCCGCGATGACATTGACTCCGTCCTCGAGCGGGATCCCGCCGCCCGTTCCCGGCTCGAGGTTTTCCTCTGCTATCCGGGCCTCTGGGCAGTCTGGATTCACCGCGTCTCCCACGGGCTCTGGCGCGCCAAGCTGCGCCTGCCCGCCCGCCTGCTCTCCCAGGTCGCCCGCTTTTTCACCGGCGTCGATATTCACCCCGGAGCGCTCCTCGGGCGCCGCCTGTTCATCGACCACGCCACGGGCGTTGTGATCGGCGAAACCTCCATCGTGGGCAGCGACGTGACCCTCTACCAGGGCGTAACCCTCGGGGGAACCGGCAAAGGCCACGGCAAGCGCCACCCCACCATCTGCGACAACGTCTTCATCGGCAACAACGCCAACCTGCTTGGCAACATCACCGTCGGCGAGAACTCCCGCGTCGGCGCAGGCTCCGTGGTGCTCTCTGACGTGCCCCCCAACTCCACCGTCGTCGGCGTCCCGGCCCACATTGTCTACCGCAACGGCCAGCGCGTCCTCATTACCGATCCGCACGACATCAAAGACCCGCTCTCCGACGCGCTCATCGCCCTCTCGGCCCGCGTCGAGGACCTGGAAAACCGCCTTGGCGGCAAGCCCCACCCCGCCGAACCCTTCGCCGCCGAAGCCGCCGAACGCGAGGCCTACCGCGAGCAACTCGAGCGCCTCCGCCACTACGTCTCGATGGGCGAGGGCATTTAGATCTCAGTTCACGCCCCGGTGCTACAGTGGTTTCGGTCCCACTCTGTTGCCGGAGTCTCGCTTCTTGCCGGGTTTTCGCTCGCTCTTCGTGGCCATTCTCGCGCTTCCCGTTGCCGCCCACGCCGCCTCCAGCGTTCAGGCCGCGCCGGTCCCGGAAGAGTTGCGCTCCATCGCCTTCACCGTCAGCGTCAACGGCCAGCCGGTCGACGTGGCCCACGCTGCCTCGAGCTACGAGTTTGTCAGCTTCGACATCACCGGCCCGGTGGACATTGCCATCACCGCCGCCGAGCCCGGTTTCTGGGACCGCGGCGTCGATATCCAGCCCTGGCGCCTCGGCCTGCGCCCCACCCGTCAAGGCCAGACCATCCGTTTCCATCTCGCAGGCCCGGCCAAACTCTCCATCTCCCGCCCCGGCGACTTCCTCAACCACGCCCGTATGCTCTTTCTCTTCGCCGGCACACCACCACCGCCGCCGCCCCCGGCCGGCCCCAACGTCGTCGTCGTCCCCGCCGGAATTCACCGCGTGAGCCTCAACCCCAAATCCGGCGAAACCCTCTACCTTGCTCCAGGCGCATTCGTCTTCGGCAGCCTCAACCTGTGGAAAGTTGGGGGCGTCAGGATTCTAGGCCGCGGAACCATCGTCTACGAGGGCTCCCAGGACCCCAACGGCGACGAAGGATGGCTCCAGAAGCCCGACTGGCATTGCATCGGCGCCCTTGAAGCCCGCAACATCCAGATCGACGGCCTCACCTGCATCGTCCGCTCCCGCACCTGGTCCATCCAGATGAAGGATTCTACTGGTTTTACCTTCGACGACCTGCGCGTCATCGGCGGCAACCCCGGCAACGCCAACCAGGACGGCATGGACTGGCTCGGCGGCGGCGGCACCATCGTCCGCGATGCCTTCTTCCGCGCTTCAGACGATGTTTTCTCCATGGAGGGCAACTGGGACGGCTACACCGACGAGGAAATGACTCGCCCCGGCCACGACGTCGAGAACATCCTCATCGAGCACAGCGAGCTCTCCACCAGCATTTCCAACATCGTCCGCTCCGGCTGGCCCCGCAAGATCTTCAACTCCCGCAACTTCACCCTCCGCGACTCCGACATTCTCCACGCCGGCATCGGCGCCTGCGGCCAGACCTTCGGCCTGCTCGGCTTCTGGAGTGCGGACGGCGCCCAGGGCGACCACTCCAACTACACCTTTGAAAATCTCTTCCTCGACAACTGGTACTCCCTCGTCCAGATGGAGCAGGAGCAACCCGCCCTCCACGGCTTCACCTTCCGCAACATCTGGGCCCTCGACCAGCCGCCGCTGGCCGACTCCACCCTCACCGGCCCGATCACAGACGTAGTCTTCAACAACATCAAGTACGGCCAGGCCCGCGCCGCCACTGACGCCGATCTGCCCCTGGTCGTCTCCGCCGGCGCCCAGCCGGCGCACTTCACCCCCAGCCACAACCCCGTTGCCGCCTTCACCTTCGATCCCCCGGTCTTCGCCCCCGGCCAGAAAGTCGCCTTCACCGCCCAACCCTCTGCCGGCGCGCACTACACGTGGCTTTTTGGCGACGGCGCCCAGGCCCACGGCCGCCGCGTCCGGCACAAATTTCCCGACGCCGAGGGAACCCAGCTCGACGGCTCCGGCCGCTTCCGCGTTCTGCTCCACGTCGAGGACAAGGACGGCCACCAGGACTGGGCCGCCCAGGGAGTCGTAGCCGTGGCCAAATGGCACGACGCCGTAGACGCGGCCAACCCCACCCTCCCCGGCCTGACCTGGCAGATCTACTCCGGAGAATGGACTGAGTTGCCCGACCTGACTGCCGAGCACGCAATCTTCAACGGCGAGTCGCCCAACCTCCACGCCGACTCCCAGGGCTTCACGCGTTACGCCGCCGCCTGGGACGGCCTCATCGACATTCCCGCCGACGGCGGCTACACCTTCCACCTCATTCACCGCGACGGCGCCCGCCTGGTCATCGACGGCGTGCAAGTGGCCGCAACCGGCCCTCCCTTCGCCCAGGTCTGCGGCTCACCGGGCAACGCCATGCGCTACGACCGCGGCTCGTTAGGCCTCCGCGCCGGCAAGCACACATTTCACCTGGAAGGCCTGCACTCCGCCAGCCAGGGCTCGCCGCGGCTGCTGTGGGAAGGCCCCGCGCTGCCGCTGACCGCCGTCCCCGAAGCGGCCTACACCCACCCAAGGCAGGATGCAGCCGAGCCGCAGGGAGGGAGCAGGGAATAGGGAACAGAAAGCCAGACCAACCGACCAAGCTCCGTGCCCCATCCTTGCGGCTTTTTCTGCCGCAAGGGTGGGAAAGCAGGAACTCAATCGGGGCCACTGATAACTGGAAGCTGTTAGCTGTTAGCTGTTAGCTGGAAGCTGTTAGCTGTTAGCTGTTAGCCGTCATTTCGGCAACTGCGAAACGTCCCATCCCCCGCCCAGCGACCGCACCAGCCCCACGCTGTCCACAAACTGCCGCGTCTGGAGGTCGATCGCCGTGCGCTGGTTCTGGATAAGCGTGGCCTCGGCCGTCAGCACCTCCAGGTAGCTGGTCACCCCGCCGTTGTAACGCTGATTGGAAATCTCAAAGGAGTGCTGCGCCGACTCCACCGCCTTCTGCTCTACGCCCGACTCCTGCTCCAGAATCCTGAGGCCGGAGAGCTGGTCTTCCACATCGTTGAAGGCCTGGAAAACGGCGTTCCGGTAGCCGGCGGCCTGGGCCTCGTAGGCGTGGCGAGCTTCGTCGGTCAGTGCGTGGCGCTGGCCGGCGTCGAAGAGCAACTCCGTCGCCTGCGCCCCCAAGCTCCACAGTGCGCTTGGCCCCTGTATCCACGTCCCGGCGTGCAGGCTCTCAAATCCGCCCTGCCCGGTCAGGCTGATGGTGGGATAAAAGGCGCTCACGGCAATGCCGATCTGCTCGTTGGCCGCGGCGGTGCGGCGCTCGGCGGCCGCAATGTCCGGCCGCCGCTCCAGCAGTTGCGAAGGCACGCCCACCGGAATCTTCGGAAGCGCCAGATCCAGCGGCGAAAACGGAATGCTGAACTCCGGCAATCTGTAATTCGCTATGGTGCCCACCGCGTGCTCATACTGAGCCCGCGCCACGCCTACGTCTACCAGTTGCGTCCGCACGGTTTCCAGTTGCGTCCTGGCCTGGGCCACGTCCACCTCGGTGCCCACTCCGCCCTTGAGGCGCCGCTCGGTCAGGTCGAGTTGCCGCTCCAGGTCGGCTACCGTCTCCTTCAGCAGCTTGATCTCCGCATCCATCCCGCGCAGTGCAAAGTAGTCCGCGGCCATCTCCGCATGAAGGCTCAGGTCCACGTTGGCCATATCCGCGGCGCTGGCCTGGGCGTTTTCGCGCGCCGCCTCCACGGTGCGCCTGATCCGCCCCCAGAAGTCCGGCTCCCAACTTGCCTGGCCGCAAACCAGCAGATCAGTGTATTCGGTGGGTTTGCCCGCCGAGAAGGAGGGACCGTTCGCCGAAATGGTGTTGCGCGAGATGGAAGGCCCGGCCGACAGCGTCGGATAAAGCGCCGACCTCGCCGCTTTCACCTGGTCCTGGGCAGCCAGATAGGTCTCCAACGCCTGCCGCAGCCCCTGGTTATTCGTCGCAATGCGCTCCTCAAGCTGATTCAACTGCGGGTCCTGGTAGATCTCCCACCACTTCCCCTTGAGCATTCCGTCCGAGGGCGTGGCCGAATGCCAGCCCCCGCCGGCTGGATTCGGCGGCGGCGCCAACGGGACTTGCACCGTCGATGCGCCCGCCTCCTTGTAGACCGGGGGCGCCTCATAGCCGGGACGATTGTAGTTCGGCCCCACCGGCTTGCAACCGGCCAGCAGCCCGAGCCCCAGCAATGCCGCAGGCCACACTGCTTTGAAAGGGCACGGCTTTACAGCCTGCGGAAAAACTCGATTCCAATCCCCGATTGTGTCAGGGCACGACTTCAGTCGTGCCATAGCCGCCGGGAAATGAGCGTGGGGCTTTAGCCCCCGAGGGAATGCATTCTGAACGACTTGCATTCCCTCGGCGGCTAAAGCCGGGTCCGTATCTGGCCCTCCCGCGGCATGGCTAAAGCCATGCCCTTTCAAAGCCGGGGTTCGTTCCAAAGCTTCGGGCAGGACACGCATCGCTACTTGCCTCCCGCATCGGCCTGTTTGCCGGGGCTCTCCACATTCACCTTCTCGCCCTCAATCAGAGAGTCCGGCGGATCCTGGATCACCCGGTCGCCGGCGCTGAGCCCGGTAATGATCTGCACATTGGCCCCATCGTCCTCGCCGATCACCACCGGAACCAGGTGCGCCGCGTTCCCGTTCACCACCGTGCCCACGCGCAGTCCCTCCCTGCGGAAGATCAGCGCCGCCACCGGCACAATGAACGTTGGACCCGCGGCCGGAGCCTTGAAATGCACCTGGGCCAGCGAGCCCGGCAACAGCTCGCCGGCACGGTTGTCCACGTCGATCTCCACCAGCAGCGTGCGGCTCACGGGATCGATGGCGTCCGCCGTCCGCACCAGCGTGCCCGCAAATGTCTTCCCCGCGTGTTCGGCAAAGGTCAGGTCGATCTTAGTGCCGCGCTTCACGTTCTGCGAGTAGATTTGCGGCAGGTTGGCGTAGACGCGCAGGGTCTGGATGGCCTGCAGGTGAAAGAGCTCGTTGGCCGCGCCCTCGTTGATTAACTGGCCGGTATCGATATTGCGGGCGGTGACCACCCCGTCAAACGGCGCGTACACCTTCTCAAACGATTGCAGCTCGCGCAGCCGCTGCACGTTGGCCTCAGCGGATTTGACCGCCGCCGCCGTGGCCGCCGCCTGGTTCACAAACGTATCCGTATCCTGGCGCGAGACCGCGTCCGTCTTCACCAGCCCCGTATAGCGCTCGGCCTGGATGCGCGCGTTGTTGGCGTTGGCCTCGGCCGTATTCAGGTCGGCCTCGGCCTGCGCCAGTTGCTGGTCCACCTCGGGAGTGGCGATCTCGGCCAAAAGCGCGCCCTTCTTCACCCTGGCGCCAATGTCGAAGTACCACCGCGTCAGGTAGCCGGAAGTGCGCGCATAGATCGGCGAGTCCGTCAGCGCGGTCACATTGCCCGGCAGCACAAAGCTGTCCACCGGCGATCCCTGCCTGGGGGTCGCGGCAATCACCGTCGGAGCCGCCAGTTCAGTTGTGCGCTCGGCCAGCGCGGTGTTGGCCGACCTGCGGCTCAAAATGCCGAGGGCCGCCAGCACCAAGGCCACGATGAGCAGCAGGGCTACGCCCACCAGCGCCTTGCGCGGAGAGATCGGCTTCTGCTCCGGCGCGGCCTCATCGCCATGGCCGCCCTGCGAGGCCAGTTGCTTGTTCGGTTTGGATTCGTTGGTCATCGAAAAGCTACTCCGAAAGCTGGTCAAACTCGTCAATCATTCCGGCCCGTGCCGCGCCATGCGCCGCCCTGCGCCGGCCTTCCAGCCAGCCGTGGACGACAGAGAAGAATGCGGGCACAAAGAACAGAGTGGCCACCGTGGCCAACAGCAGCCCGCCGATCACCGCGCGGCCCAGCGGAGCGTTCTGCTCGCCGCCCTCGCCCATGCCCAGCGCCATCGGCGCCATGCCGAGAATCATCGCCAGGGCGGTCATGATCACCGGGCGCAAGCGGACAAAGCCTGCATTCAGCGCCGCCCGGCGCGCGTCGCCCACCAGGATATCCAACTGCTCGCGGGCAAAACTCACCACCAGGATGGAGTTGGCCGTGGCCACGCCCATGCACATGATGGCGCCGGTAAGCGCGGGCACGCTCAGCCGCGTGTTGGTCAGAAACAGAAACCACACGATCCCCGCCAGCGCCGCCGGCAGCCCCGAGATGATCAGAAACGGATCAAGCCAGGACTGGAAGTTCACCACGATCAGCAGGTACACCAGCAGAATGGAAAATGCCAGCCCGCCCAGCAGGCCCGCGTAGGACCGCTTCATCGTCTCGCTCTGGCCGCGCAGGTCAAAGTGCGAGCCCCGCGGCAGATCGCCGTTCTTTTCATGGCGATCGACAATCTCCTCCACCGACCTGGTCACGGTTCCAAGGTCGGTTCCATCCACGTTGGCGTAGATGTCGATCACCGGCTGGACATCGTAGTGGCTCACCGTGCCCAGTTCGGCTCCCGGCGTGATGGTTGCCAGGTTGCCCAGCACCGCGACCGGCGGTGGAGCGCCCGGCGCGCCGGTCGAGGCCGCGCCGCCGGCCCGCTGCATCTGTCCCGCCCCCGTCACCGGCAGGCTCTCCAATGCGGCCAGCGAATCGACCCCGTACTGCGGCGCCTGGATGGCGACGTTGTACGTTATACCGGTTTTGGGGTCGAGATAGAAGCTGGGGCTGGTTTGGAAGCTGCCGCTCAAGGCCACCAGAAGGCTGCTGGCCACATCCTTCTGCGTCAGGCCGATCGTCTGGGCGCGCGTGCGGTCCACGTCCACCGTCATCTTGGGATAGTTGAACGGCTGCTGAATGCGCACGTCGGCGGCGCCCGAAACATAGCGCACCTCATCGAGCATCCGCTCGGCGAGCGCCCGGTTGCCGTAAAGGTCGGGACCTACAATCTGAATATCGATCGGCGCCGAAAGACCAAAATTGAGAATCTGCGTCACGATGTCCACGGGCAGAACATAGAACGTGACGCCGGGGTAGCGGCGGGCGAGCACCGTGCGCAGGCGCTCGACGTAGGCCGCGGTCGGATGGTGGTCCTTGCTCAACTGCACCTGGATGTCCGCGTCGGCCGGCCCGATCGGCGCCGATGTCGAGTAGGCAAGGTTCAGCCCCGAGTAAGGCAGCCCGATGTTATCCACAATCGTAACCACCTCTTTGGCCGGAATCTGCTCCCGGATGGTCGAGTCGATATGGTCGCAGAGCGCGGCCGTCTCCTCGATGCGCATGCCGGTCCGGGCGCGCACATGGATCTTGAACTGCCCGGAGTCCACCGAAGGAAAGAAATCCTGCCCCAGCGAGGTCGTGAGAAGTCCCATCGAACCCACCGCAAACACCATGAACAGAATCAGAAACACCGCGGCATGGTCCACGCACAGCGTCAGCAGCCGCAGGTAGCCGAACCGCATCTTCGCAAAGCCCGACTCAAAGCCCCGTTGAAACCGCACCAGGGGGTTGCGGCTGGCCTGTTTCCTGGCGATCTGCGCATCGTCGTACTCCAGCAGCAGGTATTTCGCCATCGTCGGCACCAGCGTCCGGCTCAGCAGGTAGCTGGCCAGCATGGCAAATACCACCGCCTCCGCCATGGGCACGAACAGGTACTTCGCCACCCCGCTCAAAAAGAACATGGGCACAAAAACAATGCAGATGGCAATGGTGGAAACGAAGGCGGGAACGGCAATCTGCGCCGAGCCGTCGAGAATCGATTGCTCAAGTTCCTTGCCCGTCTCCAGATTGCGATTGATGTTCTCGATGGCGACGGTGGCGTCGTCGACCAGAATTCCGACGGCCAGCGCGAACCCGCCCAGGGTCATGATGTTGATGGTCTCGCCCAGCATGGCGAGCACGCTGAGCGAGCAGAGAATGGAGAGCGGAATCGAAACCGCAATGATGATCGTCGAGCGCCAACTGCCCAGAAACACCAGGATCATGATGGCGGTGAGACAGGCGGCGACGATGGCCTCGCGCACCACCCCGTTGATGGCGCCGCGCACAAAGATCGACTGGTCGGCGAGGGGGTTGATCTGCAGTTGCGGCGGCAACTGGCCCTTGATGCTCTCCAGCTTGGCGCGCACGCCGGCGATGATGTCCAGCGTGGAGGCCGAGCCGATCTTCATGATGCTCATGAGGATGGCGCGGCTGCCGTCGACGCGCACGATGTTGGTTTGGGGAGGATTGCCGTCGCGCACATGGGCCACGTCGCGGATATAGATGACCGCGCCGTTCACCGCCCGCATGGGCAGATCGTTCAGGTCGTTGACGGCCGATGGGGCGGAGTTGGTTTCAACCGCGTATTCATAGCGATCGATCTTCATGGTGCCGGAGGGCGCGATGAGGTTCTGCGCGGAGATGGCATTGACCACATCGACGGGCGAAAGCCCCTTGGCCTGCAGCGCGTGCAGGTCCAGGTCCACCTGTATCTGGCGCTGCTTGCCGCCATAAGGGAACGGCGTATACGCGCCCTCGACGGTGGCCAACTGGACGCGGATGTTGTTCTGGCCCAGGTCATTCAACTGCTGCTCGTTGAGGCCCTGGCCGGAGAGTCCCAACTGCAGGATGGGAACGCTGGAGGCGTTGTACTGGATGATGAAGGGGGGCGTGGTGCCCGGCGGCAAGGCGCGCAACATCACCTGGTTGACGGCGGTCACCTGGGCCACGGCGTTGCCGATATTCACGTGCGGCTGAAAGAACAGCTTGATGACGGCGATACTGTTGAGCGACTGCGACTCGATGTGCTCGATGTCGTTGACCGTGGAGGTCATGATGCGCTCGCTGGGGGTCGCGATGCGGGCGGCCATCTCCTGCGCCGAGAGGCCCGTGTAGTTCCAGATCACCGTCACGACGGGGATATCGATATTCGGAAAAATATCCGTAGGCATCGTCAGGATGCTGAAGGCGCCAAGAATCAGAATCAAAAGCGCAAAGACGGCAAAGGTATAAGGCCGCCGCAGCGCAAGCCGGACAATCCACATAAGCCTGGTACTCGCTCCTGAGCCGCGTTGCCCGCCACCCTGTCGATCGAAAACCGGTCAACGATGACCCTGGTCCGGCATTCACCGGCTCACCGGGTTCCGGAACCGAATGGCAATTTCACCCAAGGCCCATTCCAACATACGGTTGAATTTACAATGGTAGTCTAACTTGCGGGCCAAAGGTTTAAGAGTGAACAAAAGGGGCTGTCGCCAAAAGTCTAGGACGCTTAAAACGACAAAAAGGTTGCAACGCCGAGGCTCGTGCATCCCGTGATCCAAACCGCTGCGAGCGCGCAGGGTTCCCGGACTTTCCACCCCACCGGCGAAGTGGGAGCCGGGAACTCTCTAGGTGGGGCATCGCCGGGGACCCCGGATTTGGGTCGCGCTGTTTTTTTGGCGGCGCGGGAGCCAAGAGGTTGACGAGAAAATTGAACCGGATCGACTTTAGATCGAAGCTCTATTACCGTACCTGCTGCCTGCTCCTGTTCTTTCTGGCCGCGGCTGCTTCGTTCAACGGTTTCTACGGCAAGTGGCACTTTCGCGAGGCCGGCACAGGCGCATTCATGGCCGGCGCCAGTTTCGACTCCATGCTGGATGGCACGGCCGTGCGTCCCTATGTGTACAGGCAGCTTCTTCCCATGCTGGCAAACTGGATCGACGCGCGGGTTCCGGAGCAAACCAAAGACCGGTTGTACGCAGCCACGTTGTACAACGGAAAGCTGTTCCGCGAAGACTTTGTTGACTCGCCGCTGGCACGAAGCCGCGCCTGCTTCCTGCGCTATTGGGTCGTTTATACGGCGGTATTCCTGTTCGCATGGATTGCGGTCCATGCCATGTATCTGGCGGCCAAGGCCGCCGGATATCCTCCCGCGGCTTCCGCTCTTGCCGCTATCGCCATGATTCTGCTGCTGCCTTATTTCCTCACCAGGGGTGGGTTTTTCTACGACTTTCCGGAATTGGCATTTTTTGCGCTCGCAGTCTGGATGGCGCTCAAGTTCGATTGGGGTTGGATGGTTCCCGTCGTGGCGCTGGCCGCATGGAACAAGGAGTCCTTCCTGCTCTTCATCCCGTCCCTCTATCCGCTCCTGCGCCGCCGCAGTTCCCGCCTCAGCGCGTTGGCCGGGACCACGGTTCTCGGATTGACCTGCGCCGCGGTCTATGGCCTGCTTTGCTTGCGATTTCAGCACAATCCCGGAGGAACCGCCGAGTTGCATCTCTCGGATCAGATCGATTACATGCTGCATCCATCCAATCTCCTGCTAAGGGAAAAGACCTACGGCCTGCTGGTGCTTCAGGGCTTCAATCCGCTGCTGTGGGCCTTGATTGCGTGGACGGCGCTGCGCGGCTGGCGCTTTCTGCCGCGGCCGCTGCAGCGCCACGCGCAGATTGCGGCAATCATCAACTTCCCGCTGTATCTCCTGTTTTGCGTGCCTGGCGAGCTGCGCGACCTTAGCCTTCTCTACGTCACCCTCCTCTTTCTGCTGGCGGCCAATCTGACCGCATGGATCGCCTCATGCGTCGGCGAGCGCAGCAACGCTCCCGGCCGCCAATCTGCGTAGAACCGCCGCGCTGGCGCGCACATCGGCGTGTCAACCCGTGGAGGGTTAAACCGTCTATATAAAATTGGGAATTATATTGTTGACTCCCTTATAGCAGACCCCTCAAACGCCACGAAGGGCGATCCCTTTCGAGATCGCCCTTCATTATTTCTTATCCGCAGCTCGGTTTCCCGAGCCCCAGATTCGCACCTGTGAATATGATGCGCGTAGTCCGGAAACGTGTCAAGGATAAATTCAGTGGCGGCCCCGGCGTGATTCGAACACGCGACCCCCAAGATGCGAATCTGGGACTCTATCCAACTGAGCTACGGGGCCCTTCTCTTCCTGGCTCAGCTTCTGTCGGTTCAAACAGCTTCTCTCCACCTTTTCATCGTGCCACCGCTCCGCGCATGGGCAATTCAGGTGCCCGCAGCGTGGGGTCAGGTAGTCAACGACACAATTATCATGGAATTGGCAGCCGCCAACCGCCATTGCGCGGCCATTGCCCGCTTCGCTTACAATGGTCGCGGCTTTCATCCATAGGGGACGCGGCTCTCAATCCGGCGCTGAAGAAACCGCTCCGGAATCGCACCGGAGCGGACGAAACTTCTGGTCAAATTGCCGCGTCCGTAAAAACGTGCGCGGGCAGTCCGGCTTTCTTCAGGCCCTCGCCGCTTGGCCGCCCCATCTGTGGGCATTCACCCAAGAGAAAACGACGGGAATCGAAACCATGTCCATCGAAGGCGCTCCGGAGTCCCATCTGCCCGCAGTCAACGCACCCGAACCACCGCACGCCCGCAAGCGGTCCTGGGTGCGGATCCTCGTTTACCTGGTACTCGTAGCCGCCCTGGGCTTTATCGTCTGGCGCATCTACCAGAACCAGCAAGCGGCCAAGAACCAGGCCGCCAGCCAGGCCGCGGCCTTGTACAGCCGCCCGGTTCCCGTGCAGGTGACCGCCGCCGAACAGAAACCCATGCCCATCTTCCTCACCGCCATCGGCACGGTGACGCCCTACATGAGCGTCACCGTCAAGGCGCGCGTCAGCGGCGAACTCGAGCCCGTCAAGTTCACTGAGGGCCAGCAGGTCAAGCAGGGCGAAACCATCATGATCATCGATCCCAGGCCCTACAAGGCCGCCCTCGACCAGGCCAAAGGCAACCTGCTCCACGACGAGGCCTTGCTCAAGGACGCCCAGGCAGAATATGCCCGCTACAAAGCCCTCTACGAAGCCGGCGTCACCTCCAAGGAGACGCTGGACGCCGATGAAGCCACACAGGGCCAG
Organism: Occallatibacter sp.; assembly: GCA_049509995.1. Taxonomy (GTDB): domain Bacteria; phylum Acidobacteriota; class Terriglobia; order Terriglobales; family Acidobacteriaceae; genus Telmatobacter. Next base: position 8,663 of record JBEKZJ010000035.1, on the reverse strand, counting down.
TACCAGGGCGCCATCGCCGCCGACAAAGCCGCCATTGAGACCGCCCAGTTGCAGCTCGACTGGTGTTCCATCCAGTCGCCCATCAACGGCCGCATCGGCCTGCGCCTCGTCGACCCCGGCAACATCATCACCGCCAACACCACCAACCTGGTCATCATCAACCAGTTCCAGCCCATCGCCGTCTACTTCACCCTGCCCGAAGAACAGCTTCCCCAGGTGCTGCACAAGCTGGCCGCGGAGAAACGCCTGCCCGTGGACGCCTACGACGAGGGCGATGCGCAAAAGCTGGCCAGCGGCCTGTTGCTCACCGCCGACAACCAGATCGACACCACCACCGGCACCGACAAGCTCAAGGCCGTCTTCGACAACCGCGACGAGTCCCTCTTTCCCAACCAGTTCGTCAACATTCACCTGGTGATGGAAGACCGGCCCAACGCCCTCGTAGTGCCGTCGGCGGCCATCCAGAGCGGCACGCAGGGATCGTATGTGTGGGTGATCGACACCGACAACGTCAAGAAGATTTCGACTTCCCGTATTCAGCCCGTCAAGATCGCCCTGGCCGAGGGACAGGTCACCATCCTCGAAAGCGGCCTCCAGCCCGGACAGAACGTGGTGGTGGACGGGGCCGATCGCCTCCGCCCCGGACAAATCGTCACCGCGACCACGGCTCGCCAGCGATCCGGCCAGGGTGCTTCGCGCCAAGCCTCGGGTCAAGCGCCGGGCCAGGCCGCCGGGCCATTCACGGCCCCCAACCCGGCTTCTCAGGGGGCAGCGCAGCCTGGCGCCGGCGCAGCCTCCGGCAAAGGCAACGCTCAACACGACAAGAGGGAAAAGCAGTGAGCCTCAGTCCTTCCCGGCCCTTCATTCTGCGCCCGGTAGCCACCTCGCTGCTGATGGCGGCCATCCTGCTGGGCGGATTTGTGGGCTACCAGCAGTTGCCCGTCTCCGCCCTGCCCGAGGTCGACTACCCCATCATCCAGGTGCTCACCTTCTACCCCGGTGGCGGGCCTGAGGTGATGGCCTCCTCGGTCACTGCGCCCCTGGAGCGCCAGTTCGGCCAGATGCCGGGACTCAAGCAGATGACCTCGGTCAGCTCCGGCGGCGGCTCGGTCATCACCCTCGAGTTCAACCTCGAAGAGAACATCGACGTAGCCGAACAGGAAGTCCAGGCGGCCATCAACGCAGCCAACAGCTTTCTGCCCGCCGATCTGCCCAATCCCCCCATCTACAGCAAGGTGAACCCCGCCGACGCCCCCATCATGACGCTGGCGCTCTACTCCGACTCCCTGCCCCTGGACAAGATCGAGGACGCCGCCGACACCAACCTCGCCCAGAAGATCTCCCAGGTCACCGGCGTCGGACTGGTCTCCATCGCCGGCGGCCAGAAGCCCTCCGTGCGCATCCAGGCCAACCCCGCCCAGCTTGCCGCCTACAACCTCAGTCTCGAAGACCTGCGCACCGCATTGGCGGCGGCCAACGTGGACCAGGCCAAGGGAACTCTCAACGGCTCCCGCCAGTCATACACCATCGGCGCCAACGACCAGCTTGTTTCCAGCAGCGATTACAAGCCCGTCATAATTGCCTATCGCAACGGCGCCGCCGTCCGCGCCACCGATGTAGCCACCATCATCGACGCCGCCGAAAACTCCCAGCAGGCCGCCTGGATGGACCGCCAGCCCGCGGTCATCGTCAACATCCAGCGCCAGCCCGGCGCCAACATCATCGCCGTCGTCGACCGCATCAAGAAACTCCTGCCCCAGTTGCAGACCAGCCTTCCGGCCACCATCCAGGTCAGGGTGCTCACCGACCGCACCAATACCATCCGCGCCTCCGTGCTGGACGTCGAATTTGAGCTCATGCTCACCGTCGCCCTGGTGGTCATGGTCATCTTCCTCTTCCTGCGCAACCTCGCCGCCACCGTCATCCCCTCGGTCGCTGTCCCGCTCTCCATCGTCGGCACCTTCGGCGTCATGTACCTGCTCGGCTACAGCCTCAACAACCTCACGCTGATGGCACTCACCATCTCCACCGGCTTCGTGGTGGACGACGCCATCGTCATGATCGAGAACATCTCCCGCTTCATCGAGGAGGGGATGAGCCCCATGCACGCCGCCCTCAAGGGCAGCGAGCAGATCGGCTTCACCATCATGTCCCTCACCGTTTCGCTCATCGCGGTGCTTATCCCGCTGCTCTTCATGAGCGACGTGGTGGGCCGGCTGTTCCGCGAGTTCGCCGTCACCCTGGCCGTCACCATCCTGGTCTCCGCGGTGGTCTCGCTGACCCTCACGCCCATGATGTGCTCGCGCATCCTCCAGGACAAAGCGGTGGCCAAACAGACCCGCTTCTACTATTGGTCGGAGAAGGTCTTCAATTCCGTCATCGCCTGGTATGGGCGCACCCTGCAGGTGATCCTGCGCCACCGCTTCACCACCCTGATGGTCACCATCTCCACTTTCGTGGCCACCATTCTCCTCTTCATCGTGGTTCCCAAGGGCTTTTTCCCGGTGCAGGATACGGGCGTGATCCTGGGCATCTCCGAGGCCCCGCAGACGGTCAGCTTCGCCAGCATGGCCGAGCGCCAGCAGAAGCTGGTGGACGTTCTTCTTGAGGACCCCGCCGTCGATAACATCTCCTCCTTCATCGGCGTCGACGGAACCAACACCACCCTCAACTCCGGCCGCATCCAGATCACCCTCAAGCCCCTCGACCAGCGCAAACTGTCCGCATCGGAGATCATCCAGCGCCTGCAGCCAAAGCTGCTGGCCGTGGAGGGCATTCAGCTCTTCCTCCAGCCGCTCCAGGACCTCACCGTCGAAGACCGCGTCAGCCGCACCCAGTTTCAGTACTCTCTCGAAGATCCCGACCAGGTCGAGCTGGCCAAATACACCCGCCTGATGGTCAGCGAACTGAGCAAGGAAAATGTCGTAACCGACGTGGCCAGCGACCTCCAGGACCAGGGCCTCGGCGCCAGCCTGGTCATCGACCGCGACACCGCCGCCCGCCTCGGCATCGCCATGGCCGACGTCGACAACACCCTCTACGACGCCTTCGGCCAGCGCCAGGTCTCCACCATCTTCACCCAGCTCAACCAGTACCACGTGGTCATGGAAGTAGGGCAGAACTTCCAGACCGATCCCAACACCCTCAACAGTCTCTACGTCAAATCCGGCAACGGCGCCCAGGTCCCGCTCAGCATGCTGACCCACTGGGAACAATCCCGCGCCCAACTCTCCATCGGCCACCAGGGACAGTTCCCCTCCACCGTCATCAGCTTCAACCTCGCGCCCGCCAAGTCCCTGGGCGACGCCGTCCAGGCCGTCAACCGCATCGAGCAGCGCATCCAGATGCCGGCCGCCATCAATGCCAGCTTCCAGGGAACCGCCGCCGCCTTCCAGACCTCCCTGGCCAACGAGCCCATCCTGATCCTCGCCGCCCTGGTCACCGTCTACATCGTCCTGGGCGTCCTTTACGAGAGCTACATCCACCCCATCACCATCATCTCCTCGCTGCCCTCGGCCGGCGTGGGCGCACTTCTTGCCCTGCTCATTACCCGCGTCGATTTCAGCGTCATCGCCCTCATCGGCATCATCCTGCTCATCGGTATCGTGCAGAAGAACGCCATCATGATGATCGACTTTGCCCTCCAGGCCGAGCGCATCGAGGGCAAATCGGCCGAAAATGCCATCTTCCAGGCCTGCCAGTTGCGTTTCAGGCCCATCATCATGACCACCATGGCCGCCATGCTGGGAGGATTGCCGCTGGCCCTGGGCGGCGGCGTGGGCGCCGAGCTGCGCAAGCCGCTGGGCATCACCATCGTCGGTGGATTGATCCTGTCGCAGTTGCTCACGCTCTATACCATCCCGGTCACCTATCTCTACTTCGACAAGCTGGCCCAGCGCATGAAGCCGCGCGAACTCCAAGCCAGTTACGAGCATCAACCGGTCACCGCCGACTGAGGAAAAGGACCCATGCATCTTTCCGCACCCTTTATTCGGCGTCCGGTAGCCACCTCGCTGCTCTCGCTGGCCCTGCTGCTGGCCGGTTCGGTGGCTTACTCCATCCTGCCCGTGGCCTCGCTGCCTAATGTGGATTTCCCCGTCATCGGCGTGGGCGCGGGCCTGCCCGGCGCCAGTCCTGAGACCATGGCCTCGTCGGTCGCCACCCCGCTGGAGCGCCAGTTCGGACGCATTGCAGGCGTCAATCAAATGACCTCGTCCAGCTCCCTGGGCTCGGCCTCCGTAACCCTGCAGTTCGACATCAATCGCAACATCGACGCCGCCGCCCGCGACGTGCAGGCCTCCATCAACGCGGCCCGCAGCCAGTTGCCCTCCTACCTGCCCCAGAATCCGAGCTACCGCAAGGCCAATCCCGCTGAAGCGCCGATTCTGATTCTCACCCTCACCTCCGACGTGGTCCCCAAGGCGCAGATCTACGACATGGCCGACTCCATCCTGTCGCAGAAGATCTCTCAGATCCAGGGCGTGGGGCAGACGTTTGTGGGGGGCAGCTCCAGCCCCGCCGTGCGCATCGAATTGAACCCCATGCAACTGGGCAACAACGGCGTCGGTCTCGAGGCGGTGCGCACGGCACTGGCCGGCGCCAACGCCAACCGCCCCAAGGGCGCGTTTCAGGATCCCGGCCATCGCTGGCAGATCGCCGACAACGACCAGATCTTCAATGCCCGCGACTACGCGCCCATCATCGCCGGCTATAACCACCAGACCGGCGCGCCGGTCCGCGTCTCCGATCTGGGCACAATCGTTGACAGCGTCGCCGACATCCACACCGCCGGCGTCTCGGGCATCAACCCGGCCAACGGCCCGCCCGGCCAGCTCAAAGACGCCATCCTGATCGTCATCTTCAAGATCCCCGGCGCCAACGTCATCTCCACCGTGGACGCGGTGATGGCCCAGATGCCGCGCCTGCAGGCCGCCATCCCCCCCACCATCAAGATCGACGTCGCCGTGGACCGCACCACCACCATCCGCGCCAGCGTCCACGACGTCGAAATCTCGCTCATGATCAGCGTCCTGCTGGTGGTGCTGGTCGTCTTCCTCTTTCTGCGCGAAGTCTGGGCCACCATCATCCCCTCGATAGCCGTGCCGCTCTCCCTGATGGGCACCTTCGGCGTCATGTACCTGGTGGGCTATACCATCGACAACCTCTCGCTGATGGCGCTGACCATCGCCACCGGCTTCGTCGTCGACGACGCCATCGTGGTCATCGAGAACATCACCCGCTATCTCGAGATGGGCTTCAAGCCCTTTGAAGCGGCCATGAAGGGCTCCAAGGAGATCGGCTTCACCGTCCTCTCCATGAGCACCTCGCTGATCGCCGTCTTCATCCCCATCCTGTTGATGGGCGGCATCGTCGGCAAGCTCTTCCGCGAGTTCGCCGTCACCCTCAGCGTGGCCATCGCCGTTTCTCTGCTCGTCTCCCTCACCACCACTCCCATGCTCTGCGCCCAGTTCCTGAAGTCCAAGGACGAGAGCCGCCACGGCCCCATCTATCGCGCCAGCGAGCGCCTCTTCAACCGGCTCCACGGCGAATACGCCTCCGGCCTGCGCTGGGTGCTGCGCCACCAGTTGCTGATGCTGTGCGTGGTCTTCGGCACCGTGGCCCTCAACGTCTACCTTTACGTCGTCGTGCCCAAAGACTTCTTCCCGCAGCAGGACACCGGGCGCATGGGCGGCCGAACCCTCGCCGCGCAGGACATCAGCTTCCCCGCCATGCGCGAAAAGCAGCGGCAACTGGCGCAGATGGTGCTGGACGATCCGGCCGTCGGCTCGGTAACCGCCTTTGTCGGCGGCGGCGGTCCCGGCGGCGGCAGTTCCAACATCGGCAACATGTTCATTGCCCTCAAGCCGCTCAACCAGCGTCCCGGCCGCGTCACCGCCGGCCAGGTAGTCAACCGCCTCCGCCAAGAGCTCACCAGCGTCCCCGGCGCCACCCTTTATCTTCAGGTCCAGCAGGACATCCAGATCGGCGGCCGCGGCAGCGCCGCGCAATATCAGTACACGCTCTCGGACGAGAACCTGAGCGAGCTGAACAGTTGGGCGCCGCAACTGCAGGCCCGCATGAGAGCCATGCCCGAGCTCCGCGACGTCTCCTCCGACCAGCAGAACCAGGGCCTGGCCGCCAACCTGGTCATCGATCGCGACACCGCCTCCCGCCTCGGCATTACCGCCGCCGCCATCGACAGCGTCCTCTACGACGCCTTCGGCCAGCGCGAAGTCTCCACCATGTATACCGCGCTCAACCAGTACTTCGTGGTCATGGAAGTCGACCCCAAATACCAGCTCAGCCCCGACTCGCTGAACGGCATCTTCATCAAGGCCAGTAATGTGGTGGGCGCCACCACCTCCATGCCCGCCGCCACCGCCACCACCGCGGCTGCACCCGCAACAGCGGTCCCCGCCTCAACCACGCCCACACTTGCCGCCGTGTCCTCGCCCACCGCCGCAACCGCAATCGTAGCCGCCGCCGCCACCGCCGCTCCGGCATCCCCCCCAGCCCGAACCCCTTCCACCGGCGGCGCCATGGTGCCGCTCTCGGCCATCGCCCACTATGAACAGCAGCGCACCTCGCTCCAGGTCAACCACCAGGGACAGTACCCCGCCGTCACCCTCACCTTCAACCTGGCCCCCAACGTGGCTCTGGGCGACGCCGTCACCGCGCTGGAAAAGGTCCAGCGCGAGATGGCCATGCCCCCTTCCATCCACCCCACTTTCCAGGGAACCACGCAAGCCTTCAAAGACTCGCTCGCAAACGAGCTCTGGCTTATCCTGGCCGCTTTGACCGCGGTCTACATCGTGCTCGGCATCCTCTACGAGAGCCTGATCCATCCGCTCACGATTCTCTCCACGCTGCCCCCGGCCGGCGTGGGAGCTATCCTGGCCCTGCTACTGACCGGAACCAGCCTGACCATCATCGCGCTGATCGGCATCATCCTGCTTATCGGCATCGTCAAAAAGAACGCCATCATGATGATCGACTTCGCCCTCCAGGCCGAGCGCGACCAGGGCCTGCCCCCCGTCGAAGCCATCTATCAAGCCTGTTTGTTGCGCTTCCGCCCCATCATGATGACCACCATGGCCGCCCTCTTCGGCGGTCTCCCGCTGGCCATCGGCATGGGCGTGGGCTCCGAACTCCGCAAGCCGCTGGGCATCGCCATCGTCGGCGGTCTCATCGTTTCGCAAATGCTCACCCTCTTCACCACCCCGGTGGTCTACCTTTTCTTCGACCGCCTGCAATGGCGCGTCATGAAGCTCCACAAACTCGGCGCCGAACTGGAAGAAGCCCCCGGAGACTAGCTGGCCGAGGGCGCCAGTTCCCGCCCCTGAGACGGGGAAACCGCAAATCCCTGCCAAACGCCTCGGCAAACCAACGCGCACCCCTTCCACCCTCCATAAGTCGTTCGCCGCCTCGCCCGGATTGGTGGTATCGTCAAATTTATCCCGAATCGCTGAAAAACGGGATTTTCCCTTCAACCAATCAGCCTGCCACCGGTCGTTTCATGTTTCGGCATTTTCGCCGCATGCAGCTTTGCATTTCTTGTTGAGGCGTAGCCAAGTGTCATTGCATGTTTTCTGAAATCATTCGAAAGGCGAAGGCATACCGATGACCCAGTCCCACGAAACAACGGACGCCAATCACGTCTTGACTCTGGACGAAATCGCCAATCTTGCTGAGCAAGGAGACAGGCCTGCCGATACCCTCATGAAGCTTGTCGCATTGATAGCCACGCGGTTCGGCACCGACGTTTGCTCAGCCTATTTGCTCGAGCCCGATCGCTCCAACCTCGTCATGGCTGCCACCGTTGGCCTTCACCAACAAAGTATTGGCACTCTGCGCATGAACCTCCACGAGGGCCTCGCCGGCCTGGTCGCCGAGCAGGTTCTCCCCGTAGCCGTCCATGACGTCAAGAAGCATCCCCGTTACAAGCACTTCAAGGACTCCGGCGCAGAGGAATACCAGTCCTTCCTCGGCGTGCCGCTCATCGACCGCGGGATTTTGCAGGGTGTTCTCGTTGTCCAAACCAAGGATCCGCGGACCTTTCGGGACCATGAAATTCGCAGTTTGATGGAGGCGGCAAACGAGGTGGCGCCCGTGGTCAGTGAAGCGCGCACTCTGGATCGCTTCATTGCCCCGGCCCAGGAACGCCTTTGGGCCCTCGCCCGGAATCTGTGGTGGAGTTGGGATCGCGCCTGCACCAGCTTGTTTCACGATCTGAATCCCACGCGCTGGCGGCAACTGAATCAGAATCCAATCTCCATGCTCAGCGAGATCCCCTTGGGAGAGCTGGAGCGGCGCGCGACGGAACTGGGTCTGCATAGCCGCATCAATCATTGCTACCGCCGTCACCAGGAGTATTTAAATGCAGACCGAACCTGGGGTGCTGCCAATGCCGGCGTGCTCCGGCCTCGTCCGGTCGCCTATTTCTCCGCTGAGTTCGGCTTGCACGAATCTCTGCCCATTTACTCCGGCGGCCTGGGCGTACTCGCTGGAGACCACATCAAGAGTGCATCGGACCTGGGTATTCCACTCATCGGGATCGGCTTGTTTTACGGACAGGGATACTTCCTGCAGCGTCTCGACCTGACTGGCTGGCAGCGCGAGGAGTACCTCCAGACCGATGTCAATCAGTTGCCCATGCAGCCGGC
>JBEKZJ010000034.1:0-35894 GCA_049509995.1 Occallatibacter sp. | reverse complement strand
AGAGACCAATAAGACCAGCAGCAACCCGCACTTTTCGACAACATTTGGTTTAAAACGGAAGAAATCAGCCGTAACGGCTTCGCCGCTGTGAAACCAGGAACCTGCGCAGAGGTTCCCTAAAGCCGACCTGACGGCGCTCGATACCAACGTGGTGGTCATGCAGATTCTGGACGCGGCGCGGGAATCGGCGCGCACCGGTAAGAGCGTGCGGCTGGTGAAACTGGAGGAGTAGTGTTTGGACCTTGTGATTTGGTAATTGCTCCTGAACAAGCGCGGGCGTGGACGCCCGCACGACAGCCGGTCTGGAGACCGGCGCTACGCTCCATTCCGGCCATTACACAATCCTGCGGTCTCGGTACCAGGAGGCTGGCTGCCCGGAGAAGTTTCAAGGCACAAATGCGCTTATCCTTGCGAATTGCATAGCCTTTCGATTCCGGAGTGAGCTATTCTTGTCGAACGTTGTGGAGGGAGAGCGCCGGGTTGCTCTCAACGTGTTCCCAATGCGGCCATCCCGCTCCGTGCTCCCTGCGCATATCCCCCGAATGCGAGGTTTGAATGCAACGCAGAACGAGTTTTCTTGCCATGGCGGTTCTCTTCCTGTTGGTCTGTGCAAAGGCTCTTGCATGGAACAGCGTGGGGCACATGACGGTGGCCTACGCTGCCTACCAGCAGCTGACTCCAACGGAAAGGGCCAGAGTAGCGGTGCTGCTGAAACTCAACCCTTATTATTCGAAATGGCTGGCCCTTATTCCGGCCGGAACATCGGCTGCCGACCAGGATATGTATGTGTTCATGATGGCAGCCACATGGCCCGACGAGATCAGGGCCGATAAAGCCTATTCTGGAAACGACAACATCCCCAAGGGAGAACTCCCAACGCTAAATGACGGGTATGGGGCCAAGCGGAGGCATGAATACTGGCATTTCGTCGACACCCCTTTCAGCGTGGACGGCACCAAGCTGCCCCCGGTTCCCGTTCCGTCGATTGTGCAGAAGATCACCGTATTCCGCGCCGCTCTTGCTACCGGCGAACCCGATCAGCTCAAGTCCTACGACCTGGTTTGGCTGTTGCATCTGGTGGGCGACGTGCATCAGCCCCTGCACTGCACGACGCGCGTATCGCAGGCCAAGCCGCACGGAGATGCGGGTGGCAATCTGGTACTCGTGCAGGGGCGGAGCCAGAACCTGCATACGTTTTGGGACGATATTCTCGGTGTGGGCTTTACCCAGAACTTCATGAAGGCCGTCGAGGTCGGCCAGGCCTTGCCCGCGCCCGATCCTTCTCTGGTTGGGGACGCCCAGGAGAGCGACTGGGCTGCCGAGAGCTTTTCGCTGGCCAAGAGCAGTGTGTATGTAGCTCCGGTAGGCGCGGGACTCGGTCCGTACGACGTTTCCGGGAAGTACACGACCGACGCCCAGCAGCTTGCCGAAGCGAGGATTGCTTTGGCGGGCGCGCGGCTGGCCAACCTTCTTAAGACAGCATTGAATTGCGGCGATCAAAGCTGCGCCAATTGAACCGATAGACCGGGCGGCCTGGTGGATGTGCTGGGCGGAGGCAACTCCGCCCCTTCAATCCAGGTTCTCCAGCAGGCGGCGAAGCAGGCGCCGGCGGGCGGCCTTCAGGAGTGTGTGCGCAGATCGAACCGGGCTTCCTCCATTCGCCCGGCCTTGCAATCGGGGAAGACGCTGTTGGAGCCGTTCGTCGCGGCGGCTTAATATTGCTTCGCCTTTGACAAAATGCATCTTTCGGCGCAATATCTGGGTGCTCCTCACCATTCGCGATGACCACACTCTGCGCTCGATGTGCGTGCGAAATCCCTGCAGGCGATGAGGCCTGCGCTCATTGCGGGACGGCAGTTGCTCAACCTTTGCCATCGGCGGACAAGGCGCCCATTCCCCTCCCGCCGCTTCCCGCGACGCCGGTGCTCTCAACGCCCATGTTTTCATCATTCGACCGCGATCTCATTGGCATTGGCGGATGGCTGATTCTGCCGGCCATTGGCCTGGCGATTTCGCCGTTCCTGTTCATGCATGGTGTTTATGCGGATCTTCGCATCCTGTTCGGCAGTCAGTTCGAGACCGCTCTCGCCACCCGCCCAGCGCTGGCCGGCCTGGTCCTGTTTGAAGCCATTAACAATACCATCCTCTTTGCGGCAACGATCTGCCTCAACATCCTTCTCTACAGAAAGAAAAGGGCCTTTCCGACTTATATGACGATTTATCTCGGAGCCCAGTTTATCCTCGGCCTGATGGATCACCTGATGGCCCTTAGATTCAACCCGGACTCCGAGTGGACTGCTGTTGCAAGAGGCTTCTTCGCAGCCGTGATCTGGATACCCTACTTTCTGCGTTCGCGGCGGGTGGAAGTCACATTCGTGAATTGATGGGTCTTGCGGCTTTAGAGGGCTGCTCGTTCTCGGTGAAAGCAGTGGACAAAAAACAGGCCGAGGCTTGAGCCCCGGCCTGCCTTGCTTCGCCTGAGGGACGAATTGGAACCTACGGCACAAACACGTGCAGCCGCACGTGCCACTTGGTGCTCTGGCCGGGCTTCAGGGTGACCATGCCGGTATCGGTCGAGCCCCACTCCTTGCCGAAGGGGTCGCCGAAGTTGTACTGGTGCTCGATGGCCACGAATTGCTTGGTGGGCGGCGCGTACATCTGAATGGCCTTGATCTCCGGCGACAGGCCCGCGATTTCCACGCCGTAGCGCGCGGCCGGGTCGATCACCTGCACCGTGGCGGCGTGATTCACCCAGTCGATGTGGTTCCAGTTGTCGTCGAAGAAATTGGTTCCCAGCGCCGTTCCGCCGGCGGCGCGCAGGTCGAACCGGGTTCCCGCGACGGGCAGAATCTTGCCCGTGGGGAAGACGTTGTCGTAGCCGTCCACCTCGGCAATGGTTGAGGCCGGAATGCGCACCCTGACCTGAGTGCGGTCGCCCGAGGGCAGGTTGAAGTAGGGATGCCAGGCGATGGCCATGGGTTCGTCCTCGGCGCCCACGTTGCGGGCCTCGATGGTGGCGTCCACGGCCTCGGCGGTGAGCCGGATGGTCACTACCAACTGCGTCTTCGAGAGCCAGTGGCCGCCAAAGTCTCCCGCGTGGATGACTCCGGAAACCTCTTCGCCGCCGGGAACTTTTTCCACCGCGACGTTGTCGGTCTTGGCCTTGAGAATCAGCCCGTGCATGGCGTGGCGCTCGGCGGTGGGCAAGCTGCCGATGTTGTTGGCGGGCAGGGTAATGCTGTGGCCCTCCCACTCGGTGGTCAGCGTCTTGCCGTCGGCCGACAGCTTGCCGCGAATCCGGTTGGGGTAGGGAACCAGGAAGGCCGAGCCCAGCCGGTAGCCCAGATCGCCGTTGTCGGTGTCGTCGACGTCGAGCATTTTCTTGGCGCCGGCCAGGTCGGGCGAGGCCAGCACGTCGACGTTGCCCTTGCCGGGGAAGTTGGCGGTGATCTGCAGCACTTCCATGCCGCGGCCGGTCAGCACGGTGACGCTGGTGAACTCGGGCTTGGTGGTGCTGGTGGCGGTGCGGGTGAGGGTGACGATCTTCAGCCCTCCGATCTCGGTGATGGCCTGGGCGTGGCTGGTTACCACCATCAAAACCGGCAGGGCGAAGGGCAGCAGGGCAAGTACTTGAACTAATAGCTTCATCTCGATCCACCCCTGAAAGTGCAATTGAATTCTCCTGAACCGGCTTTCAAGCGTGGGCGGATTTCCCGTCGCAGGAAAGCGTATTCCGGCAGCGCAGCCATTCTACGCCAAGCCGGGCCGCCGCCGCACGCAACACCACCACGCCTTGCAGCTAGAATTGCGTTCATGGCCGCTTCGCCCGCATCTCTGGCAGAGTTGAACGCCCGCATTGTCGCCTGCGACCGCTGCTCGCGGCTGCGCGCCTACTGCGCCGAGGTGGCCCGCGTCCGGCGCCGCGCCTATGCCGACCACGAATATTGGGGCCGTCCCGTACCGTCCTTTGGCGACCCGCAGGCGCGCGTGCTGGTGCTGGGCCTGGCTCCCGGAGCACACGGCTCCAACCGCACCGGCCGCATCTTTACCGGCGACGGCTCGGGGGATTTTCTCTTTCCCGTGCTGCACGAAGCCGGATTTGCCTCGCAGCCCAAGGCCGTTTCCCGCGACGACGGCATGACGCTCGCCGGATTGTGGATCAGCGCCGTCGTCCGTTGCGCTCCGCCGGCCAACAAGCCCAGGCCTGAGGAGCAGCGCAACTGCGCGTCCTGGCTGGACGAGGAGATTCGCCTGCTCTCGAAGCTCCGCGTCGCCGTTTGCCTGGGCAAGATCGCCTTTGACGGCTTCCTCGCCCACCAACTCCGCGCCGGCCGCATTCCGGCGCGCGCCGGTTTTGTCTTCCGCCACGCCGCGGAGTACGCGCTCCCCTGCGGCCTTGCCCTTATGGCCAGTTATCATCCATCCTTGCAGAACACCAACACCGGCAAGCTGACGCGGCCCATGTTTCTGGCTGTCTTCAACCGCGCGCGGCAACTGGCGGGGCTGGGCTGACCGGGGATTGGCGGTTTCCTGGCGAGGTTTTCATCGGAGGCAGGAAAGACTGAGAGGAAGAGATGGACAGTTTTTCGGAGAGGATCCTGAGGGAACTGCTGCCGGCGGAGAAGGAGATCGTTCCACCGGCAGGCACGCGCCGCCGCAAGGACCCTGCGCCCCATGCGGACCATTGGTCCCTCGCCATCCTGCTGGAACGCGCGGCCTATCTGAGTAAGCTCGCCAAACACTCGAACGGGTCGGCCAGCGAGACGCTCAAGGAATATCCCGACCACTCGACCATGCTCTCCTTTCGCGGGCGCGACGGCGTCGTCGAGCTGCACGAGAACGTTGCCGATCTGTTTGTGGTCCTCGACGGGCGCGCCACGCTGGTGACCGGCGGTACGGTGGTTGGCGCGGAGACGATTGGGCCGGGAGAAATTCGCGGCTCCTCCATCGAAAGCGGCACGCGGCAGGAGCTGCGCGCGGGCGATGTGGCGCACGTCCCGGCGGGTGTGCCGCACCAGATGCTGGTGCCCGGCGAGAAGACTTTCACCGCCTTCGAGGTGAAGATTCGTGAGAATCCGCGGGGAGCGCGTTGAAAGGCGGTTTCACGGGCCCCATGCTGACAACTTCCTGAAACAGGGCGAACAAACTCCTAAGAAACCTCTGATTAAGTTCGAATGTGACGCCGGCATTCCCTCAGGGGCTAAAGCCCGCCTTCATTTTGTTACGCTTACGGCACGACTGAACAGGTTGCGGAAAAACCCCAAAGGTATGGCGAAACCTGAAAGAAACCTTCCCTCAGGGGCTAAAGCCCTGTTCATTCCATTGGTTTTATCGGCACGGCTCAAGCCGTGCCCTTTCAAAACAACGGCGGAAACAAGTTTTTCCGCAACCTGTGAAGTCGTGACCTTTCAAAGCATCGACTTATTCAGAGGTTCCCTAAAACAGAGCATAGGAAGTTGGCTGCGGGGGGAGGTTTCCGTGAAGCAGCGCCTCGATCTCAGGCAGAACCGCAATTTCCGTTTCACCGTCGCTGGAGTTTGCGGCCTTTAACAGCGCATCATCCTCCGCCAGTTGGCTTGCGCTCAGGGGCTCTCCCCGATCGAACCGATCGAGCGCCCGCAACGCCGCGCCGGCCAATGCGGCCAGACGCTTTGCATGGCCCGATACCTCCTGCAAATCCTTCGACTTCGCAAGATACGGCTCGAGGAGAACGTCATTGCGCGACCACAACTGGAGCCAGGCGCGCAGCGTTTGTTCCGACGCGGCACTGTGCGTCTTCAGGTAGTCCGCGACAGCGTTGCGGAACTCGTATTTTGCGGCGGAATCGACCAGCACGACGTCGGCAACGCGATTCAGAGGCGGAGCGGCATCCCGCTCGGCGGGGGGTTTGAAGCCCTCGCCCGACAGCCGCCTGTAACCTTTGATGGGGATAAGAACATCCAGGAGGGTTTTAACCGGCTCGACCGGCTGGCTGCCTGCGAGCCTCTTGATCTGCACGTCGTAATCGGCCAGGTTATGAACCCCCTCGCGGTCCAGAAGCGAACTTAGTTGAAAGAGCCGGCGGTACATATCGGGCACGTCCAGCGCGTCTGCCGGCGACCACAGGCGTTCCGCAATGGCGCCCGTGCGCGGCCAGGTTCTGGCCTCGATATTCCACCTGTCGGCTAACTCGGTCCATATGGCGGCCTCGCCTCCCAGCAGAGACTTATCCGTTCCGGCATGTGCATTTGCGGGAAGGGCGTCATTCAGGTAGTGAGCGTGCGCGGGATAGAACAAGTCAAGATAGAAGCCCCTGGACAGAAGGACTTTGTTGCCGTTGTTCATGGGAATGCGCAGCAGGTCCGTCCTGGCCATGGGGGACCAGGCCTGAAAAATGGTATCTCTGGACGTATCCGGCGCGTAGGCTTCCTCCCAGGCAACCATTTGCTTGCCATGACTGGCGAAGATGGCCCGCATCCTTTCGACGAAGTAGGCCTGCAACGCCGGCGCATCGGCGAAATGATGGGATTGCATGAAGGCGACAATGGCTGGATTGGCGAGCCAGACGGCGCCGTTGTTTTCATCCGCACCTATGTGAAAATACGGAGCGGGAAAGAGCTGGGACATCTCCAGCACAAACTTGTCGAGAAACTGGTAAGTCGATTCGCGGGTTGGATCGAAGGCGGGCACCTTCGCCGTTTGCATCGCCGCGCCCATTTCCATCAAGGTCGACTTGGAAGTTATCCCTTCATAGACCAGCACGCCGGGCTTGAACGGCCCCGGCGAACTGGATAACTCGGGATACCCGGCAAACCAGCTCTTCGCATGGCTGGGCATATCGAATTCGGGAACGATGAGGATGCCGCGCAACTCCGCATAGCGAATAAGATCGCGCATCCCGGCCTGCGTGTAGTACTGGCCGTTCGAGCCTTCCGTTTGCAGCCGGGGAAACACCTTCGACTCGACGCGGAAACCTTCATTGTCCGATAAGTGGAGGTGAAGCACGTTCAGCTTCACCAGTTCCATGGCATCCAGGTTTCTTTCGAGAACCTCGAGGGGAATAAAGTGCCTGGCGACGTCGATCATCAGGCCGCGCCAGGGATAGAGCGGGGAATCCTCGATGGTCAAGGCGGGCAGAAAGACCCGCTGCCCGTCCTTTTGAATCAATTGGCGGATGGTGGCCATTCCACGCAAGGCGCCGATGCTGCCGGCCGCCTGAAGACGCGCGCCCTCGGGAGTAATGGCGAGCGTGTACGACTCATCCGCGCCGATGCGCATGGGAGATGAGTTATGCACGACGATCGAGAGCGCCCCGGATGCGGGGGCCGATGCGGACGATCGAAACTCTACCGGGATAGAAGAGCCGGTTGCTCTCTCCAGCGACTGGCGCAATCGATCCACGGCGGAGCGAGTTATCTGGTCCGCCGGGTCGGCCTCGACCTGCAGAGTGAACCCCCGATCGAGGTTAAGTTCACCCGTTCCCATGCTGAACTGGCGCGGCAGGGGCATGAGAGAGATCGCCGGGACGGCCTGGGAAAGCGCAAGGGAGGATGCGCCCCAAAGAGCAAGGGTCATTGCTTCGAGTATCCTCATGGTTCCATTACCTCGCCACCGCGGGCAGGCCGAGCGCGGAAGCTGGAGGCAGTGGCTTGCCGTTTCCGAAATCCCATTCTGTTTCCCGGAAGCGGTTGCCGCGCCGTTGCCACTCTTCAATCGCCAGGTCGTAGCGGACGGTGACGCTGTTCAACCAATAGGGGCGGTTCTCGCCGAGCCAGACCTGGCTGTACTCGCCTTTCACGGCCGAGTAGGCATCGCGCAGATCCTGGCAAAAGCCGTTGTCGCCGCCGATCTTTTCCAGGGCATTGTAGGTTTCCCCGTCGTGCTCCTTGTCGCGGGGGCGGGCGAGAGACTGGGCATAAGCGTCGGCAATCTGCTGGCTCATCTCGAACTTCATCCCGATCAGGTCGAGCCGGCGCGCGCCGAGGTCCATGGCGGTGAGGGCATCAGGCTCTTTCAGTCCGGGGTTGGCGCTCCGCGCCTCGGCTACCAGAACGATGGCCTGCTCGGCGTGGCGGCGCATCTCCGGCGCCAGCGGCAGCAGCCTGGCGGCCACGGCCTGGCCCTGCGGGCTCCACGGATCGAGCCAGAAAAGGTCGTCGCTGTTGATCTCCACCTTGGCCTGGGAGAGCGCCTCGAAGGCGGCCATCAGCTCCTTTTGAGCATCGTTCACCTTGCCGCTCGCGTCGCCGTGAAAGACCGGTCCAAAGGCGTCCTGGTAGGCGGCGATCGAGCTCTCGCCCGGCTGCCACGCGGCCACCGCGCCAAACAGAACCGTGTACCAGTCCAGATTGAAGAGGCCCTCGCCGTCGTCGTTCCAGACGGTGGTCAGCGAGCCGGTCGAACCCAGCCGCTGGCCGTCGCGGACAAAGCCCTGGATGTTTCCGAAAGCTGTTTTGGCCACCGGATAGACCTCGCTCCAGTTGGCGTCGCCGTCCCCGATCCAGGTCTCGATGCCGGCCTTCGCAAAGGGCTCGATCATCCTGTCAAAGCCCTTGGTGTCCCCGTAATTCCAGGGAACGGCGATCATGTCTTTGGGCAGGCCGGGGACGGCCTTGGGATCGTCTCCGCCGATATCTCCCCAGAACAGCAGGCGGCGGTGGAGCGGCGCCAGTTCATCGTGAATCTGGCGGAGAAAATCCACGTACACCGGCCCATAGCCCCTGGCCTGCACCTGCTGGTGTGTGCGTCCCAGGCCCAGGTCGGAGGTCTCGTCGGCTCCGATGTGGAGGAAGGGCGACGGAAACTCCTGGGCAATCTGCGTAAACCAGTCCTTGATGAGGGGCAGCGAGCCCGGCTGGCCCGGAGCCAGCACGTTGCCGTGGGGGGTCTCGGCGACGTCCTCGTACAGGTCGTATTTCAGCACTTGGTGAAGATGGCCGAAGGCCTCCTGCTCGGGCACCACCGTGATGTGATATTGGCGCGCGTAGCGGACCAGCTCGGCCACGTCGGCGGGGCTCATGGCGCTGCCCGGAGGCGCCGCCAAGGGCTGGTTGGGGTAGAGCAGCGTGTGCTCGAAGTAGGGCGAATAGACGTTGACCTTGTACGAGGCGAAGACGCGAATCTGGTGCTTCTGAAATTCGAGGGTGGGAAACGGACCGCGGGAGAGGTCGTCGTCGATGCCGCGATATTTCATCGCCGGCCAGTCGCGCACCGTGCCGGTGGGCAAGACGGACCTGGCGCCGGGAAGCGGGAGCAACTGCTTGAAGGTTTGAACGCCATAGAAGATGCCGGCGCTGGAGGCGGCAACGATCGAGGCCTGGCGCGGGTCGATGGCCAGCACGTAGCCCTCGTCTTCCATGGCCGCATCGAATGCGAGCCCCTGGCCGGCCAGCAGCGCCTTCGCCTCAGCCGACCCGGTGCGCAGCAAAACTACCCGGTAAGCTGTCGTCGATCCCGCTGCCTGAGCCGGCGCCGCTTGCCTAGCTGCTTCCTCCAGGTCGCGGGCGGCAAACTCGTCTTCGGGGTCATGGCCAGGCACGTTGACCTCAATGGTTGCCGGCAAGGCTGTTTCTCCGCCAAAATGCGCCTCGCGGGGCGCGGGCAGCAAGCGCACCTGGGCCAGGGAGGGGAGTGCAACGAGAAGGCTGAGGACTGCCCCCACGACGAAGGGCGCTTTTGGGGAGTTGAGGTTCGACATTCCAACCACCTCCAGCTCAGAATACTGAGCGTATTTTTTTGATTCGGTCATTGTAGACCAGAGAGCTCCGCCGCGCCTGTGTCCAAGAGCGGCATTTCCACCAGCGCAGGCCAGGGAATCACGGTCCCGGCTGCTTCTCCACTACCGCTTTGGAGAGGTTTCTGGGATGGTCCACGTCCACGCCGTGTTCGAGGGCCATGAAATAGGCGAACAGTTGCAGGGGAACCACCTCCGGAATGGGGAGCAGGTGCTCGGGGGCCGGTTGGACGTAGACGCAATCGTTGACCAGATCCGTCACCTCCCGGTCGCCGGTGTTGGCGATGGCGATCAGCTTTGCCCCCTGGACCTTCATGTCGCGCAGCAGCTCCAGCGTCTTCACATAGCGCAGCACAGACGCATCGAGACTGCGATCGACGGTGGCCAGCACCACCAGCGGCACGGTGTCGCTGACCAGCGCATTGGGCCCGTGCTTCAACTCGCCCGCCGGGTAGCCTTCGGCGTGGATATACGAGGCTTCCTTCAGCTTCAATGCGCCCTCGCGCGCGATGGCGTAGTGGATTCCCCGGCCCAGGTAAAGGAAGTTGTAGGCGGACTTGTATTTGCTCGCCAGGGCAGCCATCCGTTCCCGCCAGGGGTCGAGTTGCGCTTCGATGCCGCCCGGCAGCGCCTCGAGGGCTTCAATGTGTGCGGCCAGGGACTGGGCATCGATGCGCCCCAGGCGCGCGCCCTCGTAGAGAGCCAGCAGATAGAGTACGGCCAACTGGCAGGTAAAGCTCTTGGTGGCCGGAATCGCCTTTTCAATCCCGGCGGCGAGGGGCATGGAAACGTCGGCCTCATGCGCCATGGTGGAGGCAGTGGCGTTGGTGATGGCCAGGGTCTTTTGGCCGCGCCGGCGCGCCTCGCGCAAGGCCGCCAGCGTATCGGAGGTCTCGCCCGACTGGGACAGCACCAGGACGCTGGGATGGCGCAGATCCGTTCCTCCGCGGCAACAGTATTCGCTGGCATACTCCACATCGACAGCCAGGCCGCACAGGTCTTCGAGCAGAATCTCCGCGGCCAGGCCGCTGTGGCGGCTGGACCCCGAGGCGGCGATCAGAATCTCGCCCTCGGGAACGGACCAGCCCGCCAGCAGGCCGGCAAGCTCCGGTTTCAGGCCCTTGCGGTCCAGGTAGAGCGCCAGGGTGCGGCGCAGGGCCTGGGGCTGTTCGTAGATTTCGCGCAACATCTCGTGTTCAAAGTTGTGCATGGTTGCGATCCTGTAATCGTGCCCTCAGGGGCAGAGATTCACGTCCCATTCGATCATACAGCTACTAATCAATCAAAACGCTGAGCACCTCAAGGATAATTTCGGCGAAATTATCAAAAAATGCGAATAGAGGTTGCAAATCTCCATGGCAGAGAGATTAGAATCGGTGCGGTATGTCCGACTCCATCAACCGCCGCTCCGAGCTGATCATCAAGTTTCTGCTGCGGACCGGAAGCGCGACCATAGAGGAGATCCTCGCCGTCGCGGGTTCCTCGGCGCCCAGCATCCGGCGGGACCTGGCGCGGCTGGAAAACCGGGGCCTGATCCGGCGAACGCACGGCGGCGCCACGCTGGTGGAACCGCTGCTCTACGAGCCGTTCCGCTACGACAGCTCGTTTCTGGCGCGCGAGCAACGGTTTGCGGAGGAAAAGCGGCGCATCGGCCTGGCAGCCGCCGAACTCGTCCAGGCCAATGAGACGGTGGGCCTGACGGCGGGCACGACCACCACGCATATCGGCCGCAGCCTGCGCCACCGCGACAAGATTCGGGTGATCACCAACGCCATCAACATTGGCATGGAACTGTGCAACCAGCCCGGTATCCGCACCTATTTGACCGGCGGAGTGGTGCCTTGGGCGTACACGTTTTCACTCACCGGAAACGCCGCGCTCAACTTCCTCGACGATGTTTACATGGACAAGGTGTTTCTGGCCGTGACCGGCCTGGACGTCGAGCGGGGCGCGACCACGCTCGAAACCGAAGAGGCGCTGATCTTCCGCAAGATGCTCAAGCAGTCCAAGCAGGTGATCGTCACCGCCGACTCCAGCAAACTGGGCAAAGTCAGCCCCGCGTTCATTTGCCCGGCCAACGAGATCCACATCCTCATCACCGACACCGGCGCCACCCCCGAGGCGCTGGCCCCATTCGAGAGCCAGGGCATTCGCGTTATCCGCGCATAAATCCTTGAAGGAATTCGAATTGCGCGCATTCGGGCCATCGGCCCAGGGTGGCATCCCCGGTTGAGCGGTCGGCCGCTCCGCGCGCGGTCTGCTGCTGACGGCCTCAGGGCCGTTAAGCCTGATCAAGCAGCCGGATCGCCTTGCCTGCATCTGCTTCCAGCAGTGCCGGACCACCACACGCACGATGCTTTCCCGGCCCGCCCGTCAATCCCGATTCCAGTCTCCTGTCCGCGCTGGAACCGTCCCCGTGGAGTCGTGCCCGTTCCATTGGAGAATCCCGGTCAAGTCTGGAGGAATCCCGTTAAGTCCTGAAAAAACAACAAAGAAGCGCCATCGGCTGGTTGATTTTTGCCCTCATTGTGGCAGTTTCTCTCAAAATATTGAGCATTTGAAGCCATTTTTTTCATTTTTCCTCTTGCTTTCCATAGGGGAATGGTCCTATTGTTCTCTCACGAAGTTTTATTCGCCAGACCGCGAACCGAACAGGACACCAAGAATGCATTGGTTGCGGCTATCGAGAACGAAAAGGGGAGATTTGCCCGGCAAGTGCGTGCTGGAGCCAGTCAAGCCTGTTTGAACCACCTTGGGAGACCTTGATGCTGAAACAAATGGGTCTATTTCGGATTTCCGGCGCCGGAAGACCTCCGCTCCCCGCGGGGCTCATCGGCGCGAAATCGACCGCTTCCGTTCGCAGCTTTTCTGAAGATCCCGAACTGAACCACCTGCCGCCAATTTTCCTCATCCACAAATTCAGAATTCACCCGTCGATACGCACCTGCGTATAGGCATTCACTGGATTTCAAAGAAAGGTGCGAAGGCAATGATTGATGTGAAACCGCTTTGCGATCACTTGCGTTCATCGCGACGCGTCAACCTCTCCCCGGATGGCACTCGGAAGAAGGCAAGCTTTCTCAATGGACACCCATCCCTGCTCTTGCTGGTGGCGATTCTGCTGGTGTTCTGCCCGCTGATGGCGCGTGGGCAGGAACTCTCGGCAACCCTCAGCGGCTCTGTTACCGATACTTCCGGGGCTGTGATTCCACATGCCTCGATCACCATTGTGCTGAACGGGGTCAACGGAACGGCCCGCGTTGTGCAGTCGGATGGCGCCGGCAACTACACCGCCCCCAACCTCACGGCCGGAACCTATTCGATCACCGTAGTGGCTCCGGGGTTCGAGACGTTCAAGGGCCAGGACATCGTCCTGGATGTCGCGGAGAAGCACGCCTTCAACGCGCAACTCAAGGCTGGAGCCGTCAGCACCACGGTGACCGTGGAAGACAACCCGGTCTCGGTGGACACGGAGACCAGCGGCCAGGCCGGCACCATCTCCGGGGAGCAGATTCGGGAACTGGAGATCAACAGCCGCAACTTCGAGCAGTTGCTTACTCTCCAGCCCGGTGTTGTAAACCAGCTCGGCGACGAGCCGAACGCCGGCGGCATTGCCATGTCTGTCAACGGCGCGCGCTTGAATGCCAACAACTGGACGGTGGACGGGGCCGACATCAACGACTCCGGCTCCAACGCCACGGTGGTCAGCCAGCCCAGCATGGAAGCCATCCAGGAGATTACCCTGGAGCGCGGCAACTACGACGCCGGCTACGGACGCTCGGGCGGCGGACAGATCCTGGTCGCCACGCGCAACGGCACCAGCGCCTTCCACGGCGAAGGGTATGAGTACGTCCGGAACACCGATTTCGACGCCAACGATTGGCTCAACAAGCAGAGCCAAATCGCCGGGGGCGGGAAGAATACGCCGGGCGTCTACCACCAGAACGTCTACGGCTTCGTCATCGGCGGTCCGGTCTACATTCCGAAGGTGTACAACGAGGACAAGAAGAAGACCTTCTTTTTCTGGTCCGAGGACTGGCACAAGATCAATCAGGCGGGCAGCAGCGTGGTGCTCACGTCTCCAACCACCGCCGCAATGACCAATGGAAACTGGTCGGCGCCCTCTCCAGGCAAGGATGCAGACGGGACCCTGCTTCCGGCGTTTATTCCCGCGGGACCCGCGGGTTGCGTCACAGCGACCGTCAATCCGGCCGATAACAGTGCGACTGGCACCGTCAACGTGGGCATGGCCGGCTGCCTGAGCAAGAACGCGCAGCTCTATATCAAGGATGTCTTCGGCCCCAATACCAACGCTGCCGGGTCGGTGACGATTAACCTCCCCGCGGTGAACAACTACCGGGACGATATCGTCCGCATCGACCACTACTTCAACGACAAGGTTCACTTTTACGCGCGCGGCCTGAACGACATCATGCCTGTGACGGACCCGATGGGTCTGTGGGCGGGCAACAACTACCAGAACATGGCAGCGGTTACGGTGGATTCGCCCGGCAAGAACGTGGTGGCCAACCTGACCTATGCCATCTCGCCCAAGATCGTCAACGAGTTCGAATTCGTCTACGCCCAGGGCACCTACTTTTCTCAATTCCAGGGCAACCAGTTCGCCGATAATGCGACGGCCTATGCCGCCTTGCAGCCCAACACGCAGAAGTACAACGATCCATACGGCCGCATGCCCGCGGTGTCCATTACCGGAGTTCAGGGCTTCTCAGCCGGCTCGACCCCCTGGCACGAGCGCAACCTGGATCGCAGCTACTTCGACAATCTGTCCCTGTCCTATGGCAAGCACACGCTGCGCATGGGCTTTGAGATTCAACAGATGATCAAGACGGAAAACGCGGTCAATGGCGAGGCCAGCTTCAGCTTCCAGGCTCCCTTTTCCGGCGGGGACGCAGCTTCGTTCGCAACGGCCAACTTCCTTCTGGGCAACTCGTCGGTCTATAGCCAGGCCAGCCGCGACATCATCCCGGATCTCAACTACTACAACACCGAAGCCTACCTTCAGGACGACTGGAAGCTGAGCCAGAAGCTGACCCTCAACCTGGGCGTCCGCTGGAGCGCCCTGCCCTCGCCCTCGGATACGAAGAACACTCTGTCCAACTTCGACCCGAATAAATATAGCCCGCTGCTGGCTCCGCAAATTGACGCCAACGGCAATTTTGTGGCCGGCCAGAGCATCGGCGGGTATGCGCTGGTTGCCAATACCTACGCCAACGGCCTGATCTTCCCGCAAGGCGCGGCCTGCACCGCGGCGCAAGCGATCGCGCCGCAGGTTCAATGCTCGCCCTACGGCAAGACCATCAATCCCAACTCCAACGCCAACTTCGCGCCGCGCGTCGGCTTTGCCTACAACCCCGACGGCCGTGGCAAGACCTCGATCCGCGGCGGCTTCGGCGCTTTCTACGACCGCACGCTGAACGGCATCTTCGAGCAAAACGCATTCTGGAATCCGCCGCTGACGCAGCAGGCCACGGTCAACAACGGCTCATTCGACAACTACACTGCGGGTTCGTTGCCCGGCCCGGATCTCTCACCCAACGGCGGCCTCGGCGTAACTGGAACTCCCACGTTCAAGGTTCCCAACTACTTCGACTACAACCTCACCGTGGAGCACCAGATTCTGCCCACCACGGTCCTTTCCGTGGCCTATGTCGGCAGCGAAGCTCGCCATCAACTCGGCGAGGTTGACGGCAACCAGCCGACTCTGGCCTCAAGAATCGCCTATCCCACCGCCAATATCAACGCGATCCGTCCCTACGTGGGGTATGGGTACTTCAGGGCCAAGGAAGCGGCCTTTACAAGCAATTACAACTCGCTGCAAATCGATCTGCAACACCGCTCCTCCAAGGGCCTGACCTTGAACCTGGCTTACACCTATTCGAAGTCGTTGACCACCAACTCCAACGACCGCGGCTCGGCAACCACCGACACCTACAACCCGAAGATGGATTACGGCCCGTCTTCGTTCAACGTGCCACAGATGCTGATCCTCAACTACGTTTACAACCTGCCCTTCTTCAAGGAGCAGCACGGCGCCGAGGGCTTGTTGCTGGGCGGCTGGGAGTTTTCGGGTATCACCACGATGGTCGCCGGAACATCCTTCAACGTCGTCCAGGGGGGCGACCCGTTTGCTGTCGGCAGCAACGGCGGCCTGGGCATCAACAACATCGACGGCGACAAGGCCGCGCGTCCCAACCAGATCGCCCCGGTCACCATGACAAAGAAACCTGCCCAGTGGTTCTCCACCTCCTCCTACACTCCCGCCGTTGGCCAATTCGGCAACACGCACGTTGGCTCGCTGCTCGGCCCGGGGATGGACAAGTGGGATATGGCCCTGGCCAAGACCACAAAAATCGGAGAGCATGTAGCCTTCCAACTGCGCGTCGAGGCCTTCGACGTGTTCAACCATCCGAACTTTTCCGGCGTCGACAGCAACATCGGCGACGCCATCTCCACAGTTAATGGCGTCACCACCGGTTTCGGCACGATCAACGGCGACCACGAACCGCGCATCCTGCAGATGGGTGGAAAGATCACCTTTTAGAATGTTCAATTGAATGCTGCATAACCAAGGGCCGGGGCAGAAGCTCCGGCCTTTGCAATTCGATAGAGTCTATTCAGGCGCGAAGGTGAATCGCCCTGCGATCACTTGTCCGTCGGCGCGGCCGCCGGTGTTTCAGTTGGGCTGCTCTGGTGGGGAACTCTGGACATCATTTTGAGAAGGCCTTCGTCGGCAGACTTGTTGAGACTTTTGGATTTGTCGAATTCTGCCTTGGCCTCGCTTGTCTTACCCATGGAACGGTAGAGCCGGCCAAGGCGCCAGTGGGCGTTCACATCGTCCGGTTTGAGCGCGATTGCTCTCTTGAACTCCGCAAGCGCATCCTGATTACGGCCGGTCGCAGCATACGCAATCCCCAGGTCCACATGCCCCTTGGAACTTGCAGGGTTCAGCTTCACCAGCTTCTCAAGCAGCAGTCTGGCATCTTCCATCCGGTTCAATTGAATCTCCGAATCGGCCAGATAGAGCATGGCTTGCAGGTGTTCCGGATCGTTATCAAGCTCGGCTTGGAACTGTTGTGCGGCCTCCTCGGTCTGACCCTCCTCCCATAACAGGTAACCCAGCCCGAAGTGCACATTCGGCTCCTTGGGATTGGCCTGGACGGCGGCGCGGAACTCCCGCGTGGCGCCGATCCGGTCCTTCATTTCATCCAATGCTTCGCCCACCAGCATGTCGGCCTCGGCAGACTCGGCGTTCAGCGCCACCATGCGGTGAAAGGCGTCCAGCACGCATGGATACTGTTTCGACAACAGGCAACTGTGCGCCAAAGTCAATAGCAGCGGAAGATTTTGCGCATCGATGTTCGAGGCCTTCTTCAGAAAGGGAACCGCTGCCGCGTATTCGCCCAGGCCGTAGTGCGCCATCCCGAGCAGTACAGTCAGGCGCTCGATCTCGGGCGAGGACGGGGACTGTTGCTTGAGCAGCGGCGTGAAGGTTTGAATGGCTTGTTTGTACTGGCCATCCTTGAAGTACGCCAGGCCCAGATCCAAGCGCAGGCCGGGAATGGCGGGCTTCAGCGCCATGGCTTTGCGATATAAAGCAATGGCCTGTGTGTAATGCTCCTGGCGCGCTTCAAGCAGGCCGAGGTGGGCAAAGGGCTCGGAGTTAGCCGGGTGTGCCTTGGACAATGCGCTCCAGGCAGCTTCGGCCTCAGCCGTCTTTCCCTCGTGCTCCAGTTCCACAGCCGCCTGGCCCGGATCGTTCTGCGGCCGTGCCGGCCAGCCCCAACAGGCCATCGCCAGCAGCAGCCAAATAGCCAACCGGCGCCTCAGAATGTGTCTCACATTTGTCTCCATTGGGATTTTCTCTTGCCGATGGCAGGATGCGCAACCGCGATGTTTCCGGCTTCACACAGAATGCAGCGCTTGAAAGACGGGCTGCCGTTGCGGCGATTAATTTGAGAGTGCAACCGGCGACAACGCCTGAGACAAATGGCGGGCGAACACGAATGGTTCTGTCCACCACAGGATGGTAGATTGAACTTATCTTCGCGGACTCTTCACGGCAAGGAATCCGGCCTGGGAGAATCGCCGGCCAGGAGAGCAACCTTTCATGGGTTTGAACACGCTGGACCTCGTGGTGGTCGTCGCGTATCTCGTGGGGGTAACACTGTTCGGCCTGCGCTTTCGCGGCAAGCAGCGAACCCTGAAGAATTACTTCCTGGCGGACAATACGATCCCGTGGTGGGCTATATCGTTGTCCATCGTAGCGGCTGAAACCAGCACCCTCACCATCATCAGCGTTCCCGGGCTTGCCTATGAAAAGGACTTCCGATTTCTTCAGTTGATCATTGGCTATATAGCCGGACGGATCATTGTAAGTTTTGTTCTAATCCCCCAGTATTTCCGCGGCGAACTGGTCACGGCATACCAACTGATCGAGCGCCGTTTCGGTCAGAAGCTGCGATCTCTGACCGCCGGGCTTTTTCTTGTTACCCGCGCGGCGGCCGAAGGAGTGCGCGTCTTCGCGGTGGCCATTGTGGTCCGGGTCGCGCTGGCAGGCGTGCTTACCGGACTCAGCGACTACGGGCGCGACGTTGCCGCCATCGCCATCGTCACCGCATTGACGCTCGTGTACACCTTCGAAGGAGGCATGGCAGCGGTCATCTGGACCGATGTCGTGCAGTTAGCGATCTATCTGGCTGGGACGCTGGTGGCCGTCTTTGCCATTTCGCATCTGGTGCCGGGAGGATGGGGGACGATTCGCACCTTTGCCGGTGACGCAGGGAAATTCAGAATGTTTGATACGTCGTGGAATCTCTTCAGCACTTACACCTTGTGGTCGGGTGTTATTGGCGGCGCTTTCCTCACCACAGCCAGCCACGGCACCGATCAACTGATCGTGCAACGGTTACTCTCAGCGCGCAGCGAGCGACAGGCCAAGATGGCGCTGCTCTCCAGCGGCGTCGCGGTCTTCTTTCAATTCTCGTTATTTCTGCTGATCGGCGCCATGCTGTTTGTGTTTTACAAGTTATTCCCGCCTTTAGTGGCCTTTACCCGCACGGATACAATTTTCCCCACCTTTGTCGTATCACGGTTGCCGCATGGCGTGAGCGGCCTGCTCATCTCCGCCATCCTCGCGGCGGCCATGTCGAACCTGAGCGCCGCGCTGAACTCTCTCTCCTCGACGACCATTGTCGATTTCTACTCGCAAATCGCGCCGCAGTCGACAGAGGAGCGCCGGGTTCGGCTTTCACGCGTGGCGACGATCGGCTGGGGAGTGCTTCTATTTGGATTGGCGTTGCTGGCCCGGCATGGGGGCAAGGTACTGGAGATGGGCTTGTCGATCACATCGGTGGCGTACGGATCGCTGCTCGGGGTGTTCCTTCTGGGCGTGCTCACCAGGAGCGCGTCGGAGCGGGGCGCAATGATCGGCATGACTCTAGGATTCGTCTTCAATTTGTATTTGTGGTTCTTTACCGGCGTGCCGTTCACTTGGTACGTTGTTTTCGGAAGCATTGTCACCTTTCTCGCCGGATATAGCGCCAGTTGGCTGATCTCCCGGACGAGTGCTCCACAACAGTTAGTTCAACCTGGCCAAGGCAGGTGAGGGCATGTTGGATAAGCGGGATATACTCAGGCGGATAACAATGACAAAAGTCCGAAGAAGCTGGCAATGTTTGCTCTGTCTGGCGGTTCTTGTTCAGTGCCTCGCCACTGCGCCTGCATTCGCCCAGGGTCCGCGGCCGAACCAGGATCGCCAGGCAGGAATCAAAGGAATGGATGCAATCCTCGACCCGATCATGGAAAAGGCGGTCGCGGACGGAAACATCCCCGGCGGTGTCCTGCTTATCGGGCACAATGGAAAGGTTGTCTACCGCAAGGCATTCGGATCGCGCTCGCTTGAACCGGTGCGCGAGCCGATGACCATCGATACTGTGTTCGATCTCGCCTCGCTCACCAAGTGCATTGCAACCGCTACCTCGGTGATGAAACTTGTCGGGCAAGGCCGGATCCGGCTGAACGATCCCGTGGCCGCTTATCTGCCCGAGTTTGCGCAGGACGGCAAGAAGGACATCACGGTCCGCGACCTGCTTACCCATTACTCCGGCCTGCGCGAAGATCTGGACTTGAAAACCCCATGGACGGGCCGCGACACAGCGTTCGAAATGGCCATGCGCGAAAAGCCGATCTATCCGCCCGGCTCGCGGTTCCTTTACAGCGACATCAACTTCGAGACTCTCGGATTCCTCGTGGAGAAGATCACCGGCGTCTCGCTGGCCGACTACGCCAGCCGGAACATCTACGCGCCGCTGGGCATGAAAGACACGCGGTTTCTGCCGCCAAAGGAGTGGACTTCGCGCATCGCACCCACGCAATACGATGAACAAGGTCAGATGCTGCGCGGCGTTGTGCACGATCCCACGGCGCGCCGGATGGGCGGCATTGCCGGCCATGCCGGGCTGTTCTCCACGGCCGACGATCTGGCCATATTCGCTGAAGACTTCCTAAGCGGCTTCACGGTTCTTAGCAGGTCCGCGGTGGAGAAGATGTCCACTCCGCAGACGCCGCCAAACGCGGCCAGCTTGCGCGGTTTGGGTTGGGACATCGATTCCCCCTACTCCACCAACCGCGGCGAATTGCTCCCCGTGGGCTCCTTTGGCCACACCGGCTTCACCGGCACATCCTTGTGGATCGATCCAGTTACCGACACTTACATCATTCTTCTCACCAACGCCGTGCATCCTCGCGGCGGTAAATCGATGGTTTCTCTGCGCTCAAGGATCGCTACCGCCGTTGTCCAGTCGCTCGCACTTTCCGCCACGGAGGAAGACAAGCTGCGCCTTGCCCGAATCACCGGGTATAACGAATCGCTGCTGGCGGCCCGCCGCATCAGTTACCGCAACGGCGAAGTGAAGGCGGGAATCGATGTGCTGGAGGCTCATAACTTCCGCGAACTCCACGCGGATGCGAGTCATCCCGTCAGGGTAGGACTGGTGACTAATCAGACCGGGATCGATTCGCGCGGCCAGCGGACGGCCGACGTGCTGGCTCATGCGCCAGGCGTTCGACTCGTTGCTATCTTCAGCCCCGAACACGGCATTGCAGGCAAACTGGACACAACCCAGATCGATAACTCCCAGGACGCCGCCACTGGAGTCCCCATCTATAGCGTGTATGGCGACAGCGACTCCAAACGCCGTCCATCCAGCGCGGCTTTGTCCGGCCTGGACCTGATTGTCTATGACATTCAGGACATTGGCGCCCGTTTCTACACCTACGAAAGCACCCTGGGATACTTTCTTGAGGCCGCGGCCAAGGCCGGCAAGGAGATGGTCGTGCTCGACCGCCCCAATCCGATTGGCGGCGCCTTCGTCGAAGGCCCCGTCGCCGATCCTGGCCGGGAATCGTTTGTCAGTTATGGGCAAACTCCGGTGCGGCATGGCATGACCATGGGAGAGCTGGCAAGGATGTTCAACGCGGAGCGCGCCATCGGCGCGAAGCTGGCCGTCGTTCGCTTGGAGGGCTGGATGCGCGGGGATTGGTTCGACTCCACGGGCGAGTTATGGGTGAATCCATCGCCTAACATGCGCAGCCTTACCGCGGCGGTTCTCTATCCCGGCATCGGCATGATCGAAGCCACCAATATCTCGGTAGGCCGCGGGACCGACGCCCCTTTTGAAGTGCTCGGTACGCCATGGGTAACTCCGGTTGATCTCGCCCGATATCTCAATGCCCGCGACATCAGCGGGGTGCGGTTCATCCCGGTAAATTTCACGCCCGACAGCGCTGTCTACGCGCACCAGCAGTGCGGCGGCGTGCAGATCGTAGTGACCGACCGGAATGCGCTCGACGCGCCGGAGCTGGGAATCGAAATCGCGGCGGCCTTCGAATCACTCTATCCCGGCCAATACAAGATTGCGGGATTGGACGTGCTGATGGTGAGCAAGGCGAGTCTGGATGCGATCGCCGCCGGCCAGGACCCTCGCCGCGTAGCCGAGCAATGGCGCGACGGCATCGAACAGTTCCAGGCGCTACGGGCGAAGTATCTTCTCTACTGAGTTGCGCGGTGCGCCGGGCCAGCCAGGGCGGGGCTGAGCGCCTCAGAAGAATGTTTGAACGATATCGATGACCTGATAGTCAGCATTCAATATCGGCAAGGTGCGCCACTTATCGAAGGTCAGGCAAGGATGGCAGATATCGAAGCCAATCATATCGCCGACGCGAATATCATCTTCAGTGTCAATTCGCAAGTAAGCGTGCTGGTCCATCAATTTTGTAACTTTCCAGTGCGCGGGAGCGGCTTTCGGAGCCGCATCCCCCGGCCTGAAATGCATCGCGGGGACGGGCAGCCCGGAGTCAAAGGCGGCGTCGCGTCTGCCCAACCCGACAATCGCCTTCTCCGCTTCCGGCACCGATTGCACATACGCCCATACCTGCAGTGCGGGCAAGAGTCCTGAACTCATTTGCCGCGCGATAGGATTGTGCTCGAGAATCCTGGCCTGCGCCTGGCGATAGGCGCCAACGTCGTGCGTGAGATAGCAACCTGGGCGCAAAACGATCTCTACGGCGTCGCCAAACCCGGCGGCGCAAAAGACCTCGGCTACAACGTCGTACCATGCGGAGCCCGCGCCCGAAAGCAGGATGGGCGCGCGCTGGAAGCGCTTTTCCGCGGCGAGCTTTCGCGTGACGGCAACCGCATGTTGCAGGAAAGCGCGAATGGAGGATTCGTCATCGAGAACGCCTTCATATACCTCGACACCGCTCAGGGCGATGGACTCACTCCAGCGGGACAACGAGGCCAGCACGGACTGTAACTGCAGCTCGTCGCGTATGCCCGCGCGGCCGCCAACAACGCCAAGCTCGATCAGCACGCGCAGACGCTGGCCGAGCTTCGAGTAATACCTGCCTAACTGGTCGATCTGCGCCGCCGAATCGACCAGGCAGTAGAACTCGAAATCCGGGTCCCGCAGCAGGCGCGCCACGATGGCCATGTTTTCCTTGCCGATCAGCTGGTTTGCCATCAGGACGCGGCGTACTCCGTGCGCGTAGGCGACCTGTGTCTGATGCGCGGTAGCAAGCGTGATTCCCCATGCGCCCGCCTGCAGTTGCAGCTCAAACAACCGGGGAGCCATGGTGGTTTTGCCGTGGGGCGCCAGCCTGACTCCATAGGCGGAGATGAATTGCCGCATCCAATTCAGGTTGTGCAGCAGCCGGTCTTCATAGAGGACGGCCGTCGGCAGGCTGAGATCTTCGCGCAGAAGGTTCCAGTCGAGTTGGGCGATGCCATTGGGTTCGAGCGCGCGATCGAGAAAGCCCAGGCCCTTGTTCAGCGGGCCAATCGCGCCTAGAGCGCCGGTCCGGGTGGAATCTTTATCGTTCATCCAATGAATCTCCGGCAAGTTCCAGGATAAAGATGGAATAGCTCTGGAACATGCAATGGTTATAGTCTATATTCTGAACGAGCGCCATGCTGAGTTGTGACACCCTTTTACGAAATGCAAGCGTCCTGGACGGCAGCGGAACCGCCCCGGAACTTCTGGATGTTGCGCTGTGTGACGGCCGCATCTACGAGATCGGCTCATCCCTCGCATGCAATGCAGCCACAATCGTGGATGCGGAAGGCATGGCGCTTGCGCCCGGCTTTATCGATGTTCACACCCACGACGACATCAGCGTCGTCCGCGCTCCGGCGATGCCGGCGAAGCTTTCGCAGGGCGTGACGACAGTCATTGTGGGCAATTGCGGCATCAGCGCGGCGCCTGTCGAGTTACGCGGCGAGCCACCGGATCCGATGAGCCTGCTCGGCGCCAGGGACGATTTTTGCTACCCAACCTTCGCTTCGTATGTCGCGGCCATCGGCGCTGCGCGGCCGGCCGTGAACGTAGGTGCGCTGGTGGGTCATACGGCCCTGCGCAACAATCACATGGACCGCCTCGACCGGACGGCGACCGAATCTGAGATTGATTCGATGCGCGTGCAGTTAGTTGAGGCTCTCGATGGCGGAGCGCTGGGGCTTAGCTCCGGCCTTGCTTATCTTTCGGCCCATGCAGCCACCACGGAAGAGGTGCTGGCGCTGGCCCAGCCGCTGGCCTCGGCAGGCGCGGTATACGCCACACACATGCGCAGTGAAACGGAAGCGATCCTCGACGCGATGAGCGAGGCCTTTGAAATAGGCCGCTTGAGTCATGTGCCGGTTATCGTTTCTCACCTGAAGTGTGCCGGCATCGCTAACTGGGGACGGAGCAGCGAAGTGTTGCAGGCTTTAGAGACGGCGCAAACCACGCAGCAAATCGGCTGCGATTGCTATCCCTACGCGGCTGGATCGAGCACGCTTGACTTACGGCAGGTAGACGAGCGCGTGAGGATTACGATTACATGGAGCACGCCGCACCAGGAGATTGCGGGGCAGTCTCTGGCGCAAATCGCCGCGGAATGGAATGTAACTCAGCTCGAAGCGGCGCGGCGATTGCAGCCGGCTGGAGCTATCTACCACAGTATCTCCGAGGACGATATGCGGCGGATTCTCGCGCATCCGGCGACCATGATCGGCTCCGATGGCTTGCCCAACGATCCGCGCCCGCATCCTCGTTTGTGGGGAACGTTTCCCCGCGTGCTGGGGCGTTATAGCCGCGAAGAACGGCTGTTTTCGCTGCCTGAAGCGGTTCATAAGATGACCGCCATGGCAGCACAGAGGTTTGGGCTCGCGGAGCGCGGGCTGATACGCAAGGGCTATTGCGCCGATCTGGTGCTCTTCCATCCTGAAAAGATCATCGACACGGCGACATTCATTCATCCTGTAAGTCCGGCGGAGGGAATCGCGGGCGTTTGGGTGAACGGCGTTCTCTCCTACACCGCTCAAGGAGCTACGGGGAATCGTGCGGGCCGCTTTCTCGCGCGCGGCAAGACAACCTGGGCCCAATGATTCAAGCTTCTAGAATTCGCAGCTTCAGCCGCCTGAGGGGAGCGGCGCCGATTGCATGACTATGATCGATCCCCACAGTATCTTCCTGCTTGTCTCGGCGTTCCTCGCAGTCGTGGGCCTGATCCTATTGATTGCCGTCTTCAAGCTGAATCCCTTCATCACGCTCCTTCTTACTTCGCTGGCCCTGGCCGTGGTCACGGGCATGCCGCTTTCCACGGTGGTTCATTCCTTTGAAGCGGGAGTGGGCGCAACGCTGGGACACATCGCGATCGTTGTGGCGCTGGGCACCATGCTCGGCAAAATGATGGCGGAGTCCGGCGGGGCCGGCCGCATCGCGAATACCCTGATCCAATTCTTTGGCGAGAAGAACATTCATTGGGCCATGATGGTGATCGGGCTGGTGATCGGCCTGCCGGCATTCTTTGAAGTCGGCTTTGTGCTGCTGATTCCGATTGCGTTTACGGTGGCGCGGCGCACGCGAACTTCGCTGATTCTGGTGGGTCTGCCCATGGTGGCCGGACTCTCAGTGGTGCATGGATTGGTGCCGCCGCATCCCGCGGCTTTGCTTGCGGTCACGATCTACAAGGCGGATGTGGGCCGCACCATCCTTTATGCACTGCTCATCGGTCTTCCCACGGCAGTTATCGCCGGACCGCTCTACGCGAAGCTGATTGCGCCGCATATCGAACTGCCCGCAAAGAATCCTATGGCAGCCGAGTTTGTCGATCACGGCGCGGAGCGCAGCTTGCCTGGCTTCTGGCTTACCTTGTTCACCATTCTATTTCCGGTCCTTCTGATGATGACCGGGAGTTGGGCAGACGCCGTGTCCGCGCCCAAAAGCGCAGTGAACCAAGGATTGCACCTGATCGGCAATGACGATATGGCTCTGCTGATCGGCGTGCTGCTCAGCTTTTTCACTCTCGGCCGCATGAGGGGCTTTACGCGCGCGACCATCCTGCGCTTCAGCAACGAGTGCCTTGCGCCCACGGCGACCATCACGCTGCTGGTGGGTGCGGGCGGAGGCTTTGGAAGAATTCTGCAGGATAGCGGCGTCTCCGAGGCGGTCATCGGCGTTGCGCTGCGCAGCCATGTGCCACTGCTGCTGCTGGCGTGGCTGCTGGCCGCGTTGATGCGTCTTGCCACGGGTTCGGCGACCGTGGCGATGACGACGGCCGCCGGCATCGTGGCTCCGATTGCATTGCATGCTCCAGGCGTTCACCCAGAGCTGCTGGCCATTGCCACCGGCGCGGGTTCGCTGATCTTTTCGCACGTCAACGACGGCGGGTTCTGGCTGGTCAAGGAGTACTTCAATATGAGCGTTACGCAGACCATCAAGACCTGGTCGGTGTGCGAGACGATCATCTCAGTTATCGCGCTCGTTTTCACCGTGGCCTTGTCGTGTGTAGTCTGATGGATGAACCGTTGCGTGCCGCGGCCTCTCGAGTTCACGGCTGGCGCAGTTCTATAAGGATGGATTGAATGACAGAAACAATTTTGCCCCAGGCAGTTACCCGCCGGCACTTTCTCCAAGGTGCGGCAGCTGTGGGCGTCGCACATTCCGCGCTGGGAGCGGCCCTGGACCCTGTCCGGCGCCCAAAGATGAACAAGACCCTGGCCTATGTGGGAACCTATACAGGCGCGGTTGGCAGCGGCAGCAATGGAGAGGGCATCTATCGATTCGAAATGAACGCGGCGACCGGCGAGCTATCGAGCCGCGTGCTGGCCGCGAAGACTCCCAATCCTTCGTGGATTGCGATTCATCCTTCGAGAAAATACCTCTACGCAGTCAATGAAGTCAGCGACTTTCAAGGCGGCAGCGGCTCGGTAAGCGCCTTCGCCATCGACCCGGCAAGCGGCGATCTGGCCACACTGAATAAAGTAAGTTCGGAAGGCGCAGGTCCGGCGTACCTGAGCATCGATGCCGCAGGGAGTTATGCGTTCGTGGCCAACTATGGCGGCGGAAGCATCGCCGTGCTGCCGATTCTGGCCGGCGGATTGCTGGGCTCCGCGGTAGACATTCACCGCGACAGCAGCTCCGTAGGCGGCGCGCAAGCGGCCGATGCTTCTCCCGGCAGCTTTGCCATCAGCGGCCACGATGCCCCGCACGCGCACATGATTGCGCCCGATCCGCAGAACAGATTCGTGCTTGCAACCGACCTGGGCCAGGACCGCATCTATATTTATCGCTTCGACCCCGCCACGGGAAAGCTGACTCCCGCGGCTGGCGCACCCTTCGTTTCTTTGCCCTCCGGCGACGGGCCTCGCCACTTCGCATTTCATCCCAACGGCCATTGGCTGTATGCGATTCAGGAAGAAGCTTCCACCATTGCTTTCTTACTCTATGACCCCGCCACCGGATCGCTTGCCGCGCAGCAGACAATCTCCGCTTTACCTTCGGGCTTTGCCGGATCGAGTTATGCAGCCGAGATTCTGGTATCGCCGGAGGGGAGATTCCTTTACGCCACAAACCGCCTGCACGACACCATTGCCGTTTTTTCGATCGACGCCAACGGCAGGCTGAAGCACATCGGCGAGACAGCCACCCTGGGCGATTATCCCGGTCAGTGCAGGATCGATCCTGGCGGCAATTTCCTCTATGCGTGCAATCGGCGCAGCGATAACATCACCTCTTTCAGGATTCATCGCGACACAGGCCTGCTCACGTTCACGGGCCAGTACACGCCGGTTGGAAGTCCGGCAAGCATCGCCTTTCTGGAGTGATTCGAGGCCTACCAGCCATCTCCCGCCAGCCCCACGGGCGATTCAGGGCCATCCCGCATTCCGGGGACCTGGAACTCCACGAAACGCACCAAACCGTGGACCTGAAGCTCCCCGGTTACCTCCAAATCGTGGACCTGTAAGTCCCATTTCGCGCCACATCGTGACCTGTAAGCCACCATTTTCAACACGCGCCCACGGAGAAAGTTGATTGGTCAGTCAACAGCGGTCACCGCCAACGGTTCTCTGAACCGTGTCGCCTGCTTTAATCGAATACCACCGTCTTGTTGCCGTAGCAGAGGATGCGGCGGTCCAGGTGCCAGCGCACGGCGCGGGACAGGACGATGCGCTCCAGATCGCGGCCCCGCGCCACCAGATCTTCCACCTGGTCGCGGTGCGAGATGCGCGCCACGTCCTGCTCGATGATCGGCCCATCGTCAAGCAAATCAGTCACATAGTGGCTGGTGGCCCCGATCAGTTTCACTCCCCGGGCGTGCGCCGCGTGGTAGGGTTTGGCGCCGGTAAACGCAGGCAGAAACGAGTGGTGCACGTTGATGATCGCGGCCGGGTAGCGGGCCACAAAGGCGGGAGAAAGAACCTGCATGTAGCGCGCCAGCACCACCAGCTCAACCCCCTTCGATTCAAGCAGTTCCAGTTGCCGCGCCGCAGCGTCGGCGCGCGTGGCCGCGGTAACCTCGACGTAGGCAAAGGGAATCCCGTAAAACGCCGCCAGCTTCTCCACATCCCTATGATTCGAAACGATTATCGGAATGTCGCATACCAACTCGCCGGTCCGCCAACGGTGCAGCAGGTCAGCCATGCAGTGCAGGTACTGTGAGCAGAACAAGGCCACCCTGGGCCGCCGCGCGCCGGAGGTCAACTGCCAGCGCATGCCGAGCTCCGCCGCCAGCGGGGCGAAGGCCGCTCTAAAGCCTTCCAGATCAAAGCCTTCCGGGCTGGTTGTCTGGCCGTCTGTCTGCCCTGCCGGCCCCGCCGCCGGCTCGTCGAGCGCCCACTCGACGCGCATGAAAAAGAGCCCCAGATCGTGATCCTGATGCTGGTCGGCGTGGAGAATGTTGGCGCCCCGCTCGTAGAGCAGGCCGGCGACGCGGGCCACCAGACCCTTGCGGTCCGGGCAATCGATGAGCAGCACAGCCGATTCTTTCATGCTCCCCTCAGCTTAAACCACCCTCTTCTACGGAGCTGGGCTGCCCGCCGGTCAGGGGGGCACCGTTTTAAGGGGTTACAGCGCCTGCACGCGGTTCGGAGCCTGTCTATAAGTCTTTTGAAATGTGTTGGTTGGTATCGGCGTACTGCAGTACTGACGCCGTATCTGCGTGGAGGCCGCCTTCGCAAGTTTTTGAAAGGGAAGGGTTTAGGTTGGGGTTCACAGCCGCACAGCGCGAAGGCGCGATTTTTTCGGGGGAGGGGGAGGGCGGGTTGGCGGAGGATGCGGCGAAAAAAGACGCCGGGGCAGGTACGCCCCGGCGATGCGCGTGCAACGCAATGAACTCTTTCGTCAACGGTGAGTCAGGCGGCCGCATCCCCCCGGACCTCGAACGGCGCGTTCAACTGCTGGCGGAGGTTGCCGGCCAGGTCGGCCACCACGCGCAGCTTGTCGGCGATAATAGCGGGCACTTCGCCGCCGGAGAGGGCCAACTGCGAGTGCAGCAACAGGCCGGCGACCGTGGTCTTCAACTCGGTCTCGATGGCAGCAGCCGCCGCGCGGCGGGCCAGGGTCTGCTCCCGCTCGCGGCGATGCAGGGCGGCGCGAATCTCCCGGATCAGGCGGGCCGCGCCGGAGAGCGCGAAGTTGATCTGCAAAGGGATTGCCAGCCCGGCGCGCTCCCATATCGCCTCGGCGGCGGACGGATCGCACTCGGCCATGGTCTCATCCATCACCACGGCCAAAAACTCGCGGCGGCGCAGCGCCCCCAGCGCGGCCTTGCGCCCTTCCGCCACTTCAACTTCCATGCCCAGTTGCGCGCCCACCACGGCTGCGCAGTTACGGGCGCCTTCAATTCCGGTCACAATCAGAATGCTCATCCTCAACTCCTCATTCGGTGTCCGGCCAGTTCATGGCCTGGGCATCCTTTTCCGGCCCGTGCAGGTTTCAATTCCGCTTGGGGCCCGTGGCTTTTCCCGTAATTGCCCTATCGGCGCATTTGGTTCCGGCTCCAGTCCGGACCGGTCACTCTTCCCGAAGCGGATCGGCGATGCCGTATTCCTTCAGCTTGCGGTAAAGAGTGGTCTTGCCGATGCCGAGCAGCTTGGCGGCCTGCAGCTTGTCGCCGTGGAGGGTGCGAATGGCGTTCAGGATGGCCTGGCGCTCGAGATCGGCGAGCGTCATCACCTGGGGTGCGGCGGAGCCCTCCCCGGCCGGCGCGGTGGATGCCGTGGCGGCGCGCCGCGCCTCCAGACCCTGTTGCTGAAGCTGCGTGGGCAGGTCGCCGAGGTGCAGCACCGGCCCCGAAGACAGGGCGCAGGCCCGCTCCACCGAGTTTTCGAGCTCCCTCACATTGCCCGGCCAGTCGTGCCGCATCATGGTGCGCAGAGCCTCGTCGCTGAGCGTGAACTTGGTGCCGTGCTCGCGGCTGATGCGGTCCAGGAAATGCGCCGCCAGCAGCGGGATATCCTCGCGGCGGTCGCGCAGCGCCGGGAGGCGCAGATTGACCACGTTGAGCCGGTAGAAGAGATCCTTGCGGAAGGTGCCCTTCTCGACCATTACCGCCAGATCGCGGTTGGTGGCGGCCACAATGCGCGCCTTCATCGGCACGCGATGGGTGGCCCCGACGGGCCGCACCTCTTTTTCCTGGAGAGTGCGCAGCAGCTTGGCTTGTAAATCCAGCGAGAGTTCGCCGATCTCATCCAGAAACACCGTGCCCCCCTCGGCCGAGACCAGCAGCCCGTCCTTGGAGCGGTTGGCCCCGGTGAAGGCGCCCTTGACGTAGCCGAACAGTTCGCTTTCGATCAGCGTGGGCACCAGCGAGCCGCAGTCCACCGGCAGGAAGGGTTTTTGAGAATTGGGGCCGTAGGCGTGGATGGTTCGCGCCACCAGTTCCTTGCCCGTGCCGCTCTCGCCGAGGACCAGGACCGGGTGCGAGCTCTGGGCGACTTTGGAAAGGATGCGGTAAAGCTTCTCCATCTCCCCCGAGCGGCCGATCATGGCGCCCAGACCTTGACTGAGCCGCAGCCGTTCCCGCAACTGGCGGGTGGCGGTGTCGGTCAGGTGGCTGGAGGCCGCGCGCTCCAGCACCGTGGAAAGCTCGTCGATGGCGAAGGGCTTGGTCAGGTAGTCGGAGGCGCCGCAGCGCATGGCCTCGACGGCCGCATTCACCGATCCCGAGGCGGTCATGGCGATCACCGAGGTATCCGGGTAGAGCAGCTTGACCTCGGAGACCAGCTCCAGACCCAGACTGCTCCCGAAAGGAAGGTTGACCAGCAGGATGTCGGCCGCGTGGCCGCGCATCTGGCTCCGCGCCTGGCCCAGGTCGCCGGTGCTTTCGACGGCATAGCCCAGGCTGGCGGCGATCTCGGCGCAGGCCGAGCGAACCGCCGCGTCCGCGTCCACCACCAGCAGGTGCAACCGCACCGCCGGCTCCGCAAGTTGAGGAATAAACTCCATGGTTCTCGGGTTTAGAACTGCTTCGAGCATTGTATTCGCCTCGCGCGTGATTGGGTGAATTGGATGATGATGACCGGTTCTGTGCCGCCCCGGTCGCGCTGTGCCGGTGCCCTTGTTCAGCGCTCCCGGACGGGCAATTCGATTTTAAGGCGCGCGCCGCCACGGGCGCGGTTTGCCGCGTGAATGCGCCCGCCCGCCGCTTCCACAATCGAACGGGTGATGGACAGACCCAGCCCGCGATGGGTAGCCGGCCAGCCTCCGTTGGTCGAGGGGCCGCTCAAGCGGGTGCTGTAGCCGGCTTCAAATATCTTGTCCAGCGCCTTGCGGGCTATGCCCGGCCCGTTGTCTTCAATGGTCAGCGACAGCCACCGGGGGGCGCCCGGTTGCGCAGGCTGCTCGCGCAGGCCCAGTTGGATGGTGCCGCCCGCGGGCATGGCCTCGGCGGCATTCTTGACCAGGTTCACCAGCACCCTGGTCAGGTCCTCTCCCGTCAGCCTCACCGGCCTGGCGCCCCCTTCGGCGTCTACCGTCAGGGCAATCGAGGTCCCGGCCAGCGCGGCCAACAGGTTGCGGTTGGCGAGCAGCTCTTCGGCCAGGCTGTCGATCGGCTCGGCCGGCATCAGATCCCAGCGCCGGGACTGCTGAAGCCGGTCGCCGGCCGAGGCTGGCG
Source organism: Occallatibacter sp. (assembly GCA_049509995.1). Taxonomy (GTDB): domain Bacteria; phylum Acidobacteriota; class Terriglobia; order Terriglobales; family Acidobacteriaceae; genus Telmatobacter. The sequence continues at coordinate 4,225 of JBEKZJ010000034.1, read as the reverse complement.
TGGGCGATCTTTCCAGGTCGCGCGAGGCGACCTGGGACGAAGCGCCTCCCGGAGCTTCGCGGGTATCCAGAGCCACCAGCTTTTCCACCAGCCGGCGGCTGGCCGTGGCCACCAGCCGCAACTCGCTTCCATAGTGAAGGTACGGGGCGGTCAACACCCCCGGCTCCTCAAGAAGATCACAGTAAAGCCCCAGTGCCGTGACCATGTTTCTGGCGTCGTGCGCTACCTCCGCCAGGTTTTCGCCCTCGCTGCGCAGGGTGGCCAGCGTTTCCACCACCGCTTCCACCCGCCTGCGCTCCGCTGTGTCCCATCCTGCCGCCTGCTCCATCTGCCGCATACCTTGCTCCCTCTCCCACCCGGACCGTTTCTTGTCTCCCCGCTATTCCGTCCCGCCTTCGTTTTTGCATTCCTGCCCTGTGGGCCGCGCGCACCGCCGGCGCAGATCCCTCGAGCTGCTCTTCGGGCTCCGCCTCGGCGATTCCCGTTCCTGCCCTGCGTCTGGATTCTGTCCTGTTCTATTACACGTGGCGTGCCAAACTAGAACGTCCGCGCTAAGTTCCTGATAAGGGAAAGGCTTAGTGTCTGGTGTCCAGACGGGCTCGAAGGGACGATGGGGAACAGAATGTCCCAAAATGGAACAAGCAGGTCCGATAGAATCGATCTAACCTATTTAGTTTCATCCGGTTAGGCAGTCATTCCTGTTCCGGGTCGGGAGCATTCCGTTTTCCCGTCCTGGAACCGCCCCTTCCTTCAGGTTCCCCGCCGCTTCGGGACGCGCTCTCCCGTACAATCCCACTATGCACGCCCCTGGCCAAACTCCCTTCTTCCGTCCTGGCGGCAGAACTCCTGCCCAGCTTCGTCCGCTCTCCCTCGCCACCGGCTTTGTCCAGACCGCCGAAGGCTCGGTGCTGGTAACGCTCGGCAACACCCGGGTGCTGACTTGCGCCACCGTGGAGCAGGGAGTTCCGGGCTGGCTGCGCAATGCGGGCCGCGGCTGGGTGACGGCGGAGTACGCCATGCTGCCCCGCTCGACTGTCACCCGCACCCCGCGGGAGAGCGAACGGGGCAGGATCGGCGGCCGGACGCACGAGATTCAGCGGCTGATCGGGCGCAGTCTGCGCTCGGTCGTGGATATGCAGGCGCTGGGCGAGCGGACGGTGATCCTGGATTGCGACGTGATCCAGGCCGATGGGGGGACGCGCACGGCGGCCATCACCGGCGCGGCGGTGGCGCTGGCGCTGGCCTTGAACGCGCTGGTCGAGGCCGGAACGCTCAAAGCTTCGCCGCTCAGGCAACTGGTGGCCGCCACCTCGGTGGGCATCGTGGACGGAACGCCCGTGCTCGACCTTTGCTACGAGGAGGATTCCCAGGCCGAGGTGGACATGAACGTGGTGATGATCGCCGACGGGGGGCTGATCGAGACCCAGGCCACGGCCGAGAAGGGAAGCTTCTCGCGCAGCCAGTTGAACGGACTCATCGATCTGGCGGAGGTGGGGCTGAAGGAGATCTTCGCCGCGCAAAGGGCGGTGCTGGGGCAGTAGGGCCAACGACTACGCGGTTGACTGATTATTTCCGGATTGCCGATCAACCGCCGAGCGCCGGGATAAACCGGCATGTTGTAGGGAATGTGAGAGCCCTACAGGAAAGGAAGTAGCGATTCCATGTTGGCGGCGCCTACCGTGTGTGGATCAAGCGCCAGCCGGGACCGGAAGCTCTGTTTACCCAGATCCAGATATTGAATGGATCGAGCAGATTGAATTGCCGCACCAACTCACCGGAAGCCAGTTCCCCGAGTCCGCAGACAAAATACGCATCCGCGCCGGGAGAATTCGGTAGTTGCCATGATGCATTCTCCCCCGGTTTCAACCTGCGGTGAAGGGGCAACTCAGATGATGCGCGCCAGGGCCGGAATGCGGCGCAGTGCGATGACTGCCAGCCAGCTGAGCGCAATGGAACCTGCCGTGACGAGAAGGAATTTCGCGAACGTGGGCAGGAAAACGCCGAGCAGCGCGAGGCCGAGCCAGCTTACGAAGGGGTAATGGGTGAGGAAGATGCCGTAGGAGTTCGCGGCCAGGCTGTCGAGAACGCGGGAGCGAGCGGCGAGAAAGCGCAGACAGACGGCCAAGGATGCGCAACTCGACGCCGCGCAAGAGACAGTGAATAGGAGCAGGTAGAGCAGGATCGGGCCAGAAAGGACGGCCTCGTGCCACGTGTGCGGGATCGGAGCGCTGTAGACCATGGCGGCGACCTTTGCGTAAGCAAGGAACGCGACGGTGGCAGCTGCAACCCAAAGAGGCCAGCGGCGGGCGAGCTTTCCCGTCGGCGCAAGCAGGCCGCGATCGAGGCCCCAGGCGCCAATCGCAATTCCAGTGACGAAGAACAGGAAGTAAAGGAGGATGCGGCTCTTCTGGAAAGTGAATAGACCCCACGCGGCCCACGAGAACGGTCCGAAGGCGAGAGTCATCGGAGCGTAGACGAGGGCGGATACGGCGACCAGGCAAAGGAAGAGAATCGCAGGGCGTTGCGAAGCGCCACGGGTGATGCGTCCGAGACGCGGGCCCCATTTGGGCGCGATCTTGTACGCGCAGACGGCGAGCAAGTCGAAGACGAGCAGAACCCAGAGGAACCAGACCGGACCGGCCGACCACGTGCCCAGCCTGACCCATTGATAGAGGAAACCGCCGAGGCCGTCGTGGCCGGGGATTTGCAGATAGGTGGGGTAATAGGAAAGCGGTGCCAGGATGATGGCCACCGGGATGAAGGGCAGGCCGATGCGAAGAAGGCGATCACGCATATAACCGCCGGCGCCCTTGCGCGTCAGGCTGCGCCAGACAAAGAGTCCCGAGACGAAGAACATGAGGGCCATGAAGAAGATGTCGTTCACAGTGGCGAAAACGCCTGCCCATGCGGCGTGCGCGTCGACTACGGGGTATGCCTGCCACCAGCGAATTGGCGAAAGCAGGGATGCGGGGATGGGCGCGGCGGACGGATGATAGGCGAGCGATGCATGATGGGCGACAACCAGGGCAATGATGCAAGCCTTGAGGTAGCCCAGCGCGCAGTTGTATGTGGGCGGAGTGCTGTGGGATGCCGGCGGAAGGGTGGATGCAACCGAGGTCATGCTCATTCGGATCTCCATTTCTGCGCTTCGCCGCTGCGTATTGGCGATGGCGTGCGCCGTTCGTTCCCGTCGCGCTCGTCGGCCAAAGCGAGGCCCGGGCAACAGCGCAGAGGCTGGTTCCGTCCCGGCAGGCTCATCGTCTGCGTTGGCCAGCCGATCAGATCCCAGCTCTGCGAAAAACTTAAATCCATGCTGGAAGGCAACGAGAGCGACCGCTCAGGCCCAACTCCTCACAACCACTGCCAGCAGTACGAGAAAGGCAAACGCGTCGGAGATCATCGCCGTCTGCTCCATCGCGTTCTTGTCCTTCCTGAAGACGTGCATCAGTCCGGCCAGCCCGTAATATAGCCCGCCGGCCACCGCTGCGGGAAGAATCCAGCCAGGACGAGACAAGCAACAGATTCCCAGAGTCCCCATGCAGATGTTGCCGAATCCAACCTCCCGCACGATGGGGTATGATTCGGTGCCTTGCATTCTGAAGATTTCCCGGGTCGTGAATCCGGGCTTCAGTGTTTGCCACACGCCGGCGGTGAACTGCCGGATCCCAACCGCCCAGAAAACGAACCACTTTGCCGTCAATACAAAGATGCTGACCGCGTGATGAGACAAAGCAGCTTCACCTGCCACAGAGAGAGCCGGGCAGACGAACATGAACAAAATGACTATGGCGATGTACATGGAATCTCCTTTTATTACCGCCGGAAGCGGTGCCAATCGTCGAATCGCGATCCGCATGTGCGATGGCGCACACCCGTGCGCAAAGGTCCACGCCAACAACGCAACGGCATGGAACCAGAGAGGCTGGAGCGGATGAATTGTTGGCAAACTGCCGAAAAGGATACGCTTGCCGGGCGGATTTCGTTCTGTGGCCCTGTGTTGGGGTGATTTTCGCGACAACAGGGCGGAGTCACCCCATTACCTTAACCCGGCATAGCCGGAATCAAGAATTACCAATGCACTCATCGAAACCGAATTTGCAACGTGAAGTGTGCGTCCAGCGAAGGCTGGCATGATCAGTGGGAGCAAGTCCCACCGGGGTAAAAGTCCAAGCCCCGTAGCTTGAATAGCAGGAAGGACGGAAACCGAACATCCTGAAGCCTATTG
>JBEKZJ010000033.1:0-35999 GCA_049509995.1 Occallatibacter sp. | reverse complement strand
GCTAAAGAACAGGGTTCAGGCGGGATGGGGTTGGAAGCTGGAGCGGGGCGGGTGCGGCGCACCTGGCCTGGGAGGCTGCATCTCATTCGCCGCCGGAGCCCGAATTTGCGGCAAGGAAAGCACACTGCCCCTCATGAGCGCTGGACCTACAGTGGAACTGGAGACGCTCTTTGGAGACTATCCTCTCGACCAGGCATTCGACGAGATGCGCGAGCGGAACGGCGAAGTGCGGCCGCAGTACCGGGCGCTGGCCGAGACGCTGGCGCGGCTGCCCAAGGAGGAGTTGCAGCGGCGCAAGCAGTCGGCGGACCTGTCGTTTCTGACCCAGGGCATTACCTTCACCGTCTACGGGCGCGACGAGGGCACGGAGCGCATCTTTCCCTATGACCTGCTGCCGCGGCTGGTTACGGCCGAGGAGTGGGACCGGATCGAGCGCGGCCTGACCCAGCGCATCACCGCGCTCAACCACTTTCTGCACGACGTCTACTTCGACGCCAAGATCCTGAACGACCGGGTGGTGCCGCGCGAACTGGTTTACAGTTGCAAGCACTACCGGCGGCAGATGCGAGGCTTGCAGGTGCCGCGGAATGTCTACATCGCGGTGGTGGGCTCCGACCTGCTGCGGCTGAATACCGGCGAGTTTGTGGTGCTCGAAGACAATCTCAGGGTGCCCTCCGGGGTGAGCTACATGCTGACCAACCGCCGGGTAATGAAGCGGACCTTCCCGAAGCTCTTCCACAGCTACGGGGTGCGGCCCATCGAGCACTATCCGCAACTGCTGCTGGCCACGCTGCGTTCGCTGGCGCCGGAGGGCCGGCCGGAGCCGAATATCGTGCTGCTGACGCCGGGAGTCTTCAACTCCGCGTACTTCGAGCACACCTATCTGGCCCGGCAGATGGGCATCGACCTGGTCGAAGGCCGCGACCTGGTGACCCACGACAACATCGTCTACATGCGCACCACCGACGGGCTCAAGCGCGTGGACGTGATCTACCGCCGCGTGGACGACGACTTCAGCGATCCGTTGATCTTTCTCTCGGACTCGTCGCTGGGCTGCGCGGGTCTGTTCAACGCCTACCACGCCGGCAACGTGACGGTGACCAACGCCTTCGGCACGGGGCTGGCCGACGACAAGGCAGTTTATGCGTATGTGCCGCGCATCATCCGCTACTACCTGGACGAGGAACCGATTCTGGCCAACGTGGAGACCTACCTGCTGACGGATGAGAAGGAGCGCCGGCACGTGCTGGCCAACCTGGACAAGCTGGTGGTAAAGGCGGTCGGTGAGAGCGGCGGCTATGGAATGTTGATCGGTCCGCACTCGACGGCGCGCCAGCGGGAGGAGTTTGCCCGCCAGATCGAAGCCAACCCGCGCAACTACATTGCGCAGCCCACGCTGGATTTTTCCCGCGCTCCATGCCTGATCGGCAACCATCTGGAGCCGCGCCACGTGGACCTGCGCCCTTACGTGCTGTTTGGCGACAAGGTGAACATCGTACCTGGAGGGCTGACGCGGGTGGCTCTGGAAAAGGGTTCGCTGGTGGTGAACTCCTCGCAAGGCGGCGGCAGTAAAGACACGTGGGTTCTGGAACAATAGTCCAACACAGGGTTGGGGAAGGTACTTGCGATGCTATCGCGCGTTGCCGACAATCTCTACTGGATGAGCCGCTACCTGGAGCGGGCGGAGAACACCGTGCGCCAGCTTGACGTGACCATGAGCCTGATGCTGGATACCAGCGACACCAGCGCGGAAAAGCGCTGGCAGCGAATGGTGGCTTCGCTGGGCAATCCGGTGGGCATGGAGTGGAACGGCGATCTGGATGCGATGGCCAGCAAGCTGATATTCGACAGCCTCAGCCCGGCCAGCGTCACGTTTTGCGTGAACGGGGCCCGGGAAAACGCGGGCCAGGTGCGCGAGGAGATTTCGAGCGAGCAGTGGCAGCGGCTGAACCGGCTTTTCCACCAGATGCACGCGCCGCTCGCGCAGGTCCAGGTCCGCACCAGCATCAACGATTTGCTGGCGTCGGTGGTGGATGGCATTCACCTGTTCCAGGGTGTGAGCGACACCACCATGATCCATGGCCAGGGCTGGCAGTTCATCCGCCTGGGCCGCTACCTGGAACGGGCCTACGCCACCGCCACGCTGCTCGAGGTCTACCAGCCGGATCTGTTTCAGGTGCATGAGCGCGAGGACTCCGGATACCAGTATCTTGAGCTGGTGGGGCTGCTGCGCTGTTGTACCTCCTTCGAGGCCTACTGCCAGGTCTACACCGCCGATCTCTCGCCCGGCCGCATTCTGGAATTCCTGCTTCTCAACCGCGGCTTTCCCCATGCCATCCGCTACGCCGTCGACGCCATCCGGCGCGCTGTCGAATCCATCCAGCGCAGCGGCGGGCGCCGTACTCCGGACGAGTTGACTGCGGTCATCGGCCGGCTTAACGCCATGCTCGGCTACACCACGATGGGGGAGATCCTGGCGGGCGATACGGCGAGCTTCCTGCACACCATCCGGGAGCAATGCATGCGCATTCATGAACTCATCTACCGTTACTATGTGCAGTACTCCATCCAGTCCGCACTGGCGGTTTAGCAAGAAACGGGGAGCGAAGATGAATTTTTATTCCATACGGCACCTTACGCGCTTCCGCTACTCGGACCCCATCAGCGAGAGCGTCATGGAGGCGCGCATGAATCCGCGCTCGGACTCGAACCAGCACTGTCTCATGTTTTCGCTGTCGGTGAGCCCGCGGTGCCGCGTCTTCAGCTATCGCGACCACCTGGGCAACAACGTGCAGCACTTCGATATTCCCGGCGAGCACAACCAACTGGTGATTGTGGCCGAGTCGGTGGTGGAGCAGCAGGTGCTGCCCGATGTGCCCCGTTTCCTGTCGCCCGACGCTTGGGAGGCGCTCGACGACCTGGTCGAGGCCGGCGACTACTGGGAGATGCTGCTGCCCTCGACCTTTGCCGTCGAGACTCCGGCGCTGACGCTGCTGGCCAAGCAGATGGGCGTCACCCGCCGGGACGATCCGTTGATGCTGGTGCAGGAGCTGAACCAGCGGCTCTTCGACTACTTCGAGTATGTGCCGCGCTCCACGCGCGTGGACTCGCCGATCGATGAAGCCATCGTCAGCGGCAAGGGCGTCTGCCAGGACTTTGCCCACACCATGATCGCGCTCTTGCGCCACGTGCGGATTCCGGCCCGCTATGTTTCCGGCTACCTGTACCGGAGCCGTGAGGACCACGATCGCTCGACGCCGGACGCCACCCACGCGTGGGTCGATGTGCTGCTGCCGTATCTGGGCTGGGTGGGATTCGATCCCACCAACAACCTGGTGGCCCACCACCGGCACATCCGCACGGCCGTGGGCCGGGATTACGCCGATGTGCCTCCGACGCACGGCATCTTCCGCGGCAAGGCCGAAAGCGAGCTCTATGTGGCCGTGCATGTGGAGGCCAGCGACCAACCGCCGGCCCTGGACCGCAAGCTGCCCATCCCGGACGATTGGAGCGTGCTGGTGGAGCGCGCCCAACAGCCTCCGCAGCCCATTTTGCCCTTCATTGATTTGCAGCAGATGCAACAGCAGCAATAAGTTCGTCCGGTTGCAATCGCGCAGCGCGGAAGTTTTTTGGGAGCGTCCGACGGCCGTTTCACGGTTGTCGCTTGGGGAAGAAACTGGCGAAGTTTCTAGTACTGTCCTATCACTGCGTTGCAGCTAAAAAGTTTGGTAAGGGAATTGCTTATTTCTTTGGCTTCTCGGACTTTTCAATGAACTCTTTCACGCTCTTCGCACAAGTCTCCGCTGTTTTCTCGAACTGATTGGTTCCCGTCTTGCCTGCTGAATATGCGAAAACAATCTGCGAAGATCGCGGATCGACTATGGAAATGCTCACACTGGTTGATCCGAGGGCGGCATGAGCAGCCCTTCGTTCCGCTGCCCTCTGGCTACCTAATTCCCACCCTTGATTCCACGCGTCATTGTTGCCGTTATTGACATTCGTGCTGTTCACCGCGTTTTTATTCACGCTGGAGTCGTTGACGACAACCGCTGGTTGGCTAGGAGTCTGATGGTTGACGTTGCTCGTGATGATGTAATCCGCCTTGCCTTTGTCAGCTACCACGGTCAGCGGAACATGCTTCTTAACAATTGCAGCGGCAAGATAGGTTTCGTATCCGTCCATCGGTTCAATGTAGACGGTGGACCCGCTCTTGAACTGCGGAGCTTGAGCGAGCGAAATGGTGGAGAACGTGAGCAGCAAAAAAGCGAGTGAGCGATTCATGGCAACTCCTTTGCTAGCGGCGGGTTCGCTTGGTCTCCGCGCCGGTTTTTCCAATTTGCGCTATTATAGGGCAAACGAAAAGGCCCCGATCAGGGGCCTTGACGTGCGGCATATAATCCGTGAAGCGGTCGAGTTCGACCGTTGCATTCTTGGCAGACGGCACGGGCTGAATCGGCGTATGCGCTCCTAGATAGGAGCGTAATGGTAAAGCAACGTTCAAGTCAAGATAGGCAAAGTATTCTCAGCCCGGAGGGCATTCCATTGACCATGCAAATCGGAATGGTTGGCTCAGATGGGACTATATTGGCCAGCGATACGCAGTGGACGCGCAATATAGAAACGCTGAGAAATGGCCGTCACATAGGGCAGGTGATTCGCTCTTGGACGAATCGCAGCAAGATTAAGACTAACGGCCACATGGTAGTCTCTTGTGCTTTGGATAAGAAGACCGCAGACACCACCGCAGAGGCTATTCTCTTGCGGTTTAATGGCGAAGCCCCTGAAGCATCAATTCAGGAGATTGCCGATAGTATTCCCGAGGCAGAGAGATGGGACGCTCAGGGGTTGATTGTTATTCCGCCCTTTCAACTATTCCGGTTTCAGCTTGCCATGCAAGAGGGGCAATGGACTCCGTTTTGTGAGCCGTCAGACGGATTCGACATTGCCGGGGATATGGGAACTCCAGCTATTTTCTGGATTCACAGGTTCTACCATCAATTTCTCACCGCAGAGCAATTGATTCCCCTTGCTGCCCACATGATTATGGCGTCCCATCACCTGAATACTGCGGGTATTGGCGGATTGGAGATCGTTGTCTGTAAGGAAGGCGGAAACGAATTCCTTCCACGCGAGGAAACTGTCAAATTGCAAAAAGCGGCATGGGATCGTGATAAGGCTATCGAGAAAATGATCTTTGGAAATGACGCTTCTCTCCAAATCTAATAAGAGAGAAAGAAGACTGAATGATCCTCCATTGTCCAAATTGCCAATCCACACTGTTCAAGGTGAAGCAAGAGTCAGATTGTAGCCAAATCCTGTACTGTTTTCATCCAAATCAGTGCGACTGGAGTTTCAGGATCAATCCTCCCGCACCTTTGCTTCCCTCAAGAAAAAAGCGGAAGCCCTGAGCCTCCGCTTCCCGCGATCCGGTTAAGCCGCTATCAGGCCTGAAATCTCCCACACGCGGGTTGCAATTCCGCTTTCCATGGCCGGTGTGACTTTCAACGTCTGGTGAACGCGGCAAAAGTTATAATACGCAAACCATAGGGAATAAGCGGCTTGCAGGTTCTCCCACTTCTTAGAAAACCCATTGGTAAGCCGGGTCATGCGCCGCATTCCCATCCTGATACTCAGGTTTTGGCGCTCAATATGGCCGGGTGCCCCATGTCTCGCCTCTGAGACCTGGGTGTATCGCTGGACGCGGTTTGCAGATAATTACTCTCCCTTCGCGCACAATAGCAAGTAGAGGACAGGCAGGAAACCACCGGGGTCCCCGGCGACAGGTCTTCGTCGCTGGGGTGGCTCAACCACCCTGCGCCCTCGGAGTGCAAACCATGAAAAACATCACTGTTATCGTCAGCGACCAGGCATACCGCCGGGCGCGGGTTTGGGCAGCCGAGCGCGACGCATCGCTGTCCCGGATTGTCGAGTACCTTATCGAAACCCTGCCCGGAGTCTCGCTTGCCGCACATGCGTTCCCCGTGGCCAAATCGGACTCCACCGGGGCCGCCGCACCGCCTGCTGAAGCTTTTTAAGCGAAAAAGTCTACCTCAATCCCTACTTTCACTGCGGGTGAATGCCTTGCAAATACTTCAAACGAAAACGCTTGACAGCAAGTGCCCCGGTGCCGCCTGGTCCCGGAAAATCGCGTTCTTGGGCCGTGAAACTGTGGAGCCGCTTTAACCCATGCAGATTCAATGGCTTACCACGGACGGTTTCACGAAAACATAGATAATGTGCTTCTGTGAAATTTGGAGGCCCTCGCAACCCAAGCATAATCAATGGATTACGATGGGCATCTCAGAGCGGCGTAATTCGACGCAAATACTGTGAAACTGTGGCGCGTGCCTCTCACCCTCGGCTGGGCGGCTTCAGCCCCAGCCGGGTGCCACAGGTCTCTCTTCTGAGACCTGGGATCGTAGTTCAAGCGGCGCACCCAAGCCGCCTTGGCGACCGCACCTTCCGCCGGATGCAGTTTGGGCTACGGTTGGATTTCTAACAATGTGCTGAGAACTTGATCGAGAGCAAAGGCCGGAGCGGAAGCTCCGGCCTGTTGCGTACAGGCAAGTTATTCGTTTCCTGCTAACTCAACTGGACCTCGATTTTCACCACCGAAGCGGGCGGGAAGGTGAAGCTCAGCGAGCCGGGGCGCAGGCTGACCTCGGCGGTGCGGGTTTTGACCTGGTCCGGCTGGTCGAGGGTGTTGTGGGCGTGGATGTCGCTCTCGGCGACAACCCAGGCTTTGGCTCCGGCCGCGCTTGCGCCGCGCAGGACGATTTCGGTCTCGCGCGGCTGGCTTACGTCGGGGTTGACCGCGGTGAGGGTGAGCGTCTTGCCCTTGAGCGAGGCCGATCCCTTGAGGCCCCAGAAGCTGGCCGGCTTGCCGTCGCGGTCATAGCGGACCTCAGGGGCTGAGAACTCGGAGCGCAGCGCCGTGCCGCCCTGGTGCGCCGCGTAGAGCTCGAAGACGTTGAAGACCGGCGTGGTGGCGAACTTGTCTCCGTGCGTGAGGAAGAGCGCATTGAGATTGTTGACCAGTTGCGCGCAGGCGGCCATGCCCACCTTGTCGGCATTGCGGTTGAAGGTGTCGAGCGAGATGGCGGTCATGACGGCGTCGCGGACGGTGATCATCTGGCCAAGCAACTGTTCAGGAGAGTTTTCGGTGCCGGGGCGATACCAGGGGCCGTACTCATCCACGACAAGCTTCACCTTGTGATCGAGATCGAACTCGCCGAGCGCGGTCCAGTGATCGAGGATGATGCCCTCCATGCGATCGGTCTCCTTGCCCAACTCATACCAGTCGATGGGGTCGAACTTGAGCGCGTCGCCCTTGCCTGCGTCCCAGTCCTGGGTCTTGCCGCGGGAGAGATTCCACGCGTAGTGATGGACGCTCAGGCCCCACACGCTGTGAGGATCGTGGCTGGGTTGGCCGTGGTAGAGCTTGTTGAAGAAGCCGCGTGTCCAGGCCTGCTCATCGCTGTTGGGTCCTGAGGCGACAAAGCGCAGCGGCACACCGTAGCTGGGAACCCAGGTGGTGTAGCGCTTGAACTCGATGGCGTAGTCTTCGGGGTCAAAGTTACCGCCGCAACCCCAGCTCTCGTTGCCCACACCCCAATAGCGCACGTTGTATGGATCGCGAGAGCCGTCGGCCGCGCGGGTCTCGGCCAGCGTCGTGGTTCCGCGCGGCGAGTTGCAGTACTCCACCCAGTGGTCGAAGTCGAGCGGCGTCAGGCTGCGCACGTTGGCGGCGATGTAGGGCTCGGCGCCGCACAGCTTGCAGAAGCGCGCAAAATCGTCGGTGCCGAACTCGTTCGGCTCGTAGACCTGCGGGATGTTCTGCTTCTGTTGCGCAGCGGTGAAGTTATCGGTCCAGAAGTTGGTGTGGCGAGGGCGCTTGTTTCTGGGGCCGATGCCGTCGCGCCAGTCGTAACTGTCGGCAAAGCAGCCGCCCGGCCAGCGCACGACGGGAGCCTTGATGGCGCGCATCTTCTCAATGATTGCGGAGCGCAAGCCATGCTGGTTGGGAATCTTCGAATCGTCGCCGACGTAGATGCCGTCGTAGATGACCGAGCCGAGGTGCTCGGTAAAGTGCCCGTAGATTTCGGGCGCGATGGTGGCGATAGGCTCGTCCACCAGGATTTCAATGTGGCTGTCCGTCTGCTGGGCCAACGCTCGGCGCCGGCCAAAGACCAGCGCTGCGGCTGTAGATGCCGCTGCCGCTTTCAGGAAATTTCGCCGTTCCATGCATTCGCTCCTTGCTGATGAATCAATTCCTGTCGTAGTTCAAAGCCTGTATCCGAGCCGACTGGTCAGATTGGCCTTAATCCGCCTTCCGCACCTCGGCCGCAATCTTTCTCAGCTCCGGCAAAACCCGGCCGAGGGCGACTGGCGCCGCATCGCGGAGGCCCAAGGCAAAGTACACATCGCGATAATGCCGGTAGAGCTGTTCGTATACCGCGGCGGCTTTGGGGTCGGGTTCGACCGTGCGCAGAGGCAGACAGACCGCGGCTTGCGCTTCTTCAATGGTCTTGTAGGCGCCTGCGGCCAGCAATGCAAAGATCCCCGAGCCGAGGCTGGTGGGAATGCCCACGGGCACCAGGACCGGCTTCGAGAGCACGTTGGCATAAACCTGGTTCAGCACTTCACTCTTCTGCGGAATGCCGCCGGCGTTGATGACGCGATCGACGCGGACGCCGTATTCGGCCATGCGCTCCAGGATGATGCGGGTGTGGAAGGCGGTGCCCTCGATGGCGGCGAACAGCTCATCCTGCGCGGTGCTCACCAGGTTCCAACCCAGCGTCACGCCGCCCAACTCAGGATTCACAAGCACCGTGCGGTCGCCGTTGTCCCAACTCAGGCGGAGCAGGCCGGTCTGGCCCGCCTTGTACGCTTCCAGGCCTTCCGAGAGCGCGGAGACTGTTGTGCCGGCACGGCGGGCGATGCCGTCAAAGATGTCTCCCACGGCTGAGAGGCCGGCCTCGATGCCGGTATAAGCGGGATGCACGCTGCCCGGCACCACGCCGCAGACGCCGGGAACCAGTTGCGCCTCGCGGGCCATGGCGATGATGCAGGTGGAGGTGCCGACCACGTTTACCGCGTCGCCTTCGCGGATGTTGGAGCCGATGGCGTCCCAATGGGCGTCGAATGCGCCCACGGGGATGGGGATTCCGGCGCGCAGGCCCAGCGCCTCAGCCCATTTGGGCGAAAGATGACCGGCGAGGTGATCGCTGGTCAGGTATTCGCCGCCCATTTTGGCGCGCACGCCGGCGAAAAGCGGGTCGACGGCCACCAGAAACTCCTCCGGCGGCAGCCCGCCCCACCTGGGGTTCCACATCCACTTGTGGCCCATGGCGCAGACGCTGCGCTTGAGCCCGCTGACGGTAGTGATGCCGCTCAGAGTGGCGGCCACCATGTCGCAATGCTCGAGAGCGGTGACAAAGCGGGAACGCTTCTCGGGGTTGTGGCGCAGCCAGTGCAGCAGCTTGGCGAATCCCCACTCGTGAGAGTAGACGCCGCCGCACCACTCGATGCCTTCAAAGCCCATTTCATGCGCTTTTGCCGTAATCTCCTCGGCTTCGGCAAAGGCGCGATGATCGCACCAGAGGTAGTATTCGTCCAGTGGTTCCAGGCCCTCGCCGACGGGAATCACGCTGGAGCCGGTGGTGTCGAGCGCAATGGCGGCTACGTCGTCGCCGTGTACGCCGGTTGTCAGGAGCGCTTCGCGGGTGGCGGCGGCCAGAGCCGCCATCTGGTCGGCGTGAGACTGGGTGGCGAAGTTTGGGTCCTCGCGGCGGCGGTGGAGCGGGTAAGAGGCCGACGCGGTTCCGATGGGGCCCTTGTGGCTGTCGACGAGAGTAACGCGAACGCTAAGTGTGCCGAAGTCAACGCCGGCGACGATGGTCATGGAAAGAAGGCCCTCCGAGTAAACGCTTTCTCTTGCGCACACCAGAGTACACCATTTCAGTGGTCAGTGGTCAGTTTTCAGTGGTCAGTTTTCAGATATTAATTGTGAGAGCCCACCCTCAATCCGTGAGCCATCCCCGTTTGTTGCCCTGGGCAACCGCCTTCCGGGCGACATTGCGGGCGGGAGCGGACTTCCGGTGAACGCGCCCTTGCGGGTTTGTAAGCCGGCTACTTCTTCGCGCCCGGCAACATGCTTTTCAGTTTGTCCATCAGGCCGGGCTTGGCTGCGGGAGTGCCTGCCGAAGGCTTGGCCGGAGCTGGAGCCGGGAGCGGAATTGGCGCCTGAGCCGCAGGACCGGGCGCAGGTTTCCCAGCCGGTGGAGTGCCTTTTGGCTTGGCTGCGCCTTCTGCCGGCGCGGTTGCCGTCGCGGATCCCGGCAACGGCGAAGAGCCGTCCAGAATCTTGGCCGCAGTGATGGTCGGCACATTTTCGGTGTCGTTCTTTACCAGGATCGAGACCCTGCGGTTGGAGGGGTCGGTGGGATTGTCTTTTACCCGCAACATCTGGTCGGCATAGCCGCGCACCTGGGTGACCTGATCGCTGCGAACGCCGTTCTGTTGCAGCAGGCGCCGCGCGGAGTTGGCGCGGTCGGCGGAAAGATCCCAGTTGCTGTAGTTGTTGTCATTCGAGTAGGGCGTGGCGTCGGTGTGGCCCTCGATCAGCAGCGAATTGGGCAGGGTCTTCAACTCCGCGGCCAACAGCGCCAGCAACTCCTGTCCGCTGGCGCTCAGTTTCGCGCTCCCGAGTTCATAGAAGGTTCCATTCTTGCCCTCCAGCAGCTCGATGCGCAGTCCCTCGGGCGTGATGGTCATCTCAATCTGCTTGGAAAGCTGCTCCAACTCCTTCTTTGCCTTGATCTCCTCTTCGAGCTTTTCTTTCAGCTTCTTCATGTTGTCTGAGGGTTTAGTGATCACGGCTACGCCGTCCCCGGCCATGGTGGTGCCCAGCAGGTTGGCGGTGCCTTTGGGGTCGTTGAAGTAGCCGGCCACGGCCTTCTTGACCTTTTCGCTGGAGCCCATCAGCCAGAGAACGATGAACAGCGCCATCATGGCGGTGACAAAGTCGGCATAGGCCACCTTCCACGCGCCGCCGTGGTGGCCGCCGTGGCCGCCCTTCTTCTTGATGACGATGATGGGTTGAGTCTTGGCCGTCATGATGCCCCATTTCTCCCAGAAGTGATCGGCAGGATCTAGGCCGCGGCCGCTTCAGCGCCCGCAGCCTGTCCCTTGCAGTTCTTTTCCATCTCGTCGAAGCTGGGCCGCACATGGGCGGGAATCGCGCGCCGGCCCATCTCGATGGCGATCATGGGCGCCGAGCCCTTGAGAAAGGAAAGCAGCAGCACCCGCAGCACATGCAGGTACTCGTTGTGCGCATCGGCCGTTTTGCTCATGTTCGAACTCAAGGGACCGACCAGGCCATAGCACGCCAGAATGCCCAGAAAGGTCCCCACCAGCGCCGCCGCAACATGGGCGCCGATCTCTTCCGGCGGGCCGCCCAGCGAGCCCATGGTGATGACCACGCCCAGCACCGCCGCCACAATCCCTAACCCCGGCAACGCGTCGGCTATCGTGCTCAGCGAGGCGATCGGCTGCGTCGCCTCGTGGTGATGCACTTCCATGTCCAGCTCCATCATCTGGTCCATGTCGAACGGCTCCACGCCTCCGGTGATGGCCGTGCGCAGCGTGTCGCACACGAAGTCCCTGGCATGATGGTCGTTGAGGAAATCGGGATAGTTTTTGAAGATCGAGCTCTCACTGGGCTTCTCGACGTCCATCTCGACGCTCAGCAGTCCCTCCTTGCGCACCTTGTTCAAGAACTGGTACATCATCTTGAGCGTGCTCAGGTAACGCGGCTTACCGAACGGGGAGCCTTTCATAATGCCCAGCAAACCTGCCACGACCCCTTTGATGATGTGGATCGGATTGGCCACCAGCAGCGTGCCGATGGCCGCGCCGCCCAGAATCAGCAGCTCGGCCGGCTGGACCAGAACGGAGATGTGGCCCTTTTCCATCAGGAAGCCGCCAATGACCGCTCCAAAGACAACGACAATGCCTATGATGGCAAACATGAACGCCCCTCCGGCGCGGATGTTATCTGGTTTCCGCCCGCATGAAAGCTGGATAACATAGCAGCTTTCGCCCTTTCGAGCAGATCCGCCAAAGTCCCGGTCTGTTCCGCCTGGGCAGCGCCAATACTCACAGTGAGCGATACCCGGTCGCCCCACCAGTGGAAGTCCGCCGTTCTGGCCAGCCCAGCCAGAACCTGGGCATGAACCGCCAGCATCGCCGGCGTCCGCTCATGCGAGATTACGAGGAATTCGTTCTCGCCCCAACGCCCCAGATTCTCGGCCGGCCGCAACCCCTGCGCCAGGGCCCGTTCCACTTTTTCGAGCATGGTCTCGCAGGCGCCGGCGCCGTGAGTCTTGCGCAACTCGTGGGCCTGGTCGACGGTGATCCACAGCACGCCGAATGGCAGCTCACCGTGCGTAAAGTCCTCAAACAGCGTCTCCAGCCGGTTCTTGAGATCCGTCTGGCTGGTCTCTACTCCTTCGTCTTCGCCCGTCTCGCCGCGCGGCAGCGCATCCAGGCATTCCGCGGGATGAAACAAAACTGCCGTGCCGATGCGCCCCCCCATTCCGTCGCGCAACACCAGAATTCGCACCATCGCCGGCACTTCGTGTCCTAGTTTGTGGCGCGCGTGAACCAGGAATCCGTGCCCTGGTTGGGGGCCGGAATTGGGCTCTGGATCTCCAGGCGGAGCGCACTGGTCCAACAGCGGCTTCAGCGTCTCAGGCACAGGCCGGCCCATCAGGTCCATGGCGGCGTGCCCGGTAACGGCCTCCGCGGCCTTGTTCCAGAACAGCACACGGCACTTTTCGCCGAGCAGGGCGATGCCTTCTGGAAGATTGTCCAGCGCGGCCTCAAGGAATTCCGTGCGATCCATCATCCAAGCCTCATAATCTCCTCCATCGGCACGGGACGGACCAACTTCATTGTCTAGCCGTGTTGAAAAAGAGATTGGAGTTTGCTAATGGAAACAATTGGCCTGCTGCCGTCGGCAAACAGTACCAGGCGACCGTTACGGATCGACTTGGCGCTTCTTCAGCAGATTCAAGGCATCCTCGTTGCCGGCAACATCCAGCCGGCGCAGGGCATGTGGCTGCGGGAGAGAAAGCTGCGTACCCGGCGGTCCTTGAGCGGCCAGCGGCCCCCGATCGCATGAGGCCCCTCAAAAAGGTGGCTGTTAGCCGGCCTGCCCGGCATGCGCTGGTCGCCGGTCAGCAGCGCCACCGGCTCTGGGCGGGTTTTCAGTTGGGCCAGCGTGTAAAGCGCGGCCTGGCCACCAGCCGCGCCCATCACCCGGTAAATGGTTCCATATTCCCGCCGCGGGTTCTGCTCCGCGGTTTCCAGCGCGTTTGCGTCGTCATCCACCGGCAGCAGAGTCGGCCTCGCCGTATGCCCGGTTCAGGGCCTGCCTTCCCCCAAAAGTATCAAAGGGATCAAACGGATTTTCGCGATGCAGCGCGTTAGCAAGTTGTAACCTGACTAGTAGGAAAACCTGCGGAGGAAGAATGATTTTCATCTCCAGCAGGCGAGGAAAGGACTCCGGGCAATTCGCAGTGTCGCAATTGCGGGCATTTGCAAGAGTTTTTGCTCTTCTGCCGATAGTGCCGCAAGGGGCAGGAACAGATACCTGAGCCCAAGCCGGTTCCGTTTTTCCGGGGGGAGAATCGAGCCGGCTCAAAGTCCTTCAATCGGGAATACGAGGCAGATGAGGCGGACATCATGAACAAGATCATCCTGGCCGATTCGCAGGCAATCTTTCGCGTAGGCACCGCCAAGGTGCTGGCTATGGACGAAGATATGCGCATCATTGCCCAGTGCACAGACCTGGATCGCATGCACCATGCCATCACCACTTTCCCTGGATCCATTGTCTTGGTTGCGGCGTCGTTGCGGCCGGACCTGATCCGGCTGCGCATTCTTCTTGAGACCACGGGCAGCCGGGGCATCGTGATTGCAGAGAACAACGACGCTGCGGGGATGTATCTGCAACAGGGCTTTCGGGGGGTGGTTTTTCGCAACGTCAACGGGCCGGCGCTGGTGGAGTGTGTTCGCCGGGTCGCCAGCGGCGACACCTGGGCGCCTCCCCAGCTGGTGCAACCCGAATCCGCCGAAGAGGATATGGTGGGAACACGGGTCCGGGACCGGCTCACCCCCAAGGAGATGCGGATCGTGGCGCTCATCGTCCAGGGCTGCAAGAACCGCGAGATCGCCTTCCGGCTCAAGACCACCGAGCAGGTGATCAAGAACTATTTGCGGTCAATCTACGACAAGACCGGAGTAAGCGACCGGCTGGAACTTGCCCTGTTCACCATCCATCACCGGGTGCTGGCGCAGGCCGCCGCAGAAGTAGGCAGCAAGATCGAGGTCGAGGAGCAGGCCGCGCCCACGGCCGTGGCGTAGCGCTTTCTTCAAGGCCTGTTTGAAGGTCAATGAACTGAAGGGGGATGGGCATGAGCCTGTCCCCCTTCGAGCATCAGAGGGTTTCCGATCGGAACTACGAGACGCGGACCACCACCTTGCCCACCTGCTGGTTCGACTCCAGGAATTGATATGCCGCGACAGTCTCCGCGAATGGGAATGTCCGGGCGATCTTGGGCACGAAGCGCTCGTCGGCCAACCGGTCGAAGACATACTTCTTCGCCGTCGCGGCAGTTGCCGGATCGCGTGTGACCTGCATCAATGTATAGCCGTGGACGCTCAAGGCGCTGACCATCGCCGCCACCAGCGGGAACGGTGTCGGCGCTCCGGCCAGCGCCCCGTATTCGATGAGGACGCCGCCATGGGCCGCCGCCGCAGCCAGCTTTTCAATGCCTGGGCCAGCCACCGGATCGAAGGTGATGCGAGCGCCCTGGCCGCCGCTGATCTCCCGCACGCGCGACACGTAATCTTCTTCGTCGCTGACGATCACGTGGTGGGCGCCGAGAGCCAGCAACTCCGCGCGCTTGGCTGCCGTGCGCGTTACCGCAATCGCCGTGGCGCCCTGGTCGCGCACAATCTGGATGGCGGCCAGCCCCACGCTCGATGAGGCCGCGGGAATGGAGACGAAATCCCCGGCCTTCACGCCGCCCACCAGCACCAGCGCTCCATAGGCCGTCAGGTACTGCATCCAGATGGCTGCTGCCTGGACCGGAGTCAGATTCTTCGGGTACTCGCCCAGCACCTCGACTGGAACAATGGCCTCTTCGCCCAGAGTGCCGTAGCGATTCTGCGAAAACCCTGGAATCGTGGCCACCGGCTTGCCGATCCAGCCTGGATCGACTCCTTCGCCCACCGCTTCCACCACTCCAGCTACCTCGTAGCCGATGCGAGACGGAAGCTGCGGCGTCTCAAAGTACCTGCCGTGGTAGTAAACCGACTCGGCCCGATTCAGGCCTGCCGCCTCAACGCGCAGCCTTACCTCGCCCTTGCCGGGCCGTTGCGATGGAACCTCCTCGATCCGGAGGTGTTCCGGTCCGCCAAGCTGGTGAAAACGAACAATTCTGGGCATGTGCTCTCCTTTACGCCATTGGATGGCAGTAAGGAGAGGAAGATGCGAGCCAAAGATCGGGAGTTGGCGGCTATAGCGATTTCAGGGTTGCTGGAATGGGAGCCCATGCATTCAAGTGGCTTTTTCCCCAAGAAAAAGCCACACAGCTGGAACTCCGCCACGGCATATTAACCCCGAAGTTGCTTTAGAGCTTCTCGGCTACGCTTTTGGCTTGGGTGAAGAGCAGCAGGTAGTCGGGGCCACCGGCCTTCGAATCCGTTCCGCTCATGTTGAACCCGCCAAACGGGTGCGCTCCCACCATCGCGCCGGTACACTTGCGGTTAATATACAGGTTGCCAACATGGAACTCGCGGCGGGCCTGCGCCTTGCAAGCGGAATCCGTGGTGTAGATGGAGCCGGTAAGGCCGTACTCAGTGTTGTTGGCCACGGCCAGGCCCTCTTCAAAGCTTTCCACTTTGATAAGCGCCAGGACCGGTCCGAATATCTCCTCCTGGGCGAGAACTGCGTCCGGCGCAATGTCGGCAAACACTGTCGGCTCAAGGAAGTAGCCGCCGTCCACGGTTGCGGGGGCGTGGCCGCCGGCAATCAGGCGGCCTTCCTGCTTGCCGATCTCGATGTAGGCGAGCATGGAATCGAGAGCGGCCTTGTTGATGACCGGACCGAGATTGGGGTTGGCGGCGGGGTCGCCGACGGCAAGCTGGGCGACACGCTCGCGGATGCGCTCGGTAAACACCTGATACAGCGGGGCTTCAACGATGGCGCGGGAACAGGCGGAACATTTTTGGCCACTGAAACCAAAGGCGGAGGCGACGACCCCTTCAACGGCGGAGTCCAGATCTGCATCGGCGCAGACGAGGATGGAATCCTTGCCTCCCATTTCAAGAATTGTCCGCTTGATCCAGATCTGGCCGGGCTGGGGATGGGCGGCGCGCTCGTGGATTTCCAATCCAACTGTCTTGGAACCGGTAAAGGCGATGAAGCGAGTCTTGGGATGCTCGACGGTGGCGTTGCCGAAGGAGGCGCCGGAGCCGGGGCAGAAGTTGACGACTCCGCCGGGAAGTCCTGCTTCCTCAAGGACTTCAACAAACTTGGCGGCGATGGTGGGGGCGTCGGACGAGGGCTTCAGAATCACCGTGTTGCCGGTGACGATGGAGGCCGCGGTCATGCCGGCCATGATGGCGAAGGGGAAGTTCCAGGGGGAAATGACCGCGCCGACGCCGAGGGGGATGTAAAAGAGTTCGCAGCGCTCGCCGGGGTACTGGATGGGGGGCGCGGCGGTGGCCAGGCGGAGGGCTTCGCGGGCGTAGAACTCCAGAAAATCGATCGTCTCGCCCACGTCGGCGTCCGCCTCGGCCCAGTTCTTGCCCACTTCATAGGTGAGCCAGGCACAGAACTCGAACTTGCGGGCGCGGATGATGTCCGCCGCATCGAGGAGCAGGGAAACTCTTGTTTCTACGGGGGTTCGGCTCCAGAACTCGAAGGCGCGGAGGGCCGCGGCCATGGCTTGTTCGACGTGTTCCGCGCCGGCTTTCTGGTGGACGCCTACGACCTGGGCGGGGCGAGTGGGATTGAGGGAGCGGATCTTGCCCTCGGTTCTGAGGCTCCGGCCGCCGATGATGAGGTCGTACTCGCGGCCGAGCTGGCTGGCGACCAGGTCCAATGCATTCAGCATGCCGCGGGTGTTTTCAGGGGTTTTGAAGCTGGTAAAGGGCTCATTGGCGAAGCCGCCCTGGGGCGAGCGCGGCTGAATCTGGGTGGAAAGCGATGCGGTAGCCATAACGCATCCAGTGTAGTTCAGTCAGGGAACAGAGATCGGGGATCAGGGATCAGGGATCAGGTGGGGTTTGAAAAGGTCGGCATGTATGCGGACTAAATTTGAGGGCCTTCAGGGCGACAAAGCTGCTGAATTTGCAGGCCTACAGACCTACAAACGACAGATCGGCATTCCATGTTGAGAGAATGACGGGTTGCAGGCGGACAGAAAAGCTGGAAACGTCGGGCTGAAGCCCTACAAAAATGATCGAAACCATCGCGAAAATGATGAAAAACAGCGCGAGAACGGCGTTTTTTTGCACCCTTTTTGGGGGGCTGAGTGCCTACATTTCGTATACGCATTGCCGAATTGGAGGGTCATCGGATCGGTGAACGCTGCGGCGTTTACCGGGACTAATCCTGCTTGTCGGGCTGGAGATCAGCGCGTGTCCTCGCTTGAATGCGTAGCCGAAAGCCAGAATTGGGCACGGACGCCCCTGGCGAGCGAGTTGACTTGAAAAGTAACCAGCGCGGCCAGTTTTTCGAGCCTACTTCGAATGTGCCGCACAATTCGGGTCGGCAATCTCGACGCGGCGGTTCTTCGCTCTGCCCGCGTCGGTTGCGTTATCTGCAATCGGCCTGGTCTTGCCAAAGCCTTTGGCTGTAAGCCGGTCGCCGGCGATCCCATGCTGTGTGAGCCAGGTGACGATAGCCTTGGCGCGCGCTTCAGAGAGCGTTTGATTGTAGGCATCGCCGCCCACGTTGTCCGTGTGTCCCTGCACCTCGATCTTGAGCGTGGGACTTTTCTTCAACAGATCCAGAATCTGCTGCAACACCGGATCGCTGGCAGGTTGAAGCGTGGACTTGTTGAAGTCGAAAAGCACGCCGTAGACAGCTACGTGGCAGTTGGTTTTGAGGTTGCTGCCCAAGTCTTTGTTCACTGCGCCGGCGTCGGCCACACGAATGTCGTAGGTATCACTTTTGTGGAGAGATGCCCACAGGTTCCGGCCATTTTTGGTGAAATGCGCCGAGATGGCCACATCGGCGCCCATGCTTTCATTGACGATTGTCCAGCCCGCCGCGGTCAGCGCGTCGTGATATGCGATGCGGAAGAGCGAATTCGAGAGTCCATCCGGCGGTGCGTAGTATGCCTTGATGATCGAGCCGGAAGCAACCAGTTCCGGCTCACTGGCGCCCTTGATGGAGACATAGAACGGTGCAGCGTCCGGCGTGCTCCTACTGAACCTGGAACCCGGCAGGGGGCCAAGCCAGGGAAAATCGCCCGCCGCAGGGTTAACCGGCTCAGGCGTTGCGGATGGCGGCGCAAGCGTGAACTTGAAGGGCATCGGCGCAATCTCAACGATGTCCACTGAGGTGCGTTCCGGGCTGGGGTCGGTTTCGGCCCATGCCTCTACCCCGTCTTTCTGGTAGTGAAGAAACAACTCGATTCCTCCCGCAGACCACTCATGCACTGCGGTCCATCCGTTGGCGAGGAAGGCCGGCTTGATAATGGCCCAAACGGCATCCGCCGTCATGGCGCCGGAAACGATGACGGGGAACTGCCAGTGCTTTCCGCGCACCACTTTGCCAACCCCGCCCATTCCCCGATTTCCCTCCGGGATCTGCATTTCGGTCCAGGGCTCGTAGGTGATGTGGTACGGCTTGCCAATCTTATTAAGGAAGCTGAGTTCGGCCGGGATCGGCTTCTCCTGCGCCAGGAACGGAAGGGTCGTGAAAGCAAGCAACGCGGTAATGACTGCGAAACGCAAAGGGGACGCAACCGCCCCAAAGAGCGAAACATCAAGTTGGCGCATGTACACCTCGGAGTTCTTGCAGGGTAACACACGATCTCCGTTCGCCGTTTTGTTTCTTGCAGTTGCGCCCAATTCGATCTGTGACGGCAAGTCGCCTTCTTGGTTGCGTGCGGGCGGCCTGGCGCACATCCGAGGCGAGAATTTGATCCGGCTCACGCCGCGTACACGATCTTTTGAATTGAGGGGGCGGGTTGATGCCGGGGTTGAGGAGGCTGCGGGAAGAATCTTGTTTTTGCGCCTAGTCCCGAGAGGCGGCCCTCAGGGGCTAAAGCCCGCGTTGATTTTACGGCAATCTGCGGCACGACTGAAGTCGTGCCCTAAAAAGAAACAGGATTTCGATTGTGCTGCAAGTTGAACGATCCAAACAGAAACAGCGTGTTTGGGCAAATGCAGCGAGTTAGCCCCCGCTGAAGCGGGGATAGCGAGTTAGCAAGTTAGCGGCGGCATCGTCGGACGCAGTTTCATCCCTCCGTGGGTCGGCAACGCCGGTGGACGACTGATACAAAACCCTCGCGAGTCCGCGCTTGATTGAGTTCTTCCGCAGCCTGTGAAACCCCGGGCTGCCAGTCCCGGCCTACCGGCCCGTGCGGCGGCGGCGTTGCGCAAGCCGGAGACGAAGGCGTTGCGGATGCGGGCGGAGACGGAGGCGGGCTACTTCCGCGAGGTCTTGGGGCGGGAGCTCTTGGGGACGCTCAAGTAGATGGAACGGGCCGAGCGGGGATCGATAAGCCACTGCAGAAGGGGCGGATGGCGGTCCATGTCGACGCGGGCGATGGAGCCCTTTCTCATGCGGATGGCGGCGGCGCCGTTGCTGCTGACGAGGCGGCCGAGGAACTGGAAGACGTTGGGATTGTGGCCGACGGCCAGGACGCCCTCGCGGTCGGCATATTTGGCGAGCATCTGCTGGAAGTCGGCGTAATCGGCGCCGAGGGCGAGGGCGGGGCTGATTTCGACTTTGGCTTCGTAGCCCAGCTCGGTGCCGACAAGCTGCGCGGTCTGGAGGGCGCGCTTGAGGGGGCTGGAGACGATGACGTCAACCTGCACCTTGAGGGCGCTGAGGACGCGGGCCATCAACATGCACTGGTCTTTTCCTTCCTTGATGAGGGCCCGCTTGGCGTCGAGAGCCGGGTTCCCGCGGGGCATTCCGGCATTGGCGTGGCGCATGAGGTAGAGGTTCATGGGGCCTGGTCGGGCAGGGGAGGGGGAATTCCGGGTCTCTCCGCTCCTGTGTTCGCTCCTGGAGAAACGATATTAGCACGTTTGTAACAACGCGCGAGGGGTCAAAAACGGAATTGGAGTTGGGTTGAGGGTCGGCTCAGTCGGCCGCGCTGGCTTTTTTGGCAGGGGCTTCTGCGGGCTGCCTGGGGCTTTCGGGCCGAGAGCGGCGGGGTTTGGGGACGGGGGGCTTGGGAATGGCGTCGAGGTCGACCTTGCCTTCGGCCAGTTGCATGAGGAAGTCCTGGCTGGCGAAGGGCGGGGCATTGTTGAGCAGCTTGGAGGCGCGGATGTAGGAGCCGTCGGGCTGCTGCAGGCGGGCCTTCACGGTGTCGGCGAGATAGGCGGGGAGGATTTCGTCGTGGATGCGGGCCAGGGCGGCGGGGTCGCGAACGGGGAAGGCGACTTCGCAACGCTCGAAGAGGTTGCGGGGCATCCAGTCGGCGGAGCCGAGGTAGATTTCGTCGTTGCCGCCATTGGCGAAGTGGAAGATGCGGGAGTGTTCGAGGAAACGGCCGACGATGGAGCGGACGCGAATGCGGTCAGAGAGGCCCTTCAGCCCGGGGCGCAGGATGGAGAGGCCGCGGACGATGAGGTCGATTTCGACGCCGTCCCTGGAGGCCTGATAGAGGGCTTCGATGACGCTGGGCTCGAGGAGGGAATTCATTTTGGCGACGATGTGGGCGGGACGGCCGGCCTGGGCGTGCTCCTGCTCCCGGCGGATGAGGCCGAGGAAGCTTTCGGCCATGGTGAGGGGGGCCACGAGCAGAGGGCGGTAGTCGTCAATTTCGGCGTGGGCGGTGAGGTAGTTGAAGACCATGTGGACGCGTTCGGTGATCTGCGGATCGCAGGTGAGCATGCTGAGGTCGGTGTAGAAGCGGGCGGTGTCGTGGTTGTAATTGCCGGTGCCGAGGTGGCAGTAGCGGCGGGTTTGGCCATCCTCGTCGCGGCGAACGAGCATGGCCAGCTTGCAATGGGTTTTGAGTCCGACCACGCCGTGGAAGACCTGGACGCCGGCATCTTCCATGTTGCGCGCCCAGCGGATGTTGGAGGCTTCGTCGAAGCGGGCCATGAGTTCGACGACGAGGGTGGTTTCCTTGCTGGCCGCGGCCTCAGTGAGCGCCAGGCACATGGGCGAGTCGTGGCTGGTGCGGTAGAGGGTTTGCTTCATGGACAGGACGGCGGGGTCTTTGGCGCCCTGCTGGATGAAGTCGATCACCGGGTCGTATGCGTCGTAGGGGTGGTGGAGCAGGATGTCGTGCTGGCGGAGCTCGTCGAAGATGTTGGCGGACTTGCGGCTGAGGTGGAGCGGTTTGGGGGTGAAGGGGGGGAATTTGAGGTCGGGGCGGCGGACATCGCCGTAGAAGAACATAAGACGCGAGAGGTTGACGGGGCCTTCGCCGCGCAAGACCTGGTCCTCTTCAAGCTCAAAGTTGACGCGGAGGCGCTCGACGATCTCGGGATCGGCGGCGGATTCGATTTCCAGGCGGACGGCGTCGCCCTTGCGGCGATTGTGGAGCTCGACGCGGATGGTTTCCAGCAGGGAGCGGGCCTCTTCCTCCTCGAAGTAGAGGTTGGAGTTGCGGGTGACGCGAAAGGCGGCGTGGGCCAGCACCTCGTAGCCGCGGTACATGCCGCCGAGGTTCTGGGCGATGAGGTCCTGGAGCAGCAGGTAATCGAAGTTGCCGTCGGCCGCGGGCAGGCGGACGAAACGGGGCAGCGCGCGGGGGACGGTGACCACGCCGAGGACCTGGGGGCCGGAGCTGCGGCGCTTGGCGCGCAGCAGCAGGGCCAGGCAGAGAGCCTTGTTGAGGACGCGGGGAAAGGGGTGAGCGGGGTCAATGGATATGGGGGTCAGGAGGGGATCGACCTCGCGCTGGAAGTAGCTTTGGGCGTAGGCGCGGGCCTCTTCGTCGAGTTCCTTCCAGACCAGCAGGCGGATGCCGTGCTTGCGCAGCTCGGGGAGCAGTTTCTGGTTCCAGCAGCGGTACTGGGCGGCGACGAATTCGTGGATTTCGGCGGTGAGCACGGCGAGGGACTCATCGGGGCGCAGGCCGTCGTAGCCGGGCTCGCGGTAGCCGTCTTCGATGCGCTGCATGAGGCCGGCCTGGCGCACCTCAACGTATTCGTCGAGGTTGTTGGCGGTGATGGCGAGAAACTTGACGCGTTCAAGCAGGGGGTTGGAGGGGTCCTCGGCTTCTTCCAGGACGCGGCGGTTGAATTGCATCCAGGAGTGGTCCCGGCCGTTGAAGAGCTTCTGCTTGTGGGAAGTTCGGGCCATCGTTTCCGTCCAGTGCGCCGTGTTGGCAGTCTACAGCGTTTTGCCTGGAAGGGGCACGTGGGAAATGAGGTTGGGAGAGAAAAAGCCGCTTCAGGGAATGGAAACAGGATGGAGGGGGGAGGCGATGTCAAGGGCAGGCAAAAAGCTTGACCGGGGGCCGCTGTGCTGATTCGGCGGGTCGGTTTCCGGACGGCCGGCCGCTCGACCGGAACCCGGAAAACGCCCCTGGGTGGATCGATGAGCACCTCGCGCTGTTGTCGACAGTCGAGGCTCAGGCTCCGAATTGGCCGTCATGCAGACAGATTTATCCTCTCGGATCCGCGCAGCCAATTGATAGCCCCTGGAGAATCTCGCCGAGCCGGCGATTGAACTCCTCAGGGCATTCGAGCATCGGAAAATGTCCGGTGTGCGGCAGCACCACCGCGTCGAAGTCCGCCAATATGCCCCGGTTCGCCTGTAGGTCCATTGGAAAGCGATCGCCGTTGATGCACCTCACCGGCACCTGCAACTTCCGCGCGGATGCCCCCGTGTCGTAGCCGCCAAAGGACCGGAACATCGCGCAGACCGTTTCCAGAGGCATTCTGCACATGCGCTGCCGAATCTCCCGATAGAAAGACGGCTCGGTATCGGGATAGAGCAACGCGCCCAGCATCTGGTCCAGGGAGCCATCGAAATCGCGCCGCCACGCCTCCGCCACCTCGCGCATCTGGTTCGCATCCATGGTTCGGCCCATATCATGGAAGGTATCCACGCCGACCACTGCCAGCACGCGTGTCCCCGCGAGCAGAGCAGCCTCGATGGCTGCCGGACCTCCAAGCGAATTGCCGATGAGCACCGCGCGGGACACGCGCTCCGCGTCCATCACCGCCGCAACATCCTGGCCGAATTCCGGGATGCCCCATTCCCGCCTGTTCTGTCCGGATTCTCCGTGTCCTGCCAGATCGGGCGCAATCACGCGAAACCGTCCCGCGAACGAGGCATGCTGTCCGTCCCAGAACGACCGGTCCGCCATCCCGCCGTGGATGAAGATGAGAGCGCTCTCTGCCGTCCCAGACAACGAATAGGCGATGCGGACGCCATCGAAGGATGTAGTTGTTCGGTTGAGCATTTGCAGCCATTATCCAGCGAGCCTGCGCCGCTATGCAAGTTCTGGCCGGTCGGCCAGCATGCGTTAACTCGGACCCAGGCGCATGCGGCCCAGCCCGCAGTCTCTCAAAGTTGTTGCCAAATCGCCCGTCACTCATCGAAGGCCGTTGATGTTGGGGAAATCCTCGCTTTCCGAGTTCCGGGCGAATCGCCGGCTACGCGGAAGGCGGCCCGTGCTTCGCACCAGGCGCGCATTGACTACCCGGCGCGACGGGTTGGTTCAACGCCCCAAGAAAATGGGGATTGACGGGGTCGCCTGGTTGCGCCGGGTCTGAGCCTGCCTTATGCTGAGATTATGCGCAATGCGACCCCCATCCAGAACGAGCAGCAGTTTTCAGCGTTGGTTGACGCGGTGCAGGCGGGGCCGGTGACAATCGAACGCGAGGACCGCGAACTCGCGGTGCTGCTCTCCATCGACGATTACGAACGGATGCGGGACAGCCACCTGGAGCCGCTGCGGCGGCTCGGCTCGCAAATCTCCGCCGAAGCCAAGGGCAACGGCCTTACGGAAGAGATTCTGGAGCGGATGCTGGCCGAGGGATGATTCGCCGGCAGAGGGTGGTCTTCAACACCAATGTTCTGGTGAGCCGTGTACTTCCAGAGGAATCGGCGCCTGGACGGGCAGTCCGTTATGGCGAAGATTGTGCGCGCCTCCTTGCTTCCGCCGAGACTCTGGATGAGTTTCGTTCCGTGCTGCTCCATCCCAGGTTTGACAGGTTTGCCGGGTTGGCAATCCGCCACGAATTCATCGAGCGATACCGGCGCATCGTGGAGATGATTGCCATTCCGTCGCCAATCAGGGCCTGCCGCGATCCCAAAGACGACAAATTCCTTGCTCTTGCCGTTTTCGGTGAGGCAGCCACACTGATTTCGGGCGATATGGACCTGCTTGCTCTCAATCCTTTCCGTGGGATCAGAATCCTGTCGCCGGCCGACTGCCTGGCTGCCTCGGCGCGCATTGACTACCCCGGCGCGGCGGGTTGAGGATAAAGACGGAGCGAGATTGCCCGGTCTCCAGAAAGGAATTCCCTGTATGTCCCAGGAAGCGATCACACCGAACGAGAGCCTGATTCCTCCCCAGCCGATCCCTGCCGAGGCCCTGGCGTTTTCAGAGCGGGTACACGGGCTGATGGACGGGCAACCGAAGGACGAGGCGACGGTGGCCAAGGCGCTGGACGGGCTGGACGAGATGTTCGACCTGATCGCCGCAGGGCTTTACAGCATGGCGTCGATGCTGGTGGGCGAAGGCGAGGACAGCATGCGGCTGGTGGAGACGGCGGTTGCCAATGCGGAGGTTTCGGTGTGCCACGATCCGCTGGAAGCAAGGAAGAGCAGCCGGCGGGCGCTTTGCGCGGCGGCGCTGGACACGCTGGCACGGCGCGATGCCGGGAGCCTGGCCGCGCCTGAAGGGGTGGAGCCGGCAGGGGCGTGCATCGAGGACGACGATCTGGCCGCGGCGGGGGTCTCGAGCGAAGAGCTGGAGCGGATGATCGCGGGACCGGAGCGGGACCGGGTAAGGAACTGGCTGGAGAGCCTGCCGACGGTGCAGCGGACCATCTTTGTGCTGCGGGCGGTGGCGGGGTTCACGACGGCGGAGACGGCCGCGCTGCTTGCCGAGCATGGCGGGCCGCAAGCGGCCGGCTGGAGCGGGGATGCGGTGCGGGAGCTCTTCCGGCAGGGATTGTGTTCGCTGGCTTCGCAACTGCTGCAGGCGGCGAACCGGTAGGCGCCAGCTTCCAACCCTATGCCCTCACTCCATGGGCAGCGGAGTGCGAGAAGCCTCTGGGCAGCGGGTATGGGCGCAGTTGTCAGTGGAGAAACCAGCCTGCGGCGACTGCGACAATCGACAATTTCACCAGCCAGCCCAGCGCGTACGAGAAGACAAAGACGCGATGCAGCTTGATGAATGCGGCGTTGGTGAGGATCAGCGGGACAGGTCCGATCAACCAGACCGCGACGGCAAGCTTGAGGGCAGCCGTCACAGTATGCAGACCCAGGCGGGCGGCGGTGTAGGCAAAGACCGCGCAGGTGAGAAACGGGAGCGGGCTGGTGAGGGCAATTGCCCGCCCCTCGGCGCCCTTGCGCCAGATTTCCGGGTAGGTAAAGCGCCGATGGATCCAATCGCCGGCAAAGAACCAGTCGGTGAGCGACGACAGGACACCGGAGACGATCACTATTTCAGCAAACCGCGTCCAGTTCATGGGCAATCTCCTTTTCGGAGGCGAATCGCACCAAATTCTACCACTCTGCGCCTGCATTCGACGGCCGACGCCTGACCGGTCTTGTTTCCGTCGTGGCGATTCTCCGCGATCTCCTTTCGTTCCCCGATCTGCATGGTTGCCGGGATAGGGGTGGGGTTCGGGAATCGGGTTGGGTCCGCGAGGCGGGTTCGGGCGGGTTCCACGTTGATTCGATACACTAGTTTAAGAACCCTGCAGAGAGATTTCCGCATCCATTAAGAGCGAAGATTTTCAGGCAGCGGCGCTTCTGAAGTGATTGGAACCACCTTGATTTTGTCAAAGCACGCAAGAAAGAGCACGATTCGTTCCTGCGCCGGCGCAGGGCTTCTGGGTCTCGCGATATTGGCTTCGGGCGGGCTGCCGGCGCAGACGCCGCCGACGCCGCAGGCTCCCAATCAGACGGGGCCGACCGCGCAGAGCTTCCAGGGCAGCGTGACGACGGGCGAGGTTTCAGGGCAGGCCATCGACCTGAGCCTGGATGAAGCCATTCAGCGGGGACTCAAGAACAACCTGGGCGTGATTCTGAGCGGGACGCAGACGGCGGCGGCGCGGGGCGAGCGGCTGAGCCAACTGCAAACGCTGCTGCCAAGCGTGGATGCGAGCGCCAAGGAAACGGTGATGCAGACCGACCTGCCGGCGGAGGGGTTGCGCATACCGGGCTTTCCGACCATTATCGGGCCTTTCGGATTTACGGATGTGCGGGCTTCGCTGAGCTGGTCGCTGGTGGACGTGGCCTCGCTGCGCAAGTACCTGGCGGCGCGGCATGATTTTGCCGCCGCGCAGTTGAGCGCCGAGGACGCGCGGGAGCTGGTGGTGCTGACGGTGGGCAATGCCTACCTGCTGGCGCTGGCCGATGAGACCGAGGTGAGCAGCGTGGAAGCGCAGGTGGCGACGGCCAAGGTCTCGCTGGACCAGGCGATCGCCAATCACCAGGCGGGGACGGCGCCACTGCTGGATGAGCTGCGGTCGCGAGTGGATTACCAGGGGCTCGAACAGCAGTTGATTGTGGCCCGGAATGCGCTGGAGAAGGACAAGCTGGCGCTGGCGCGGACCATCGGGCTGCCTCTGGCGCAAAGTTTTACGCTGGCCGACAAGGAGCCCTTTGCGGCGTTCGACCAACTGGATGTGGAGGCGGCGATTCGCCAGGCGCACTTGAACCGCAAGGACCTGGCGGCGCTGGTGGAGCAGACCAAGGCGGCCGAGGAGCAGCGCAAGGCGGCAACGGCGGACCGGCTGCCGACGCTGACGTTCAACGGCGACTACGGGGATATCGGCACCACGCTGTCGCACTCGCACGGGACAGGGAACGCGGCGGGGACGCTGAGCGTGCCGCTTTTCGATGAGTTTGCCTTGCGCGGCGAGGCGGAGATGGCGCAGGCGCAACTGGATACCGAGCGGGCGCAATTGAGCGACAGGAATGCGCAGGTGGACGCGGACATACGCGACGCGCTGCTGGATATTGCGTCGGCGCAAAAGCAGGTTGAGGTTGCGCGCTCCAGCGTGGAGCTGGCCGGCGAGGCCCTGAGCGAGGCGCAGCAGCGCTATGCGAACGGGGTGAGCGACAACCTGGCGGTGAGCCAGGCGGAGCAGAGCGTGGCGCAGGCCAACGATCAATACGTGGCCAGCCTCTACCGGCACAATGTGGCCAAGCTGAGCCTGGCGCGCGCCCTGGGAGCGGGGCAGAGTTACAAGAACTATCTGGGAGGAAAGTAACCGTGGCGGATTCGACACCAACACCGGCCGAAGGCGCGCCGGACACAGAAATAGAGATTGAGCAGCCGAAGAAAAGCCGCAGGGGCCTGGTGGTGGTGGTTGTGGTGGTCTTGGCGGCGGTGGCGATCGCGCTCTGGTGGCACTCCACTTTCAGCGAGGACACCGACGATGCGCAGGTGAACGGGCACCTGATCCAGGTGAGCTCGCGCATCAACGGGCAGGTGCTGAAGGTGGACGTGGAAGAGAACCAGGTGGTGAAGGCGGGCGACACGATCGCCGAGCTGGATCCCAGGGATTACCAGGTGGCTGTGGAGAACGCGGAGGCGGCACTGGCCACCGCGCAGGCCAACGCGGCGGCGGCGAACGTGAATGTGCCCATCACCACCGTGAACACGAGCAGCAACCTGAGGTCGGCGGACGCGGACGTGAGCGGCACTCACGACAGCGTGGAACAGGCGGGACAACAACTGGAAGCGGCGCAGGCAAAGGTGACGGAAGCGCAGGCCAGCCTGACCAAGGCAGAGGCTGACCTGGCCCGCTACAAGCCACTGGTGGAAAAGGACGTGATCAGCAAGCAGCAGTTCGATGCGGCCGTGGCTGCACGGGATGGGGCGAAGGCGTCGCTGGCCAATGCACAGGCCGGAGAGCGGGCTGCCCGCGATGGGGTGAGAGTGGCGAACGAGCGGGAGACGCAGGCGCGGGCGATGCTGAAGTATGCCGAGACCGGCCCGCAGCAGGTGGCGGCGCAGAGCGCCCGCGCCAAGGCGGCGCAGGCCCAGGTGGAGCAGGCGCAGGCGCAACTGGACATGGCCAAACTGAACCTGAGCTACACGAAGATAGTGGCTCCGGCGGCGGGGATCATCACGCGCAAGAGCGTGGAGATCGACCAGAACGTGGCCGCGGGGCAGAACCTGCTGACGCTAGTATCGCTTGAAGACCTGTGGATCACGGCCAACTTCAAGGAGACGCAACTGAAGCATATGTTGGCGGGACAGCCGGTGGAGATCGCGGTGGACGCTACCGGCAAGACGTATCACGGGAGAGTGACGCAAATCGGCGGGGCGACGGGGTCGGTGCTTTCGCTGTTTCCGCCGGAGAACGCGACGGGGAATTACGTGAAGGTGGTGCAGCGGGTTCCGGTGCGGATCGACTTTACGGATTTGAAAAACGAGGACCCGAACCACTTGCTGCGGCCGGGGTTGTCGGTGGAGCCGAAGGTCAGGGTAAAGCCGTAAGTCGGACGACAGATGACAGCTCGAGGCTGGGTCACAGATTATTCTGTGTAGATTGTTAACAAATGCCCGGAGTCCTGGAATTGGGACTCCGGGCATTTTCTTTTTGTTGCGGAGACTGCGTTGGGGAACGAACTTCGGTGGTCTGGCCGTCGCGGGCTACTTTGCGGCGGGCGGCTGGTCGAGGGGGATGAATTCGACGCTGCGGACGAGAGCGGGTCCGACTCCGGGGGGAGTGGGTGTGGAGTAGAAGGCAAGGCCCTGGCTGGTAGCGGAGGGGTAGATGAGGTTGGTGAGGACGGTTTCTCCGTCTTCGGCAAAGACTTCGACGGAGTTGCGATCGACGGCGATTTCCATGCGGATCGAATTTTCCTGCGGGTGCTTGAGCGGGGCGGAGACGCGGGCGGGGAAGGCGGGAGACCAGGCGGTTGCGCCGGAGCGGGTGCGATCGACAAAGATCTGACCGGTATTGCGATCGATGCCGACCACGGTTTCTTCCTGGGCGGGATCGCCGGGGTTCAGGGAGCTTCGGCGGAGGCGCACGCCGGCTTCAGCGGCGTCGCCGGGGTCGAGAGTTACGCGCAACAGATAGCCGCTCCCGGAGAGCTTTTGAGCGGCGATACGGGCGTTGGCCTGGGCGAGTGTCTGATAGGGCGCGGCGCCAAACAGGGCTCCGGAGGGTTTGAATGCAGGGGTCGGCAGGATGGGTTGCTGTACCAGCAGGAGAGGTTCCTGGCCAGGGGTCGGGGCGGGATGGGCGGGAGGCTGGCGGAGGAAAATGCGGCGGGCGAGGGTCATCTCGCCGCGGCCGGGCAGAGAGGGGAGCTTGTCGGCGTACTGCCAGTTGCCCATCCAGGCGATCCACAGGCGGTCTTCGCCGGCGGGGATGTTCGAGAAGGATGTGGAGGCGTAGAAGTCCTTGCCCCGGTCGGCCCAGTGGGGTCCGGAGCCGGGGTGGTCCTCGACAAAGCGAGAGCCGTCGAACTGTCCGACGAAGTACTGATCTGCGGAGCCTCCCGCGGGTCCGCCGGGATTGAGATTGACGCTAAGGACCCAGCGGCTGGAGACGCGGCTCCCTTTGGCGTCGCGAACGGTGAGCTCCATCAGGTCGGGGCACTCCCAGACGCCGCCTACCGCGCCCGCGGGGCCGAACTCGCCGGCCAGGTCCCATTGGCGGAGGTTCTTCGAGCGGTAGAAGCGCACTTTGTGCTGGTCGGGCAGCGCCACGACCATGACCCAGCTTTGGCTGGGCGCGTGCCAGAAGACCTTGGGGTCGCGGAAGTCCTTGAGGCCGAGATCGAGGACGGGATTAAAGGCGTATTTCGTCCAGGTGGCGCCGGCGTCGCGGCTGATGGCGAGGTTCTGGGTTTGGAGGTCTTTTGACTGCGGGTCCTTGGCTTTGTCGGCAAACGACGCGCCGGTATAGATGGCGACGAGGCAGCCTGGGGTTGGCTTGCCGGGATCGCCGCAGAGGCCGCTCGAGTTGTCGCGGTCCTCGACAGTGGAGCCGCTGAAGATCATGACGCCGTTCTCTTCAGGCAGGGCGAGGGGGAGCTGCTTCCAGTGGGCGAGGTCGGGCGAGACCGCGTGGCCCCAGCTCATGTGGCCCCACTGGTCGCCGAAGGGGTTGAACTGGAAGAAGACGTGGTACTGGCCGTTGAGCAGGATGGGGCCGTTGGGGTCGTTGATCCAGTTGGGTGGGGCGTAGAAGTGGAGTTGGGGCTGCCAGGGGGCGCCCGTGGCTGGAGCGCTTGCTGGCTGCTGGGCGAAGGTTTGCGCGGCGAAGATCAAGGCCAGTAGCAGCGGGAAGGCGGCTGAGAACTGCGCCGGCCCGCGGCCTCGGTGCTGGTGGTGCTGGTTTGGAAGTTCAGAAGCCATGCGTCGATTATCCTCCGTCCTGCAGGCCCACCGGGCTCACGGTAGTTGAAAGCACCGGGGCGCTGCATCGGGAATCGCGGGTTTTCGGCTGTGCACCGCTTTGGCGGCTGGGTTGCCCGCTTCCAGTCAGGAGGCAGGGGATGGGATCAGGGGCTAAAATGCCGCCAGGGATTTAGAGTGGATAGAGTGCCGCGATGAAAGACTCGATTCACGTTTCGAAAGAGAATTATTTGAAGGCCATCCTGGAGGCTGAGGCCGAGGGGCGGGAGGTGATTCCGGCGCTGCTGGCGCATTGGCTTGAGGTGTCGGCGCCGGCGGTGACGATGGCGCTGAAACGGCTGAAGCGGGACGGTTGCGTGGAGGTGGGCGTGGACGGGATTGTGCGGCTGACGGCGGCGGGACGCGAGACCGCGTACCGCACTGCGCTGCGGCACCACCTGATCGAGCGCATGCTGAGCGAGATCTTCGGGATGGAGTGGCACGAGATTCACGAAGAGGCGGAACGGCTGGAGCACGCGGTTTCGCTGGCGTTCGAGACCAAGCTGAGGGAAAAGCTGGGCGAGGGCGGGGCGTGTCCGCACGGGAATGCGGTGCTGCCGGTGAGCCCGGCGGAGCGCAAGCAGCGGGGCGAGACGCCGCTTTCAGAGGGGGTGGAGGGGCGGCGGTACACGGTGACCAGCCTGCACGAGCGCGACCCCAAGCTGCTGCTTTTTCTTCACCGGGCGGGGATTGGGCCGGGACAGAGCCTGCGGGTGGTGAGCCAGAACTACGACCAAACCGTTTCGATTGAGTTAAATACGGGGAATTCGATTCTGGGAAGGCCGGCGGCGGAGGCGGTATGGCTGCGGCCGGAGTTTTCACGATAATTTAACATAAGAAAATTTATTAACTGTACTTAACAAGGTGTGGCATACTTGGGTTGAGGAGCTCTTCGGGCTCTTCACCAGCACCCATGGCCACCGGATTCAAAATCCTTGCCGAGCTCGTCGAGCCCTCCCTGCCGGAGGTGCACGCCAGCGTGCGGATTTCGCGCTCGCCGATCTATTGGCGGCGGCTGGTGGGGTTTCTGGGGCCGGGATTCCTGATCTCGGTGGGGTACATGGACCCCGGCAACTGGGCTACCGACATTGCCGGCGGCTCCCAGTTCGGCTACACGCTGCTGTCGGTGATCATGATCTCGAACCTGACGGCGATCCTGCTGCAGAGCTTGAGCCTGAAGCTGGGCGTGGCCACGGAACGGGACCTGGCGCAGCTTTGCCGCGAAAGCTATGGGCGCGGGGCGAGCTTTGCGCTGTGGGTGGGCGCGGAGATCGCCATTGCGGCGTGCGACCTGGCGGAGGTGATCGGGTCGGCGATTGCGCTGAATCTGCTGTTTCACATTCCGCTGTTTTACGGAGTGCTGATCACCGGGCTGGACGTGCTGCTGATTCTGCTCCTTCAGCGCTGGGGTTTCCGCTGGGTGGAAGCGCTGGTGATTACGCTGATCGGGACCATCATCGCGATGTTTGGCGTGCAACTGGTTCTGTCCAAGCCGGAGTATTGGCCGGCATTCAAGAACCTGCTGATTCCTTCGCCTTCGATCATGACCAACCCGAACATGCTGTACATCGCCATCGGGATGCTGGGGGCGACGGTGATGCCGCACAACCTTTACCTGCACTCGTCGATCGTGCAGAGCCGGAATTACAAGCGGACGCCGGAGGGCAAGCGCGAGGCCATCTTCATGGCCAACGTGGATTCGGCGCTGGCGCTGACCCTGGCATTGTTTGTAAACGCGGCCATTGTGGTGGTGGCGGCGGCGGTATTCAATCGCAGCGGGCACTTTGAGGTTGCGGCCATTCAGGACGCTTACAAGCTGCTGAGCCCGCTGGTGGGCGCGGCCTGGGCGAGCACGCTGTTTGCGATTGCGCTGCTGGCGAGCGGGCAGAACTCGTCGATCACCGGCACGCTGGCCGGGCAGGTGGTGATGGAGGGATTCATCCACCTCAGGCTGTCGCCGTGGCTGCGGCGGATGATTACGCGGACGCTGGCGATTATTCCAACCATCATCGTGGTGGCGATCACCGGCGAGCGGGGCACGGAGAAGCTGCTGCTGCTGAGCCAGGTGATTCTGTCGCTGCAGTTGAGCTTTGCCGTGATCCCGCTGGTGATGTTCACGGGCAGCCGCAAAAAGATGGGCGAGTTTGTGAACGGGCGCTGGCTGCAAGGGCTCTCGTGGTTTGTGGCGGCGTTGATCGCGGGGTTGAATGCGTGGTTTTTGGTGCTGATGTTGAAGTGAAGGCGAGGGAATAGGGAATAGGGAGCAAGGAGTAGGGAATAGGGAATAGGGAATAGAAACAGGGGCCGGCGCGGATGCGGGGAGGCCGCTTCCCCGGTTGTAGACAAAGCCGGCGAGTTAGCCCCGCTTCGCGGGGTTAGCGAGTTAGCAAGTTAGCGGATTACGCAGGGATGCGTGCTGTTGTGGTCTAGCAACATTTCTCCATCGGCGCAAACGGGTTCGTGCAGACCGGTCTTTTCTGTTCTCTGTTCCCTATTCCCTGTTCCCTGCGCTTTTGTCCTTCATGCACTACCATGGATGCCATGCACGTACTTTCTGCTGCCGAGATGCAGGCTTGCGACCGGGCGACGACGGAGCGGTTCGGGGTGGCGTCTGTCGACTTGATGCGGGCGGCGGCGGCGGCTGTGGCCGGGTTTGCGCGGGAGCGGTTCGGGCGGGCGCGACGGGTGACGGTGCTGTGCGGCCGGGGCAACAACGGCGGCGACGGGATGATGGCGGCGCGGCTGCTCGCTGGTGCGGGGCTCGAAGTGACGACGCTGCTGCTGGGCGCGCCGGAAGGGTTTGCGGGCGACGCTGGCACGGCCTGGGGCGAACTGCTGGCGAGCGCGGCGCCGGGAACAGTGCATGTGGTGGAGACAGCGGAGCATCTGGCTGGGCACAACGAGGCTCTGAAGGCCGATTTGATTGTGGATGCGGTGGTGGGCACGGGGTTCAAGCCGCCGCTGAAGGGGTTGGCGCTGGCGGCGCTGAAGTGGTTGAAGGCGAGCCGGGCGCCGGTGCTGGCGGTGGATTTGCCTTCGGGCTGGGCGGCGGACGAGACCGGGACTACAGTGGAGGGCCCGGTGTTTCCGGCAGATGCGGTGATTACCTTTACGGCGCCGAAGCCGGCCCACGTGTTTGGGCAGTTGACCCGGCGGTGGGACCAGCCGGTGGTGGTGGCGCCGATCGGATCGCCGGAGGGTGCGATTGTTTCGGAGTCGAGATTGGATTGGGCGGGATCGGCCATGGAGCTGGCGCAGACGCCGCGGGCGGCGGGGGCCAACAAGGGCAACTTCGGGCATGTGCTGGTGGTGGGCGGATCGGTAGGGAAGTCGGGCGCGCCTTCGATGGCGGCACTGGCGGCGTTGCGGGCCGGGGCGGGACTGGTGACGGCGGCGGTTCCGGCTCCGGTGCTGGCGCTGGTGGCCGCGGTGGCGCCGGAGCTGATGACCTGGCCACTCACGGCAAGCCCCGCGGGGCGCATTGCGGCGGAGAACCTGGCTCCGGAGGAGTTGGCAGGGCTGATGGCTGGCAAGACGGTGCTGGCGATCGGGCCGGGGTTGGGACAGGGGCCGGAGACGGTGAAGTTCACCGCCGGGCTGCTTGCGGCGACCCGGATTCCGGCGGTGATCGATGCGGATGCCTTGAACATTCTGGCGGCGAAACCGGTGCTGCTGGCCAAACTGGCGAAGGGGCGGATGGTGGTGCTGACGCCGCACCCGGGGGAGATGGCGCGGCTGGCTGGGATTTCGGTGGCCGAGGTGCAGGCCAACCGGCTGGGGGTGGCGCGGGGGTTTGCCGAGCGGTTCGGCGTGACGCTGGTGCTGAAGGGGGCGCGGACGCTGATTGCGCATCCGGATGGACGGGTCGCGGTGAATACGACCGGGAATCCGGGGATGGCCAAGGGCGGAAGCGGCGATCTGCTAACGGGGCTGGTGGCGGGGTTGCTAGCGCAGTATCCGGGCGAGGCGGCGCTTGCTGTGGAGGCGGCGGTATACCTGCACGGGCTGGCCGCGGACCTGGCGGTGCGGTACCCAGAGGGTACCCACGACGAGCACACTTTGCTGGCCACGGACAGCCTTCAACAACTTTCTCGGGCTTTTCGCTTTGATTCGCGCGGGCAGAACGGGTATGTTTGGTTGCAGGGGCTGCCGGTGGAGTCAAGACCGGGCACGGGCTCCAACGAGGCTACCCAATGACCAACGTTGCCCCTCCCGCAGCAGGCCGGATTCACGAGTTCACCACCCAGAGCGGCGCGGACACGATCGAGGTGGGCCGCAAGCTGGCGGGATTGCTTGTGCCGCCGCAACTGCTGATTCTGCGCGGGGACCTGGGCACCGGGAAAACGACGCTGGTGAAAGGGATTGCGCAGGCTCTGGATGCGGCCGAGGCCGACGAGGTGACCAGCCCGACGTTCACGCTGGTGCACGAGTACGACGGGGCGCGGGACGGCAAACCGGTGAAGCTGTTTCACCTGGATGTGTATCGCCTGGAAGGTGAGCGGCAACTGGAGACGCTGGGGCTGGACGAGCTGCTGACGCCGGACGCGCTGGTGCTGGTGGAGTGGGGCGAAAAGTTCAAGAGCATCCGCAAGAAGGCGACGGGGGAGATTGCCATCAGCTCGGCAGGCGGGGATGCGCGGAAGATTACGGTGACGCTGAAAGAGTAGTGGCGCGCGTTCATGGAAGTGTTGGTAATTCCCTGAACTCTGCGGCTGGGAATCCGCCGCGCCGGCTCTCAATTCTGTGAGAGTGGTTCTCGAATTCACGTCCATTTGCCTGCACCGCGATGACTCCGCGCCAGGCATTCCTTTCTTATTCCGCTCCAGCTTG
Source organism: Occallatibacter sp. (assembly GCA_049509995.1). Lineage (GTDB taxonomy): Bacteria > Acidobacteriota > Terriglobia > Terriglobales > Acidobacteriaceae > Telmatobacter. The sequence continues at coordinate 342 of JBEKZJ010000033.1, read as the reverse complement.
GACAGCGGCGATTGGCCTTCCTACGATTCTCAACCTGTACATATAAAGAGATTTGCAAGTTTGCTCCAGGAATAGGAAGAAGCTGTGCTTTTCCCTGGCGAAGATGAGCAATTTTATACAGACCTCTTAATTTCCAGCTTGTTATTTTGGCACAGTTAAATGGTGTCGGCACTCGCGCGTGCCGACAAAATGACGAGCGTTGGACATCGTGCCACCACGGTCGGACGAGAGGTTACAAATGAGCAAATACAGGACTGTTTTCACGTGCTTCCTGGCGACTCTGCTGGTCGCCCTTGTGGCCGGTTGCGGTCAAGAAACGGTAACCATCCCAGGCGTGGTGTC
>JBEKZJ010000328.1:0-5865 GCA_049509995.1 Occallatibacter sp. | reverse complement strand
TCCCTGTTCCCTGTTCCCTGTTCCCTGTTCCCTGTTCCCTGTTCCCTGTTCCCTGTTCCCTATTCCCTGTTCCCTGCTTTTCTAACTCGGCTGTCTCGGCCTAAAGTAGCACGTGCCCCCGGCCAGCACCGAGATCCAGATCGACGGATCGGCCGGTTGCTCGCTCGATCCAAGAAAAAGAATCCCGTCCGGCGCCAGCAGCCGGTGAATCCCGGCCAGCAGCGTGCGCCGCGTCTCCTGCGAAAAGTAGAGCATCACGTTGCGCAGAAAGATCACGTCGAACCGGTCGTCGGCGCGGCAGAAAGGCAGGTGCGGCCCGCACAGGTTGGCCTGGCGGAAGTTGCACATCTTCTTCACCTCCTGCTTCACCACCCATTCCTCGCCCCGGTGATCGAAGTAGCGCACCACGAACCGCGCCGGCAGGCCGCGGTTCATCTCGATGCGCTGGTAGCAGCCGGCCTGCGCGCGCCCCACCACCTCGGCGCAGATGTCGGTGCCCTCGATGCGCAGGTTCCAGCCCGTCAGCATGGGAAAATGCTCCAGCATCAGCATGCCCACGCTGTATGCCTCCTGGCCCGTGGAGCAGGCTGCGCTCCAGAACCGCAGGCCGCGCATGTGCCGCCGCGCTTCAATCAACTTCGGCAGCAGTTCGGCGCGCAGCAGCTCGAATGGACGGCTATCGCGAAAGAAACTGGTTTCGTTGATCGTCATGGCCTCGGCGATGGACCGTTCCAGCACCGCATTCTTCCTCAGCTTCAGGTGCTGCACAAGCTCTTCCAGGTGAGTCATGCCCTGGTTGCGCAGCAACTTCGAGAGCCGGGTCTCGAACAGATAGTCGCGCGAGGGGTCAAGCACGTTCTGCGACAGCCCGAAAACCAGTTGGCGAAGATAGCCGTAATCGGCGCTCGAGGATGTTTGTATCACTAGACCGCCGATTCCCGAAGCTCGCGGGCTTCGCTGTGCGTCCGGCCGGCAAGCCGGAGGATTTCGGGGGCTAGGTCGTCGAGGGCGAGCACCTTGTGCGCCAGTCCGGCATTGCTCACCGCGCCCGGCATTCCCCACACCGTGCTGCTTGCCTGGTCCTGGGCAAGCACGGCGCCGCCGTGGTCGCGAATCATGCGGCAGCCCATCAATCCGTCCGAACCCATGCCGGTCAGCACCACCGCCAGCACGCCCGCGCCATAGGCAGCGGCCACCGAGCGAAACAACACATCCACGGCCGGACGGCAGTGATTCTCCAGCGGGCCCTGGTTCAGGTGCAGCGTGGCCGGCGAGCCGGCCCGCGACGCCGCCTGCACCTCCATGTGCCAGTTCCCGCGCGCAATATAAATCGTTCCCGCGCGCACTTGATCGCCTTCCGCGGCCTCGCGCACGCGCAACTTGCACCGCCCGTCCAGCCGCTCCGCAAACAGCCTGGTAAACAGCTCCGGCATATGCTGCACAATCAACACCGGCAGCGGAAAATTCCCCCTCAGCGCGGGAAGAAGAATGTCCAGCGCCGCCGGCCCTCCCGTGGAGACGCCGATCGCCAGCACCACCGGAATCGACGAAATCGCCTGCGCCTTCGGCCCCGGCCCCATGGGCAATATCAGCGGCAGTCGCGCCGCGCCTGGATAAACCGGTTGCCCCCGCCCTGGCAATTGCCCGTGCGATGGCCCCTGATACTGCCCCTGTGCCTGCCCCTGTTCCTGACTGGTCAGCGCATGAATCTTGGGAACCAATTCCTGCCCCAGCGCACGCGTCGCCGCCTCGCGGCTCGCTTGCCCCGCCGGCTTGGCCACATAGTCTGAAGCGCCGCCGGCCAGCGCCTCCAGCGTCACCTTGGCGCCCCGCTGGGTCAGCGAACTGCACATGATCACCGGCATCTTGTGTCCCTGCCGCCGCAACTCCCGCAGGGTCACCAATCCATCCATCACCGGCATCTCCACATCCAGCAGAATCAGGTCCGGACGAAGGATGGCGATGCTGCTCAATGCCGATGCGCCGTCGGCCGCGGTTCCAGCCACTTCCAGACCCGCATCGGCGCACACCACCGAACGCAGCAAGCTCCGCATCACTGCCGAGTCGTCCACGATCAGGATCCGGGTTCGGCGACCGGCCGCCATCCCTCAGGCCTCCACCAGACCGAGCATGGCCAGCTTTTCGCCCAGCGCTTCGTCGTCGAAGGGCTTCATCAGGTATTCGTCTGCGCCGGCATCCAGCGCGCGCAAAATGAAGTCGTTCTCCGCCTCGGTGGTCACCATCATCACCTTCATCGCGCCGAATCCATCCGCCCGCAGTTGCTTGAGCATCTCCAGCCCGTTCATCACCGGCATATTCCAGTCCACCAGCGCAAGATCGAAGGGCACACCGGCATGCAACTGATCCAGTCCGGCCTGGCCGTCGGCGGCCTCCTCGCACGCGATGCCCCGCTCCTCCAGCAGTCCGCGCAAAAAGCCCCTCACAAAGCGGGAGTCATCGACAATCAGTGCTCGCATGATCACCTCCAGGCACCATTGGACTGAGCCTTGCTCGCCTCAGGCCGCCCGCGCCCCACCCAGCCGCATCGGGTCCAACCGCTCCGGGTCCAGCATCACCAGCAGGCTGTCCTTCAGCTTGTACGCGCCGGCAAACAACGCCCTCCGGCGCTCGTCCAGAATCGACGGGTTGGGCTCGTGGTCGGCAGACGACACCGTCAACACCTCCCCCACCGAATCCACAAGCAGCCCGAAGCATCCCCCCGAGCTCTCCAGAACCAAAATGTCCTGCGACCCGTCCCTGGGCGGCAAACCCAGCAAATGGCGCATGCTCACCGTCGTCAGCACGTCGCCGCGGTAGTGAACCAGCCCGCCCACGAAGCTCGGAGCCAGCGGAACCGGCTGCGGACGCGCTGACCCCACGATCTCCAGAATGTGCGTGATCGGCACCCCGAACAATCCCTGACCCACGCGCACTGAGCACATCTCCATCAGCGTCGCCGCCGCCTTTTCCTTGCGATTCAGGGCCGTCCCCGCGCTGCTCATCTCGCTGCCTCCGTCATCTGGCTCCATTCGCCGGGCGCGCTCTCTTGAACCGGCAGCGGCGCCACGCCGCCCAGGTCAACCACTCCCGTCACCCGATTCTTCAGCAGCGTCACGCCGCCCGTCTGCTTGCTCGTGCCCGCCTCAAACAGGTCCCCGCCCGCCGCCACATCCAGAACGTGCGAAACCGCTATGCCCACATGACGATTGCCCTCCCGGCACACCACCACGATGATCTGCGCCTCGGGATTGCCCTGCACCGCCCCCAGCACTCCGCCCGAATCCTCCACCGGCAGCAGTTGCCCCTCGAAGTTCAGCACCGGCCGGTAGCCGATGTACTCGATCCGCGAAACCTTCAGTTGTTCGATCCGCAGCACGTCCGTCAGCGGCACCGCCGCCTGCCGCTCGGCCACCTCCACCAGCAGGTACTCCAGGCTCTTGCCGGCTTCCGCATCGATCTCCTCTTCGCCCGCCCGCGCCGCCTCGTCTTCCGCGCTCATGGTCACGCCGGCCTTCAGGGCGATCGACCCTGGGTCCAGAATCAGCGCCAGGTCCGCGTTGCCCAGCACCGTCGCCCCCGAATACAAGCCGATCGTCTTCAGCACCGCGCTCAGCGGCTTCACCACAATTTCCTCCGGATCGGCCAGCCCGTCCACCACCAGCCCGAAGCGCCGCCCGTCGGCGTCCAGAACGGCGATGAAATTGTCCCGCTCCGTCGCCATCTTGTGCTCTTCTCCAGGCATCAGCAGCCGGTCCAGAAACACCAGCGGCAGCAGCTTGCCGCGCAGCCGGTATAGCGGCGCGCCTTCCATCCACTCGATCGCCGTGGCCGCCTGCTCCGGAGGTATGTGCACCAGCTCCGACAACGCTCCCTGGGGCAGCGCGAAACTCTGCCTCACGCTGTGCACAATCAGCGCCGGAATAATCGCCAGCGTCAGCGGAATCCGCAGCCGCAGCGTGGTCCCCTTGCCGGGCCGCGAGTCGATCTCCACTTTCCCGCCGATCTTTTCCACGTTGGTGCGGACCACATCCATCCCCACTCCCCGCCCGCTCACGTTGGTCACCGCCGCGGCGGTCGAGAAGCCGGGCAGAAAGATCAGTTGCAGCAGCTCGCGCTCCCCCAGGTGCGCGGCCCGCTCCGGCGTAATCAGCCCCCGCTCGATCGCCTTCTGCCGAATCTTTTCGACAGCAATTCCGGCCCCGTCGTCGGAGACCTCGATCACCACGTGGCTGCCTTCCTGCACCGCCCGCAGCTTCAGCAATCCCTCCGCGTCTTTGCCCGCCGCCAGCCGCGTCTCCGGCGGCTCAATGCCGTGATCCAGCGAGTTCCGCACCGCGTGCGTCAGCGGATCCTTGATGGCCTCCAGCAGGCTCTTGTCCAGCTCCGTCTCCTGGCCCTCCATCTGCAACCGCACCCTCCGCCCCAGCGACTGCGAAAGATCGCGCACAATCCGCGGCATCTTCGAAAAAACATGCGAGACCGGCTGCATCCGCGCCTTCATCACGCTCTCGCGCAGATCCGCCGTCACCATGTCCAGCCGCCGCGACAGCAGCGTCATGTTGGGATCGGACGCCGTCGCCTGCAGCACCTGGTTGCGCGTCAGCACCAGCTCGCCCACCAGGTTCATCATCCGGTTCAGCAGCGTCACGTCCACGCGCAGCGTGCTTTCGGCCGCCGTTCCCGCGCCCTGCGCGCGCGCCTTGCCCACATCGCCGTCCGCCTCGCCGGGCGCTTTTTCCCCGGCCGCTTTGGGAGTCGGCAGAGCCGGCTCCCGAGCAGCCTCCGCGGCCTCCGGCGCTGGTGGCGCGCCCGGGCTCTGTGCGGACCCCTCTGCGGGAAATGCCGCGGGGGATGGCGCGGCAATTGCAGCCGGCCCGCCCGTTTCGTGGGTGGGCGCGTGTGCCGGTGCGGCCGGATGGGCCTCTGCGGGCGTGCCGGCAACCGCTCCCGCCGCCGGTGCGCCGGCCCGCGCATGAGCGTGCCTGGCCTGCGCATGCGCCGGGGTCTGCAACTCTTCCAGCCGCCCGATCAGCACCGTATCCTCGCCGTCGCCCTCTGTGCCCTCCGCCTCGATCGTCTTCAGAATCGAACGCAATCCGTCCAGCAGTTGCAGCAGCCCGGTCGTCGTCGGACCATCCGCGGTCACCTTGCCCTCGCGCAGCAATCCCAGCAGGTTCTCGCCCGCGTGCGCCAGCTTCTCCAGCCGCTTGAAGCCAAGAAACCCCGTCGTTCCCTTGATCGTGTGCACCGATCGGAAAATATCTCCGATCAGGGCCCCGTCCTGCGGCCGCTCCTCCAGTTCGGTCAGGCACCGCTCCATCCGGTCCAGCCCTTCCTGGCTCTCGATCAGGAACTCTCTCGTCAGTTCATCCATCGCGTCCACTCATCCGCCCGGCCAGAGTTCGAGCCAAAAAAATCGCGCCAAGACACGCGGCCCCGGCACAGCCAGCTCTCAAGCCCTTTATCGGTAAGAAGAGCCTCAACTTGAGGAGCGGAGTTCTCTTGAGGAGCGGAGTTTTCTCGAGGAGCGGAGTTTTCTCGAGGAGCGGAGTTTTCTTGAGGAGCGGAGTTTTCTCAAGGAGCAGAGCGATCCCCACAGATCGCGCAACGGACTTTTGTCTTTTAAGAGGCAATCCCCCCCACAAAAGCCCCGTGCCCCATCCTTTCGCCTTCTTTCTGGCGAAAGGGTGGGAGACCATAAAGCCCCCTCAAATTAATTCCCCGCAGATCGCGCAACGGACTTTTGTCTTTTAACAGGCAATCCCCCCACAAAAGCCCCGTGCCCCATCCTTTCGCCTTCTTTCTGGCGAAAGGGTGGGAGACCACGAAGCCCCCCTCAAACTCATTCCCCACAGATCGCGCACC
>JBEKZJ010000327.1:0-3384 GCA_049509995.1 Occallatibacter sp. | reverse complement strand
GGACGACGGGACGCGGCAAGCAATCCAACAGCTATGTTCCGAACCGGTCGATCAAGGAGGTTCTCGCGTTACCGTTGACGAAGCGTTTTCGCGAACTGCTGGGGGGCGTGGCATGAAGAAGATCAGGCGCCGCATCGACGTGAACTTGGTAGAGCTGGACCAGGTTCTGGACAGCGCGCTACAAGCGCCGTTGAGCGAGGCGGATCACGACAAACTGAAAGAGACGTTGCATGCCTTGCCGCCACCCGGACACGGCCGCAATGGAGCAGAGGCGTTCGGCGGTGCGCAGAAGGTAGATATCAAGCACCAGAAGCTGAGCCATGGGGACCGCTGCCCAGAGTGCAGAAGGGGCAACGTGTAGGGGCAGAAGGAGCCGAAGGTGCTGGTGCGGATCATCGGACAGGCGCCGCTCCACCTCAGCGACGAAGTGGGTGCCGGGGTACCCTTCAGGGTCGGGGCATCGCTGGGGACCCCGGTGCTGGCGGCAACAGTCTACTCACTCGAACGGTTGCGCTGCGGATCGGGGTCCCCAGCGACAGGTCTTCGTCGCTGGGGTGAGGGCGCCTGCGGGCAGGTGTTCACGGCACAGGAGCCGGAGGGAGTGGGACCGAAGAAGTACGATGAAACGGCGGCGGCGATGATCGCACAGCTCAAGTACGGCAGCGGAACTCCCGTCTATCGGCTCGAACAACTGGAGACACAGTTGGGGGATTCAGTTACCGGCGGCCACGCAGTGGGAGATCGTCGAGGAAGCTGCGCAGATGATCAAACCGGCGCGGGATGAGTTGATCCGGCAGTCGGCACAGGGCACGGTGGTCCATAACGACGATACCGGCATGCGCGTGCTGATGCTGAATCGCGATCCGTCCGATGAACGCACGGGTGTGTTCACCAGCGGCATCGTGTCTGTCGATCAGGGCCGGAAGATCGCGCTTTACTTCACTGGAGGCCGGCATGCCGGCGAGAATCTCGCCGAGGTGTTGAAAAAGCGGAGTGCGGAACTGCCGAGCCCGATCCAGATGTGCGATGCGCTGTCGCGCAATGTTCCGAAGCTGCCCGCGGGGGTGTCCTAACATCGGAAGAGGGCTGACATGGCAACGAAGAAGATCGCGAGTCCGCAGGACATCTATCAGATCAAGGTCACTCTGCTCGGCACCAACCCTCCCATCTGGCGTCGTCTGCTGGTTCCCTCGGTTCTGACGCTGGCGCAGTTGCACGATGTAGTGCAAACCGCAATGGGGTGGCAGGGCGGCCACATGCACGAATTCCGCGCCGGCCGACGATACTTCGGAAAGCCAGACCCCGAATACCGGAGCATGGGGATAGAGCCGGTCGAAAACGAGCGCGCAGTGCGTCTTTCCGATGTACTGCGGAAAACTGGCCCCAAGTTCATCTACACCTATGACCTTGGAGATAGCTGGGAGCACGCCATCGTCTTGGAGAAACAGCTTCCCGTTGATCCGAATACGAAGTATCCGGTCTGCACGGATGGTCAACTCGCGTGTCCGCCGGAAGACTGTGGAGGCATCCCGGGATTTTACGATCTCGTTGAGGCCATCGCTGACCCCAACCACGAACAGCACCAGGAACTGAGAGACTGGCTCGGCTATGACTTCGATCCGCTAGCCTTCTCGATCGACAGCGTCAACCAGATGCTCATACCCGCTCGTCGTCGCGGCAAAGCCCCCAGGAATTAAACCGGTATCCTGGACAACGCAGGCTTGCCGAAAACACACAATAGTAGAGATGGCGATTCCCCGGAGATCGACGGTGTGCCCCCCTCCCGGCACTCGTTAGCTATTTATGATCAATTGTTTAGGGGAAATTGCGCCTAGTTGGGGGACCAGCTAATTAACTGGTCCTTCAATGAGTGTGCCCCCGTTGCCGACGGCCCAAAGCCGCTTGCCATCACTGGTCCCGAAGATAGAAAGAAGGTTTTCAGTCGTGCCGCTGTTGAGCGCACTCCAGTGTTCTCCGCTGTCGTCCGACTCTAGAATCGTGCCGTAGTCGCCGACAACCCAGAGCCGCTTCCTGTCACTGGTTCCGAAGATCGAATTTAGATAGTTCTTAGTGCCGCTGTTGCGGGGACTCCAGTGTTCGCCGCTGTCGTCCGACTCCAGAATCATGCCCTCCCAGCCGACTACCCGCAACTGCTTGCCGTCGCTGGTCCCAATGATCGAATTAAGCCAGTTCTGAGCACCGCTATCTCGGGGGCTCCAATGTTTGCCGCCGTCATCCGACTGCAGAATCGTGCCCTGTTCCCCCACAACCCACAGCCGCTCGCCGTCGTTAGTTCCGAAGATCGAATTGATTCTGTTTTTGGTTCCGACTTCAAAAGCATTCCAGTGTTTACCCCCGTCGCCCGACTTAAGAATCTTGTAGTCGCCGACGGTCCACAACCGCTTGCCGTCGCTGGTCCCGAAGATCGAACCATGCTGTATCTGAGTGCCGTTATTGGTCTGACTCCAGTGTTCGCCGCCGTCATCCGACTCCCGAATCACGCCAGATTCGCTGACAGTCCACAGCCGCTCGCCGTCGCTGGTTCCGAAGATCGAAAGAAGAGGGCTTGTCGTGCCGCTGTCGAGTGCAGTCCAATGAGGAGCCCCCGAGTGGGAAGAAACGAGCAATAAACCGATAGCAATGATCAGGGTCAGCGCTCCTGCTCCGATGATCGAGGCGCGGATTGATGGACGACGGAAGCGGCCCCAAAGGAGATCAGGCGGAGCTTTCTGTTCCTCCAGTCCCGTCTGTTCAGCAACTTGCTGGCGTTCCTCGTCCAGGTGCGCCTGCTCTGCTGCCTTTCGACGCTCATCTTCAAGACGCGCTTGCTCTGCCGCACGTTGCCGCTCCCGCTCCATTCGCGCCTGCTCGGCAGCTTGCTTGTGTTCCTCTTCCAGGTGTGCCTGCTTGGCTTCGCGTTTACGGTCTTCCTCCAAGCGGCTCTGCTCAGCCGCACGTTGGCGTTGTAGTTTTTGCCGCGCCTGTTCTGCAGCCATCTCACGCTCCCGCTCGAGTCGCGCCCGCTCTGCCGCCTGCTTTTCCTCTTGCTCAAGCCTCTGCTGTTCCGCTGTAGCGAGCCGATCACGTTTTTCCTGCTCCAAGCGAGCCTTTTCGGCCGCAGCTTTGTGCTTTCGTTCCTCCTTGTCTATGCGCGCCCTTTCGGTCGCGAGCTGTTCTTCGTTCGCTTTGGGTTGCGGCACGACATTTGTCGGCCCTGTAGGCGCATGAACCGGCTCTTCCAGCGCCCGAATTTGTTCTGAACAGTGTGCGTCCAGCGAAGGCTGGCATGATCAGTGGGAGCAAGTCCCACCGGGGTAAAAGTCCAAGCCCCGTAGCTTGAATAGCAGGAAGGACGGAAACCGAACATCCTGAAGCCTATTGACG
>JBEKZJ010000326.1:0-5796 GCA_049509995.1 Occallatibacter sp. | reverse complement strand
CGTATGGTTCTCTTGCAGCATGAAGATGACGTGGTCGATGGATTGAACGCCGCTTGTTGCCGTCACCGTCACCGTCGCACTCGCCGAGGCGTTGCCTCCAGCGCCGGTCGCGGCTGCTGTGTAAGTAGTGGTCGCGGTCGGGCTCACTGCCTGCGTTCCACCGCTCGCCTGCAGAGTATACGTGTTTCCATCGGTTCCGGTTACCGTCACTTGAGTGGCATTTGTCGCAACCACGGTCAACGTGGATGAGTTCCCCGAGACAATTGAAGTGGGGTTCGCGCCGATGGTGACGGTCGGCACTGGTTTCGTTATCGCTGTCACCGTCACGGTCGCACTCGCCGAGGCGTTGCCTCCAGCGCCGGTCGCGGCTGCTGTGTAAGTAGTGGTCACGGTTGGGCTCACTGCCTGCGTTCCGCCGCTCGGCTGCAGCGTATATGTGCTGGTATCGGTTCCGGTTACTATCACTTGAGTGGCATTTGTCGCAACCACGGTCAACGTGGATGAGTTCCCCGAGACAATTGAAGTGGGGTTCGCGACGATGGTGACGGTCGGCACTGGATTCGTTATCGCTGTCACCGTCACGGTCGCAGGCGCTGAGACATTTCCACCCGCCCCGGTTGCGGTCGCTGTGTAAGTGGTCGTCGCAGTTGGCTTGACTGCCTGCGTTCCGCCGCTCGCCTGCAGGGTATATGAGGTGCCATCGCTTCCGGCCACCGTCACCTGAGTGGCATTCGCCGCGGTCACGGTCAAAGTGGACGAACTGCCCGCAACAATCGAAGTGGGGCTGGCGGTAATGCCCACTGTTGGCGCGGCAGAAGTACCAGTGGAGATACCCCCACATCCGGTGAACAGCAGGGGCAGCAAAAAGCCTGCAATCATCAAGGAAAGAATCCGGGGAAGAGATCTGCGAACGCGCGCCTTTGTCACGGTGTTTTCCTTTCTATCCCCTTAAGGGGAGCACGCTAGTCTGAAAAGCTCGGCAGACAAATGGACCACAACTAAACAGGTACATATAGTCACCGGGCTCCATAGTCTCTCGCGCCAGTTGAGACTAATGCAGGATCGAAGCGGCTGTTTTGGACCGGACCTTTAGCTTCTTCCGGCAACCGGCCCGAGTGGGCAAAACCCATCCGCTTCGACACGTCCTTGTTTAGATGAATCGAAACCCCGGCAGGTTGTCCGGCACGGCCCGCAGTACAGAGCTGCGTCAGAACGTGGACGAATGATGACCACTCATGCAGTTTCTGCCGTAAATCTCTGCCATGGCCTTAGCTATCGGAGCTACCGTAGAACTTCCGGATGTGGCAATTCGAGGCCTCAATTCATAGGTTGATGCTGCGCATTGGATTCGGCTGATCCCCGTCGCCATTCGAAAGATGACTTGGGGCTTTCGACTGGCTCCAGGCAAAGGGATCCGCCACACTGTCGACATGAGCATAGTCTTCCGCCGGATCGTTGCAGAGGCGGTCATCCATGCCATTTCTCCGCTGAGCTAACAAAGCCGTTTGCAAACTCCAGTGAGGTGAAGCCTCGCTGGCCCATAGAGCGCGAAGCCAGAGACGCAGCGGCCCTGGAAAAACTTCTGCATTGCGTATCGCTTTCTTGCACTTGTTGAGTTCGAACCAGCGAAGATAGTTCCGGACAACGCTGGCCATGGTCATCCGGACTCCCGCCGCAAAGTTGCACTCCGCCATGCGAAGTTGTAGCTCCGGAGACTTCAGAATGACAATGAGTTGCTCAGCGAGATCGGCCGCATCGCCTATTTTGTAGAAGTTGGCAGCCATATCTTCATTCGCTGCCATTTCGCGAAGGTCGGCGATGTCCGCGCACACAATGGGAACTGCGTACTCACACGCTTGATGGGCGGGGCCGCTCGATCCCGTGGCAGAGTCGTAGGGCAAAACAAGGACCGAGGTCGTTCGAAAAAGCTCCGGAATGGCTTCTTCCGGAACGTATCCGCGGAACTCGATTGGCAAGCCTGTAGGCTGTGCCGCGCGTATCGATTCCCAATATCCCGCTTTCGTATGATGATTGGCGCCGGCCACGATCAGCCTGGCATTCCGAACTTCTTTCAAGACAGCCGGAAATGCCTCCATCAGCGTCTCCAACCGTTTATAGGTTCCCCAGTGTCCGATCGCCAGAACGCGCAAATCCGGATTGCCGCGTTTCGTAAAATCCGGAGGGCTGGGAATGGATGCAAATGTTCCATGTGTACTCAACAGCACGTTTTGAGCGGAATACTTTGTAATCAGGGTGCGGCGGTAGTTGGGAAGCAGAACAGAAACTGAATGCGCCTTAAGTAAAGTTTTCGTAGCCAGGTCACTACCCATTCGAATTAGCTTTTCTCGCCGCACTCCGGCGGCGGCAAAATCGACATGCTCCACGATGTGGTGCAAGGTGATATGCGTGAAAAAGCCAGCGGCTCTCGTCAGAGCAGGCGCCGAGAGCCCGGCGAATGCGGCAAACGGATTCCCAGGCGTTGCAAAGCTCGAGAAGACGAGGTTGTACCAAACGACATCGGGCTTCAAATGCCGAATGGTGTTTAACAGGCGCACCGGAGTTGCAAGGCTGTTGAACTTCCAGCAGCGGATAACGTTGAACCCCGGCAACTCTGACTGTTGATGAGCTTTGAGCGTATTGCCGTTCTCGTCGGTTGCGAACTCATAGTCAGTCAATTCGTCGGCGAGAATAATCAATTCGACGTCTGGATTGCGCTGTAGCTCCCGCGCTATATAAAAGGCATACTCGTTCAACTGGCGGCCGCTGGGAGGGAACGTCGCAACTAAACAAATTCTCATCGGATTCCGCCTTCAAAACAGACTGATTTGCACATAAGGTCTGAACTGTTGATTTTGACCACCCGAAAAGTTGAAAAACGTCTCCTGTTGTATGCCTGCTGAAAATCGAATCGGATACTGCAGGACAACTGCTCCGGAATCGTCATTGAATTTGCGGCGGAACGGCCTCGCATACGAAATAGAAAAGCCATTTTGGATCGCGTCGTAAGCGTGGAAGCTTCTGGTGCTGGAGTAGGCTGTCGAAACCTGCAGGTCCCATTTACGGTTTGGAGTGAAATCAACGGTTCCAGCCGGGCGCAGATTCTGCGCAATTCCCGAGTTCGTCCCCACTACCCGCCATGCCCGCAGGTCCTCTGCCACAACTCTGAGATTTAATCGCTCACCAAACCGGCGCTCGATGCCCAGATAGGAAGAGGTCAAATAATCTTTGTAGTTTACCGGCGAGAACTGCTGATCGTTGGCTCCCCATCCCGTGACCAGAGCAGTCTTACCCCATGGTGCCCCGACGCGGAAGTCAATGGCACCGGTAAGGACCCGCGAATGCAGATTGCTTTCAGTAAAAGGACCTGCTTCCCGAATGACATACCCACTAACCGAAACCACATTGAAAAATGAACTCGTCGACATATACGTAAACACACGAAAGAGGTTCTGGTTCATTGCAACCGGAGACCCGGAATCACGCCGGACTGTTGCCTGAACGCCGCTATTGAACGTCAACACGTTGCTGCCTATATTGACCGTCGGATTCAACCCCACGTTAAACGTGTAATCCGTCGTATCGCGGCTGACAATTGAGTTCGTGCTGGGCACCGATATTTGCCCGCGCGCGTTGCGCACCTGGAAGAAACCGCTGGTGGTGGGAAGATGGTGAAGATGCAGATGGTATGCGTTGGTCCATTGTGTCTCAACGGAGGAACGCGGTGGTGGAAGAAGAGCGGTGTCGGAACTCGGCACTGGAAACGCCGCATCCAGCTTCGAGTCCAGAACATAAACCGTCGTATCTTCAAAGATAGGTTCAACCGCAAAGTTGGAGAGCAAGCTCAGCATGGGTGTGACTCTCAATCCTTCGTCCGCTCCCGCCTGGAGCAGAGCCTGTTCGGCCGTTTGATCTTCGCCTTCAGCGTTGGAAGCCTGCGCAAAGGCAGTGAGCGCCTGGGCGTTGTGGTGTTGCTGGCGAAAGACATTGGCCTCGGCCAGCAGATACTGGTAATCAGGCGCGCTATCTGCAACAGCGCTGACCGCCGAGAGCTCGGCCTGAGCCCTGGCTGTGTCTCCCAGTGCGAGATAGTTGTTGGCCAATCCAATCCGCACCTCTGCATCTGGCGCCCCTGCCGCCTTGGCGCGTTGAAGGTACGCCTGCGATAGTCCGTAATCATGCATAGACCGAAATACGTCCGCCGCCGCGATGAACTCGTTACCGCTTGGTGGCGCCGTCTCCCCTGTCTCACCTTCCATCTGGGCCAACGCAATCTGCCTTTCCGCATCCTCTGAATGGCCCTGCTGTGCCATGAGCTGGGCGATCGCCAAACGTACGCTTACGCGATCGCTGTCCGTTGCTGCGAGCGCTTTCCGAAAGCGCTCCATTGCGGCCCCGTGGTCTCCGAGAGTGCTCAAAGCCTCTCCCGTGGAGACGTAGATTTCGCTTTGCCCTGATTCCAAATTGTTTGCAGCAGTTGGCGCTTGTTGGGCATGTTGCTCTGCCACTTGCACGTATCGCAGTGTTTGATCTCGATCTTGCAGGTTCGCATAGGAGCGAGCAAGCAATGCATAGACATTTGCGTTGTCGGGGGAATCTTTCACCGCTATTTGCAGCTCGTCGATCGCATCGTGGTACTGACGTTCTGCAAACAACGTATTCCCAAGCCCGAGATGCAACGCGCCATCGTTGGGAGTGAACTTCAAGGCAGCCCTATACTCACTGGCGGCTTCGATCAGCATGTTTTGTCGCCCATAAGCGGTGGCGCGAATCATGTGAATATCCCTTGAATCGCCCAGCGTCCGTTCTGCCAGTTCCGCTTGCCGCAGGGCTGCCTGCGGTTTATGCAGGTCAAGGTTCGCATAGGCGAGTCCCAGGTGCGCCTCGCCGTCGTTTGGCTCTCTCTTGAGGGCTGATTCGAAGTCCTCTGCGGCCGGCTGAGCCTGGTGAAGGTCGTTCAGCATGTAGCCTCGGTTCACGTATGCCGTGACCACCTCCGGATCCCGATCCAGTGTTTCAGTGAAGTCTTGCCGCGCCTGCTCGCTGAGTCCTTGATGCTTGTGCACATAGCCTTCCAGCAAAGGAATGTCAGGCTCTTTCGGGAAAATGTTGAGATACTCCGATGTCAATTTAAGCAAATCATCGTACTTCGCGAGATGGAGCAGATCGTAACCAAGATAGACAACCACATCCCTGTCCCGGGGCAGCACCTTTATTGCTTCCCGGCCGACCTCAGCAGATTCCTGATATTCGCCCTTGAAGCTCAGGTATCTCTCCTTTTCCCGAAGGACTTGAGGCTCCTTTTCCATTTCGTTTGTGACGCGACTCAGCCACGTTCCAGCCAGACTCAGGTTATGCGCCTCAATTGCGGCATTCATCCCCCCCGCCAGAATCAGGGCTTTCCGCGGAGCCAGTGCATACCCCTTGCTGTAAGAGTCTTCAGCTTTTGTGAACTCGCGACGAGCGGTGTAGAGATCCCCAAGTGCAAGATACGGTACGTACGACGAAGGATCCGCTTGTGCCAGGCGCAAGAAATACCTTTCCGCATCCTGGTCGCGCCCCGCTGCGCGCGCGGCATACCCGAGGGAGGTAAGCGCATACCGGTTGACCGAATCTGTCGTGAGAATTTGCTTATAAACCGCAATCGCATCCTCGGTGCGGCCGAGTTTCATCAGGATATCTCCATTGAGCTGCAAATCATCGCGATCATGGGCATTGATTGACAGCGCTTCCTTGATGTCGCCCAGCGCAGCGTCGAGGTCACCGGCGTCCATCTTGATCAGAGCTCTCAGGCGCAGG
>JBEKZJ010000325.1:0-18847 GCA_049509995.1 Occallatibacter sp. | reverse complement strand
TCGGACGGACCTTCCTTTTCAAAACGTGCGCGGATATGGGTATAAGTCGTTGATGAGTAAATAATTGTTCCGACCAGCAGGTTGCAAAGTGCCTGCCTACATTCTGGGTAGGCTGACTTTCAGGGCGTGCAGAATCTTCTTTTGTGTGTCATTGGGGTGGGGAAGCTTTGTGACCACTTGTCCGCTCTTGCCTGCAGGGTAATTCAACAGGCACAGCCGGCTGAGTGCCGCCAGTGCGTCGGCAACAGTGACGGCATAGGGATCATCCCCTGTAGTTCCGAAGGCGGTGCGCAGCCGTTGCTCGATCTCCCGCAGCAGCTTCAGCGCCAACATGCAGCAGAAGACATGGCCTCTTGTCCTGCTGGCCTTCTCGACGAAGATAGGCCGTACTTCCAGTGCGCCGGTCTTGATGGAGCGAAAATCCCGTTCTACCCGCTGGAGCGCCATATAGCTGTCATGCACCTGCTGGGAACCCATCTCGGTGCCGGCAACATCGGTGGTGATCACATAGCAACCGGCCAACTCCAGATGCCTGGCGATGGCCTGCTGCTGGCGCTCCAGCACCACCTGGGTGCCCTCCAGCCGCAGCTGGATCAGTGCTTGCAGCTTGTGCCATTGTGCCCACTGCTGGAGTTGCTGCAAGCCCGGGGTCCCCAGCGACGGGTCTTTGTCGCTGGGGTGCAAGCCCGGGGTCCCCAGCGACGGGTCATTTGTCGCTGGGGTGCAAGCCCGCCTCCGGCTTGCACAGAGGTTGCTGCTGCACCTTTTGATTGCGTGTCCGGATCCTGGCTCCCAGTTTCTCCAGCTTGTCCTCCAGACGCCGCTGGATGCGTAGGGCTTCGGACTCGTTCTTGCGCAGCACGTAGCGCAGTTGCTGGTGCTCGACCTCGCAGATCGTTTCGCTGAACAAAGGCAATTGCAGCACCCCGCCTGCCTGCCCTTGCTCTTCACCATGCCCCGGTCTCCGACAAAGACCAACTCCTGTACCTGGAATTGCTCCTGGAGGATTTTGATCTGATCGGCAACCGTGGTCGGATCCCCGCTGTTGCCCTCAAAGACACGCACCGCCAGCGGTTCTCCCTGCTCGTCGGTCAACAGGCCGATGACGATCTGCAGTTTGCCCCGCTTGCCGTCCCGGTTGTAACCGTAGGCACCTAACTCGTTGTGCTCCCCCTCCAGATAACTGCTGGTCACGTCATAAAGAAACAACCGCGGCGGAGCTTTCTGCTGGCGCAGGTAGTGACGATACAAAACCTGCTCGATCTTCTCCTGGCGCTCACATAGATCATCCAGGGCATCATAAAGATCGTCCTCGTCGAAGCCTTGAACTCCGAGCACTTCGGCAACCGCCTGCGCCTCGGCCCAACGCACGGCCGACAGACGGGAACCCTGATGAGCGATTCGAGCCAGAACCAGGAAAAGCCCGAGTTTACCGATCTCCCTGGAGCCCAGAGCAGCTGAAATGCCGATCTGATCGGCAACCTGCTTGAGGACGTAGAGCAAGCCGAAGACCGGTCCCACGGTCGGCTCGCTGAGGCCGGCGTGATCGAAGTCTCCATGCAGGGCCCGATCCAGGGCCTCGATACAGTGATCTCATGCCTTCCAAATCAAGTGAAAACAACAGCAGGAACAAAGCAAATGCCGCTGTTGGGAATTTTGCAAGAGGCTCACAAGTTTAGTTCTTTGCGCGGAGTCATGCTCTCTCTTCTTTTTCAATCTCTCGGATCGATACCAATCCGGAGATTTGCGCAAGCACGGAACGTCTTTGATGAGCGCAAAATCGCCGAGTCTTAAACTGAAAGGCGGCACGGAACCTCAGCTGGCGAGCGATCTCATGAGAAGTCGGTCAGAAACGCCCTTGCGTAAACTGATTCGACCGCCCCGGCCCATCGCCAAGCCGGAAACCGGGATCCTCAGCGATACGTCTTCGCCGCAGGGACAGCGAACCGTGGATCTCCTGAAAACCACCCCGCCCAACCTCCATCCCGCCTTCGCGAGGCAAAATCACCCGCCGACCCCCTTCGCACAGTCGGAGGACACCTTGCCCTTGAGAGGCGAGTTTGGCCAGGCTGAGCCCAACCGTGCCATGGGCGCTGCACCGGCCGCGCCGCCTGGTATGGCCGCGTCTCCATGTCCAGTACTCGCTGTTCATGCGTCCTGGGCTGTCCTCGCCGCTCTGGTCCCTGCTACTGCGGCTCCACGAGGTGATGCGCGATGGCGAACAGCGCCAGTTCCAGGCGGGTGGAGACGCCGGTTTTGTCGAAGATGTTGGAGAGGTGGCGCTTGACGGTTTCTTCGCTCAGGGTGAACTGCTTGGCGATGTCGCGGTTCGAGCATCCTTCCACGATGCAGCCCACGACGTCGAGTTCGCGGGGGGTCAGTCCATAGGTCCTGCGCTGCGGCACGACGGCCTGCTGCATCAGGTCGTGGAGAGCGCTGACGAGGTTGATCACGCGCTTGCCGCCGATCCAGTAATCGCCGCCAAAGACGGTGCGAATGGCGGTTTGCAGGTGGCTGGCGAGGGCGTCTTTGAGAACGATGCCGCGGGCGCCGATGTGCAGGGCCTCGATGATCTGCTGCGTGGTGACTGTGGAGGTGAGGAGGAGGATCTTGACGGTGGGTGTGCCGTTCATGATGGCGCGCATGGCCTCCAGGCCGGGCAGGCGCGGCATCTGCAGATCGAGCAGCAGAATGTCGGGCTCCAGCTCGAGGGTCTGGGTGATGGCTTCGTCGCCGTCGCTGGCATCGCCGACCACGTCGAAGCCTTCCTTTTCGGAGAGCATGTTGCGCACCCCGATGCGGACTACAGGATGATCGTCGGCGATTACAATTCGGATGGATTTTTCCACGTGAGCGGCTAACCTCCCGGCAGAGTTTTACTACGCCTGGAATTCACCCTCTAGCATACGCTGGAGGTTGGCGGCGGCGGCGCGCAAATCGCGCAGCACGGTAGACCCGTTATCCAGATGGTTAACGCCGGAACCGGTAACCCCAATGCCTCCCCCCTCAATCACCGCCCCCATCCGCGCGACCTGGAGGGCGCCGGCCATGGAGCAGCCGCCCTTGATGGCGTGGCCGATGCGGCGGACCTCGAGGTCGTCGTCTTTGGCGATGGCGGCTTCGAGCGCGGCGATGCGGCGGGCCAGATCGGCGACGATGGCCTCGTAGATCTGGCGGACCGCGGTGTCGGGCATCATCTCGCGGAGCTGGGCCAGGGTTTCGGGGTTGACGATGGTTTCATCAGGATCCAGGCCTTCGGCGGCGGGGGGCTGCAACTGCGCCTGGTGCTCCTCAATCAGCTTGGTCAGGGCTTCGGGAGCAAAGGGCTTGAGCAGGAAACCGTCGGCGGCGGCCATCACCTGGTGCGGGGCATTGCTGGCGCTGATGGTATAGAGGCGGGCCGGAGTGAGGGCGCGAAGTTGCTCAATCAATTGGGTTCCGCTGAGGCCGGGCATCTGGGCGTCCATCAGGATGACGCCAGGAACGCACTCTCCGGCGGCTAGCAAATCCAGCGCCGCGGGGCCGTCGGTAGCGGTGTGGACGGTATAGCCGCTCATGGTGAGGACGGTGGCCATGACCTCGCGGCTGACCATGTCGTCGTCAATGAGGAGCAGCGTGGGAAGGTCGTGCCTGGTGACGATATCAAGCATACATTCAGTGTGCCACTCAAGAGCAGGATGGTCTGACCGAAAATGAGCAAGGTGAATCCAAGCAGTGATGGCCCCCAGGAGCTCAAAATGGGTTCGGTTCACTCAAAATGGGCTCAGTTCAATTGCCTATGACCAGGACCTGGAAGCTGCCGTTCACCGATGCGGTTTTGAGGGTTCCGATGCCGCCGGGCTGAGCGAGGTTCATGCCAAGGAGGTCGGTGACGAGGTAGACCTGGCCGGAGTCCTGGTTCACGGCCAGGGTGCGGGCGCGCTGGCGAGTGGGCAGGTTCTGGATCTCGGCATAGGTGTCGGTGACGTCCTGATGGATGATGGTGAGGCTGCCATTGGCGCCTCCGTTGGCGGTGTAGATGAGGCCGCGGCCGGGATCGTAGCCGATCGTTTCCACGCCGGGGCCGATGGGGAGCGATGCAACAACTTCTCCGGTGCCGGCGTTGAGCACCGTCATTTTCATGTTATTGCAGGCGGCAAACAGACGCAGGTGTTTGCCGTCGACGGCCAGGCTGCGGGCTTCGAGGCAGTCGGGCCCAAGGGCAAAGAGGCGCAGGGAATTCTCGGAGGATTGGGCTGGGCGGGATTCATGGCTCCAGTCCAGCACCATGGGCGGGGCGGTTTCGATTGCAGGGCTGGGCTGGTCTGGATTGGGCGGGGTGGGAGCGGTGGCGTCGGAGCGCCTGCGCAGCAACGATGCAATGGCCTGCGCATCGAGACGGGCAACCTGGTTGCGGTTGACGATGAGGATGAACACCTGGCCATTGCCGTCGCTTTGCGCAAATCCCAACTTGCCGGGCATGAGGATTTCAGCAAGCGGCTGGCGGGTTTGCACATCGATAACGGTGATGGAGGTCTTGATTTCCCGGTCCGGGACAGGCTGCGGGTTGCTGTTCTGCGGGGAAGAGCGGGTGGTGGCGCTGGGGAAAGATTTTGCCTGGCTGGCGGAGGGTTGCGGTGGGGTCTCAGCAAGGGGGTTGGTGCAGATGGCGAAGAGGAGCCTGCTCTGCGGTTCAAGGACGAGGGCGCGGGGGTTGGGGCCGGTGGGAATGCTGGCGACGACGGCGAACGAACGGCGGTCAAATACCTTTACCTGGCTGGCCGGTCCATCGCTGATGTAGCCGAACTCGCCGGTATCGTCGAGGGCGATGGCGTGGGCCTCGCGCAGGCCGGCGATCTGGCCGGTGACGGCGCCGGTGGTCACATCCACCACCTGCACGGCGTGACCATGGGCAATGTAAAGTCGTTCCGTGCCGGGGTCCATCGTGAGGTAGTCCCAGGGCCCGATGCCGCCCACGATCCAGGTTTGCTTGATGACGAAGGGGCTGCCCGGCAGTTCGGTGGCCGCGGGAATCTGCTGCGCCGGGAGGGCGGCGCAGGCGAGCAGGCTCAAGGCGAGGAGTTTCTTCATTCGGGTCGGCTCCTTCTAACTAGATGCGGAAACAGAGAACAGGGGTCAGGGGCCAGGGATCAGGGGCCGGCGGGGCAGCGAGCAATTCAGCGCACTGCGAAACTGTGTAGTGCTATAAGCGTACAAACTGTGTAGTGCTATAAGCCTACAAAAAGAAGGAAAATGCCGGCCTCCAAGCCTACAAACGGAAGGGCCGCATGCGAAGTGGCAAAAACGTGCTGTTCCAAGGGTGCAAAAAGACGCAGAGGGTCCGGCTGGAACCCAACATAAAGCGCGTAAAACAGCTCAAAATTGATGGTTTTCGCCCCGTTTTCGATCGTTTTTGCCCCCCCTTGTGGAGCCATATATACATATCTCGCGTACAGGTTGCCGTTCTGTCCAGGGCTCCGGTTTCCGGGTCGGGGATGCTCCGGAGCGTCATTGAGTCAGTCAACGGAAGGGACGTTTTCCGGGAGTAATCCTGCTAGACCGCGGGCTTGTTCCTGCCAATTGAGGTCCGCAGTCTCCCCGGTCCCCAAGTGCGAGGGACCGGGGGCACCCACAACAGGATAGAATCCCTCTTGAGATCGGGGCCACCCGCCTTGTTCCTGCCAATTGAGGTCCGCAGTCTCCCCGGTCCCCAAGTGCGAGGGACCGGGGGCACCCACAACAGGATAGAATCCCTCTTGAGATCGGGGCCACCCGCCGCGAGGGGAACTTCGAGGACCAGTTAATGGTGTATGCGAAGCGGGTGGCGCGGGAGAAGACGGATCGGAGGAGAAGGTAGACCAGTGGACAGTGATCAGTTTCGGGTTGGGGGCGTTGTGGTTTTCCAGGTTTCAAAATCGAGACCTGGGGCACCCGGCACCCGGCGGCATCGTCTGTTGGATCGCTCTTTTGCCGAAGCCCCATTCATCGCGATAAGGCCGCGATGAATGGGGCACAGCATTTCTGGCCCGGTGAAGAGTGAGCGGATGAATGAGCCACCTGCCGTGCTGCGCGCATCTATTGTGGCAGATACTCATGTATGTATATATGTCGAATGCGGGGGAAGGTATGGTGCAGCGGACAGCGAAGGTATTCATGAACAATCGGAGCCAGGCGGTCAGGCTTCCGAAGAAGTTTCAGTTCGCAACCTCTGAGGTATTCATCCGGAGGCAGGGAGACGAGGTGATTCTCTCCGCGCGGCCCAAGGACTGGTCTGCATACCTGGCCTCAGGCCCCGTTGCCTCAGAGGAGTTCATGGAGGGGGTCGAGGATCTGCCGGTGCAGGAGCGGGCGCTGTGACCCCCGTGTACATGCTCGACACGGACATCTCGTCGTATATCATGAAGCGCTGAGATGATGCTGTCTTACGAAGGCTTGCGAGGGTTTCAACAAGCGACGTGTGCATTTCCGCAATCGTCAAATCGGAGCTTCAGTATGGGATTGAGGTGCCGCCGCGACGGCAACAGGACCAGGCAGCGCTGGATGCGTATCTGCGGCGTGTTGCGGTGCTGGACTTTCCCGGCGAGGCCGCCGTGGATTATGGGCTGATACGTGCCGATCTCAAGCTGCGGGGAACGATGATTGGCGCGAATGATCTGCTGATTGCGGCTCATGCCCTTTGCCTTGGACTCACTCTGGTGACCATCAACACGAGGGAGTTTGGGCGGGTTCAGGGGCTCAGGATGGAAAATTGGTCGCCTCTGCTCGGCACTTTTCCAGCAACTGCATGAAAACCGACTCGTAGAGTTTCCACGGGCGGTTGGCGTTGGCATACGCCAGAGTCGATTTCTTCGCCGTGGTGCTGATGCCCAGATGCTTCAGCGGCGATTCGCAACTGGCCAGCCCCATGCAGACTTCACGCAGCGAATGCAAATGTGCCACCTGGCAAAACAGCATAGCCACGAACTGTTCCCAGCAAGTGAAGCCCTTGGCGTTGCGCTCGGCCTGGTGCCGCCTCACTGCCTGGGCGAACTGCCCACGCGAAAACAGTTGCAAAATCTGCGCGTACACACTGCATACTTGAGTCATGGCTGATCCTCTCTCCTCTGTCTGTGGTCCTGCGTAGAAACCCACTCCAGAGTAACGGGGATCAGCCCGCCCCCCTACTCAATCAGACAGGAGAGCTATCGGTCTATCTTGGACAGCAATGATCTTTGGTCAACAATGCACAGGAATCTACTTCATTTGCATTGACAATTGACCTTGGGGTAAACAAAGGCCCGAGCCGAGATCAAGAACGCTGCCTGACTCCCTGGAATCTCCAGCACTTCTGTCGCAATGCCCAGACGATCAAGGCAAAGTTGGGTAAGGTGTTGATAAAATGGGTGCGGAGGAAGAGTCAGGATGAAGTCAGAACCGAGCGGTGGCCAGATCCAGGAGACAACGACGCAGGATTCGTCCTCACAGGAGCTGCACTTGCTGGACTTGTTGACTATTCTCTCAATACGCCGGAAATTCATCATCTACTTCACGGCTGGCGTAGCGATCCTGGCAGCGATCACGGTGCTCCTCATCCCGAGCCGGTACACTGCGTTCACACTTGTTCTGCCGCCCGGTCAGAACTCGTCCATGAGCTCCGCCCTGCTGGGCCAGCTTGGCGGCTCCGGAACCCTCACCTCCCTTGCAGGCGCAAGTCTCGGTATCAAGAACCCCGGTGAGATATATGTTTCGCTCTTTCGCAGTCGTACCGTTGAAGATTCCATCATCCAACGCTTTGGGCTCATGGCCAGGTATGGCGCGAAAATGCCCTCCACTGCGCGCGCCGCCTTTGAGGCACATTCCACGGTGGCCCTGGGGGCCAAGGACGGACTTATCACCATCAGCGTGACGGATCGCGATCCCGAGAAGGCGGCCGAGATTGCCAACGGCTATATCGATGAGTTTCGCAAGTTATCCGCCAACCTGGCAATCACCGAGGCGTCGCAGCGCCGCATTTTCTTCCAGCAGCAGTTGCAGGAGGCCAAGGAAAACCTTGCGGCGGCCGAAGAGGCGATGAAGGGAACCGAGCAATCGACGGGCGTTTTTCAAATCGACAGCCAGACACGAGTCCTGATTGAGTCCGCCGCGGCCCTTCGTGCCCAGATCGTGGCGAAAGAGGTTCAGATTCAGGGCATGCGCTCCTATGCCACCGAGGACAATCCGGAGATCTTTGAGGCCAAGCAGCAACTTGCCGCGCTCCAGGCCCAATTAGCCCGGCTCGCCGACACCGATCAGGACTCAAGCTCTGGCTTGATTGTGCCCAAGGGCAAAGTTTCCGAGGCCGGGATGGAGTACATCCGCAAGCTCCGCGATGTGAAGTATTACGACACCATCTCGGAACTCATCGCCAAGCAGTTTGAAATGGCCAAGCTGGATGAGGCGCGCCAAGGAGCGGTTATTCAGGTGGTTGATGTGGCCGTCCCTCCGGATCACCGATCGTACCCCAAGCGTACGATCACCGTCATCCTGGCGATGGTCCTCGCCTTCTTTGTGGCCTGCGGATGGGGCATCCTTGCCGAGTCTCTCCGGCGATTGAACAGCAACCCAACTGAACGCCAGCGCCTCGACGCTCTGCGGGCGACGTTCCGTAGCCCGAAGACCCTGCCATGATCTATGCCGATCAGAGATGGATTGGAGGCCACGGCATCGGCCGCTTTGCGCGGCATGTGCTTGGCGGCCTCGATTATTGTCCGGTTCCGCTTGCCTCCCATCCGGCCGCGCCGTTCGACCCCTGGTGGCTCGCGCGTGCGCTCGGCAACCTGACATACCACGACCTGTTCTTTTCACCGGGCTACAACTCTCCCCTGTTCTGTGCTGCACCTTTCGTCTTCACCATCCATGATCTGAATCACATTGACCGTCCTGAGAATAGCAGTCCATTCAAGCGGGTATATTACGCAACGGTCCTGAAGCGGGCCTGTTATCGAGCTGCCAAGATCCTGACTGTCTCAGAATTCTCGCGCGCACGAATCATTGAGTGGTCTGGAGTGCCACCGGAGAAGGTTGTCAACGTCCGCCTCGGAGTTGACCCTGAGTATCACCCCGGAGTTGCTCCCTACGAACTCCCGTTTCCCTACCTTCTTTGCGTCAGCAACCGCAAGCGGCACAAGAACGAGTTCAGAACGGTGGAGGCTTTTGCGAGGGCCAGCCTTGCGGCCGGGATACGGCTCGTCTTCACGGGCAACCCTACACCTGAGCTATTCGATTGCATCGAACACAATCATGTGGCCCGACGTGTGCACTTCGTGGGCATGGTTCCAGACGCGCAATTGCCGTCCCTCTACCGCAGCGCCGAGGCGTTGGTATTTGCTTCCCTTTATGAGGGCTTCGGCCTCCCAGTACTCGAGGCAATGGCCTGCGGCACCCCTGTAGTAACCTCCAACATCGGCGCCTTGCAGGAAGTTGCCGGGAATGCCGCTCTGCTCGTGGACCCAACTTCAATGGACCAGATCGCAACGGCGATGCAACTGCTTGTAAGCGACACATCACTACGCCTGCAGCTTCGGGAGAAGGGACTGGCGCAAGCCGCACAGTTTTCATGGGCTAGCACGACTGCCAGGGTTCATGAACTTCTAGGGCTGGCTACGGGGAAGTATGCTGGTTCATGACACTCTCCCTCTTGCAAAGAATAACAAGGGCAAATACAGCACCAAATGAACCGAATACAATGTTAAAAATACCCGCACATGCGAAAGTTGCCCATAGGCTGGCCGCTGCAATAAGAAGCGGCTGCTGAGTTGATAAAGCCTCGCGGCGCAAATAGAGCCACATCTTTATCAGCAGAACGCCGAAGAGCGCCAAGCCGACTATTCCAATATGCATGATCAATGCCAGTGGTACGTTATCAATGGCCATCGGGGCCGATGAAATAAGTTTCTCATTTTGAACTATTCCGAAGCCGAACAACTGATGAGCTAGAGTAGCGTGAATGAGAAGGTTGAAGTAATAAGTCCACTCGTCAACTCGCATCAAGGTCGACCCAACGTCCTGCAAATTTGTTGCGCCACCGCTAGCGATAGAGTTTAATCCGAACGCAATTGTTCCGATTCCCAACGCAGCAAAGAGAAGCGGAAGCAAGAGTCCGCGAGTACGCCTTCTCCCAAAAGTGAGAACTACCGCATAAGTGCACGCGCAAAAGAAGACCAAATAACAAAGTCTAGTCAGAGTAGTAAAACATGCCAGCGCCGAAACAATCACTAGCAAAGTTCCCCTTGTGGGAAGTGTTCGAGATAGCGCTACCCCGAGTGCACCACAAAAGGCGCAAAAAATTCCGAATGACAAACCTGTTGTGAATAGGCTAAACGCCCTGACATCACCAAAAAATTCCCAGCTTTGAATTGCGAAGCCTCCGTCGGTGCTTTGCGTGTACAAGATGGGCTTCGCCGTCACGTACTGGGCAACCCCGATAGCTGCGCAGACTAAGAGCAACAATACGATCCATCGTATCATTATTCGCTCAGAAACGGCATCCTGAAAGACGAGCAACACGGGGCCAATCAATAGCAATAAGTAATACGCATTGTATGATTGCAACAGGTCTCCGACGGACATGCCACATGCTAAGATCAAGAATGGAATTTCGACGATTAGAAATCCGACGCAGAGCAACCATGCGAACATTGGCAACCCCGCTAGCTTAAGCGTCGGGTGCAGACAACTACCAAGTGCCACAGTGGCTAGAAGTGTAATCTTAACCAGAACATTGCTTATCAGGATATGACCGCCGAGGAGAAACATCTGCAATTGTGGGATTGCACCGTCCACAAGCGACAGAAGGAAAAGAATAACCGCTAGGAAGGCGAGCAGCGGATAAACGGAGAACTTTGAGGGCTCATTCATTTGCGCACCTCACATTTCTCCGTTCTCGGAATATGCGCCATTAGGCCCCATAGCATGAATGAAAACATCGTCTTAGCGCGTTTCAAGTCTCTCAGGCAAAGCCGGTGGGCAGCGGCAAGGCATACTGAAGCCAGCACTGTCGGCAACGCCCAAGGAAAGAAGCGCTTCGTGAACAACACTCTGTTCTGGGAAAGATACTTTTCCGAGAGCAGACTACGCTTCATGCGATCCAGGTTCGAACCAATTGTCGCTCCCTCTTTGTGGTAGATCACGCTTTCGCGAGTATAGCCGAGCTTAAACCTTCCCTTGGCGCGCATTGCCCAGTCTAATTCCTCGAAGTAAAGGAAATAGGATTCCTCCATCAGCCCAACTTTCTCCAGAAAACCACGGCTAGCCAGCATGGAGGCGCCGTTGACAAAATCCATCGGCGCAAGATAAGAGTCCAACTCATCGACCATGCACAGGGGGGGTGTATGCACACGCGCCGTCCACCTACAATAACGCTTGCCGCCCTGCGCCTGAACCTGCTTTGGATTGTAATATGAGAGGTTCAACGAGCCACAGAGCCCAATCTCCGGCCGCGACTGCATGAGGCGCACCAACGCCGAAAGCGCATCGGATTCCGCGGCCGTGTCGTTATTCAGCAGCCAGAAGAACTGGCAATTGGCGTCGCCCAAGGCATAACGAATCCCAACATTGTTCCCCCCAGCAAACCCGAGATTCGCGCCTGTCTGAATGAGAACCAGTTGGACCTCGTAGCTTGCAGATCCCGACTCCGCCTGCTCGCGGGTCAATTCATGATATGGGATCGGCTTCGGGAAGGGGGGTAAAGTTAGGCGAGACAACTCTGGGTTAGCAGACTTTGGCAGCAGCTCGCCTCTTGCCCACGCCTTGATCTTCTCCAATGAGCCATCCGTGGAGGCATTATCGCAAACCACAACGCGAAAGTCAGGGCAGTCGAGACGCAATAGCGACTCCAGACATTCAATGGTGTCCTTCCATCCATTCCAGTTGAGAACAATTACGCTGCTGTACATACTGTCCGACGACCCTTGACCCTGTCCCAGGAAAATCGAAAGCCCAAGCAGTTCACATCTCTGCCACGGCCTGGGAATCTGCTGCGCTCTTGACTTCAGAGGGCATCGCCTCTGATAAGGTGCGTCTACGCTGTTGTGAAGACTACTTTCGATGAATGCCGACTTCCAGCGCCAGAGATCCGCCCTACCTGAATCATACGCTTTGGATCAAAGCACGTTCAAATTGCTCTACAGCCTTTTCCCAGGTGAACTGCTGAATACATGCGTTTCCTGCTATGGCGAGCGATATACGAAGTTCAGGCTCACGTATTAAGCGCAAAATGTTCGCAGCAAGAAGACGCGGATTTCTCGGAGGACTAACTAGAGCAGTTCGCCCATGGAAAGCGAATTCTCGATGACCGCCAACATCGGTCGCTACAACGGCGGCTCCGCACATCATTGCTTCAGACGCTGTTAGCCCCCAACCTTCAGTCCAGCTTGGAGCAATGAAAATGGATGCTTCATTATATAACCTTCGAAGTGTTGCTTGCTCCGGTAGCTGATAATATTCGATCCAATCCGAAAGACGAGGCGGAGGACGTGAAACACCAAAACAAATTGCTCGAAAGTCCGGAACTTCCTGCTTTACGATCGTCATAGCCTCTAGTCCATCCGCAGATCCTTTCCAGGCATGAGCATGATAAAGCATCATGCATTGGCTGCCATTTCGATCACGCGGATTTGTATCTACACCATACCGCTGAAAATCCAAACCGTTTGGGATGAGTATCGACGACTCACCCATGTCGTTCGCAATGTCTCTCAGCCATGGAGAGACCGCGATTTTCTTCAATGGAAGTTTCCAGGTTGCAAGAACCCTTTCCTCCGGACCGGCCCAAGTTTCCAGACCCTGCAGCAGGTAGAAGGGCCTTCCCTTACCTTTCGTCCAACGAGCTACGACTTCCGCAGTCTCCCACGCAGTTGCGACTATCACGTCGGCATCTGGAATATATCGCTGCGCCAAAAACGGAACCCAGGTCAAGCGAACCTTGTCGTCGACCTTAAACCATTTAGTTGGCCGGTACGTGCCATCGATACTGCGCTGCACGTAACGAATCGCAGCTTTGGCATGATTTATCCACGGCATATCTGCACGAGTCAACGCCGAATGAACGACCGTTACCAAATGGCCTTTTCGTGCTAGGCCGTTTGCGTACTCATAGACAACTTTCGGGCCCCCGCACGGATAAGTCCCCGCGAACGGTAGAACAAATGTAATACGCAGGCTATTTACCATCTTTCGCCATCCTGAAAGCTTTGAGCGCCAGACGCTTCACAAGGAAGGTCAATACATACGACATTGCAGAGCAATCCAGAGCCGAAAGCTTCTCGCTCAGGGCAATTCTCTTGTCCAATAATACCGGCAAAAAAAGCGAGGCATAGGCTCTTTTCCACAATTGAGTCAGGCCGTTGCTTGCGCAATATTGCTTTTCTTCCGCCAAGAGGTGAAGAGAACAAAGTTTGAGTTTATCGCTCATTACTTTAACAGAGTTGCCGTCATGCCATCGATACAAGGCCACAGGTTCGTCAATATACAAAAACCTGTATTGCTTAGAAAGCTTGCGCCACATTTCCCAGTCTTCGGATGCATTACCGACGGTCCAAGCTCCGGCACGCCGAATCAGCTCTGTTTTGACCAAGTTGGACATCGCGGGAAGATAATTATAAGCCAATAAGGTAGCAAATGTACCAAAGTTACGGCCTCTATAGTCAACAACGCTTCCACCAGCGGTTCGGAAGTCTAGGTAATTGTCATAGGCGGTTTCAGTTTCTGCACGAGAAACTACCCCGTGCTCGCTTAGCCACAACTGACAAGAGTGGTCATCGATGAACGCGGCATTTCCAAAAGCTGCTGCGTATTCAGGTCCTTTTGCCTCCAGCGCACTTACCAGCGCCTCAATTTTTCCAGGGAGAGCTATGTCGTCCGAAGCAAGGGCAGTGAAATAGGTTCCCCTAGCCATGCTCAAAGCCTGATTCAAGGTGGCAGATACGCCAAGATTCTCCCTGCAAATATATTCAAAGCGGACAAACCGGTGCTTGCATTCCTCGACGATGGCTAATACCTTCTCGTGGGAACTATCCGTCGAGCCATCATTGAGGACGATCAATTCGATGTTGCGGTACGTCTGATTGATAACACTCCGAATGCTCTCAGCAACGAACTTCTCGTGGTTATATACAGGTATCACCGCCGTGACGAGGGGCATGCAATCTCGATTCATGAGCAACTGTCCTCTACCGAAATACCTGTTATCGTCTGCGCAGAATCTGCAGCTTGTCTCTAAGACGCTTTTCCTCGTCCCGTCAGTCGACGTGCCATTTTGCCGATACGCTCTGCCGGTCCACCAAGATTGCTCACTTCCGTCAGTCTTCCGAGCGAGAAGACAGCAAACGCCAAGGCAATGAAGCCGCCAAGCAGCCCCCCCCATCGTGTGATAGAAGATATTATACCAATACCTGCACAAAGGGTGAGAGTCACGACGGACAAGTGGAAGACAGGCTTCGTCCAGTGAAACTCAATTCTCTGGCGCGCAAGCCAATACACCAGCGGCAGACAGAAACCGTACATTGCCAAATACGAGATGCCCGTTATCCGCAACCCCATAATGGGGACTAGCCCAAGAATAAGAACAGTGGGGATAATTACCGTAACACTCTGGCACCAAAAGTAGGTTTTCCCGTCGCCTGCGGCCAGAAGCACAAACCCTAAGGGCCAGCTTGCAACCTTGAGAACATCACCCAACACTTGCCAACGCAGGATTTCGATCGCAGGCGTAAAGGATGAGGCGTATAGCAGATGTATAACAAATGGAGCCATCGCCATCATGCCTATGATTACGGGCGCGCTGAGGAGCATGGCTATTTCTGTTTGTTCATTGACCAGCCTCCCCGCAGCCTTGTGGTCGTTGATTACGCCAGTTAATCGAGGATAATAGTCGGCCCCCATGGCTGCAAGCACAAAATTTACATACTGCATTGAAATCATCCAGGCTGCCTGATATTGGCCAAGAGACTCCACACCCAGTACTTTAACGACGTCGGTACGTATCCAAAGTTGTGTCAATGAGCCAACGAGATCTGCACCGACAAACGCCAAACCAAAGGTCAATAATACTTTCCATTCTTGCGCCAATTCCTGGATCTTAATTGTGCCCGCTTGCACTTTAGGAAGTCTCGACACGTATACGTGGCCGAGTACAAAGCTCACCAGCGGGCCAACCAGTACATAGGCAATCAGTCCTGCGTTGCCCCACCGCAAAAGCATTCCGATACCAAGCACCGTACTAAAGATAGATCCAAATACACTCAGGCGAGCAATATCGCCAATGCGGCGCATTCCCTGGATCAACGCTCCCTGCGAGGCTCCAGCTACCGAAAGCGCCACACCGAGCGAGAGCCAACCAACAAGGGCCGAATCAGAGGCATTGCCCAAAACCCGCGTAGCCAGGATAGTACGTAGCGACCACACCGCCAGAGCGCCAATGCTAGCAAGGAACATGGTGCCCGAGAACATGGCGCGCCGCACTACCGCGAGCGAGCGGGCGTCATCCTTACTGCAAGCCTCTGCAATCTGCCGCGTACCAACCGTGCCGACTCCCATGGATGCGAAAGAGGATGCAGTTGTTATAAGGCTGGTATACAGGCTTGTCAAACCTACTCCGGCCGGCCCGAGTAAAACTGCCAATACCTTTGTGCGCAATATCCCGATTACGATATTGGCAAATGAAGCACCGCCAATAATGGAGGTGCTTTTCAATATTCGATGATACGATGCTTTCCCCTCGGTCATGTCTGAGTTGCCACCTTGAGTGCGGCAATCACCGCTGTGACACTGGCATCATCCAATTGCGGCCCCATGGGCAAGCTAAGTACTCGATTGGCCAAATTCTCAGCAATGGGAAACCAGCCTGCGGCGTAACCCTCATCCCGATACGCCTCTTGCATATGTGGCGGAATAGGGTAATGGATCAGCGTCCCGATTCCAGATGCTTGGAGAGATTTTTGGAGTGCGTCCCGCTTCGCATATTGCACAACATAAGTGTGCCATACGGGTTCAGCCCACACTGGTACTCGAGGAAGCACCAATCCCGTGCCGGCCAGCTCCCCTGCGTACCGCACGGCAACTGATGCCCTCCGTGCATTCCATTCGTCAAGATAGTTGAGCTTGACCCGCAAAGCGACCGCTTGCACCGGGTCCAAACGGCTATTGAAGCCCTTTACCTCATTCACATATTTCACGCTCGAACCGTAGTTCCGCAGCACTCTAATCCGACCCGCGATCTCCGGGTTATTCGTGGTGACCGCGCCCGCATCACCCAGTGCACCCAGGTTCTTTCCCGGGTAAAAGCTCCAAGCCACTGCGTCTCCATGCCCACCGATACGCCGCCCTTTGTATCGCGCACCATGCGCCTGGGCCGCATCTTCCAGGACGCGCAGTCCGTGTTTCCGCGCCAGAGTGAGTATCGGATCCAGATCTGCGGGTTGTCCATACAGATGCACCGGAAGAATAGCTCTAGTGCGAGGCGTAATGGCTGCCTCAATTCTGCCAGGATCGATCGTATAGGTAGACTCTACTGGCTCCACAGGAACCGGGATAGCACCACATTGGCTGACAGCCAACCAAGTTGCAATGTAGGTGTTGGATGGAACAATAACCTCATCACCCGCGCCAATCCCCATAGCAAGCAATGCAAAATGCAGCGCATCGAGCCCGTTTCCTACACCTATGCAAATGTCGGTTTGCGTGTATGCCGCAAAATCCTCTTCAAAGGCCTCCACATCTTGTCCGCCAATATACCAGCCGGAGCGCAAAGAATCCAGAACAGCGGACTCAAGCTCGCCATGAATCTCTTCGTACGCTGCTCTTAGGTCAAGAAAAGGAATCATTTTGACCATTTTACACCTACGCTTCTCACCGCTCCAGGAACTCCTACAATCAGTGCATTTTCCTCCTCTATGACCGAAGAAATCACACTCTTAGCACCCACGATGCATCCGGATGGAATAATCGCGCCCTTTAAGATTGATACACCGTGCGAAATCCACACCTTATTACCTATATTTATCGGTGCGTTTCGTTCTCTGCCATTAATATCATGCCAGTTAGAATCAGAAATAAACACATTTGATGCAATAATGCAATCACTACCAATCTTGACCGATCGCTCAACCAAAATATACGAGTCGCTAGTTATACCGCATGCATTACCATTTGAACATCCCCCTATTGTTAGCGATGCTCCTGAACCAACTAGAATATGAACATTGGGACCAATTTCGAAGTCGCCTGATAGCACTAAGTCGCTTTCAGGATTCAACGTCAAAGAACTAGGCAATCTTGAGCCAATAAACGGAACTACAGAAAGGATACCGCTTACGTGTACGCTTTTGGAAGAAGAACAATTAACATCAAATCTCTGACCCGCTGCTACACGAACCTTGATGGGCCAGTAATGCCCGCAGAGTCTCTTAGTACAAATAAGGCTATTTAAGAAAGCAAAAGCAAATTGTATAGGAGAACGATAAAGTCCGCTCAAAATCCAGTAGCCCGTTGAACCGTACTTATAAATCGCCTTTATCCGACCGATCGCTATCATCCAAGTCTCCTTGCCTGCATGAATTCCGAAAAATCGCGGTAGTAGTCCCCTTCATCATACTGATTCGACGCGAGCACCATGCAGACCGAGCCGGAAGAAAAGTTGTCCAGTTCTCGCCAAATCATAGGACACACATAGAGCCCATAATAAGACCGACAAAGATGTATTCGCTTCGTGTTACTGCCATCGTTGAGCACGACATCGAAGCTTCCGGACATCGCAACAATTAACTGGTGCAAACCCTTATGAGCATGACCGCCACGCTCAGAACCGCCCGGCACATCATACAAATAATAAACCCGCCTTATATCGAAAGGAATGTGGTTACCGCCCTCAATAAAGGTCAGATTGCCGCGCGGGTCTTGAATTTTCGGAAGATCAATGATTCTGCAACGATCAATGCACATGCACATCTCCTTCTACGATAAACCTGACGTGCCTCGCGGGGTTACCGCAAACCAAACTTCTTGGATCAACATTCTTGGTTACAACCGACCCTGCCGCAACAAAGGCTCCTGCTCCAATCCTGAGCCCAGGTAAAATGACCGCTCCAGCACCTATTGACGCTCCGTCCTCTATGATTGTTTCCAGGTATTTCTTGGGCCACTTTTTGCTCCTAGGAAAGCGGTCATTCGTAAACGTGGCGTTGGGGCCAATGAACACATCGTCACCAACCCGCAATCCATTCCACAACTGAACGCCGCACTTGATAGTTACACGATCTCCGACAACAACGTCGCCCTCAATAAAAACATTGGCGCAAACATTACACTCAGAGCCGATCTTCGCTCCCGCTAGAACAATGGCAAACTGCCAGATTCGTGTGCCACCGCCAATATCTCTCGTTGCCACGTCGGCCAGGTTGTGAATGAATACTTTATCAAGATTTGCTTCCATTGGACCATCCTATGCCATCGGCACTTCAGATTGCGAAAACTGTGGTCTCCTCAACTTGCATCAAGTGGAAGACGACAATAGATACCAACAAGAAGGAACTTGACTAGAGCTTTACGCTCACGAAGAATCCCGGGAAAAAATCCCTCCACGAAACATACGTCATGGGTAAAGCGACGAAGCTTTTCTCTGGTTTCTCGAGCCCCTATCCTTCGCCTTTGACGAAAAAGACGCCACAAATCACCCATAGAATCCTTTAAAAGTGCATCGAATTTGTCAAAACCGTGTTCCTTACAAAACTTCAGAAGCCAAATATTCGAATCGAGAACAGTAAGGAGCCGTGGGTGAAGAACATTCGAGGTAGATTGCAGATTTATTACATAGTAATATTTCTTCTGGCAAGACACCACCCTCCCAGCGTTCATG
>JBEKZJ010000324.1:0-3867 GCA_049509995.1 Occallatibacter sp. | reverse complement strand
ACGTTGGCGCTGATCGTCATCTGGCCCGTCCGGCTGCCGGTCGCGGTGGGCGTAAACGTCACCTGGATCGTGCAGCTCCCACCCACCGCCACGGTCGTATTCTGGCAGTTGTCGGTCTCGCTGAAGTCTCCGCTCATCGCAATCGCCGTGGGCGTCAGGGCCAGGCTGCCGGTGTTCTCCAGGGTCACCGTCTGCGCGCTGCTGGCAGTCCCGTACACCTGGCTCGCGAAGGTCAGCGAGTCGGGCGTCGCGGTCGCCGTGGTCAGGTTCGTGCCCGCGGTCCAAAGCGCGGTTTGCCATACCCCGCGTCCGTAGGTCCCCGCGGTCAGCACCTGCACGGGCGCCGTTGCCGGTGACGCGCTCAGCTCCACCACCGGCACCTTCGGCAATCCGCTTCCAAACGCCGACCAGCAGGTAGAAGAAACATTGCTGCAAGTGCCAATCTGCGTAGTGAAATAAACCCCCGCGTCCGTGGCCACATACACCGTGTTGGCGCTCTGCGGATCCACTACCACGCTGTTGGCCGGCGCCGAGGGAAGATTGGCCATCAAACTCGCCCAGTGCGCTCCCCCGTCGCTCGATCTGTAAACCGCCTGCACCTCCTCCGCCACGTTCGAGAATCCCTCCACCGTCACGTAGACCGTGTTCCCCGTCGGGTCGTGCGTGTCGATGAAGATGCTGGAGATGTCCAGCCCATACGCATTCAACGCCGCGCTGGCGTTGGTCACCGGGTTCAGCGTCAGATCCTGCCACACCGGCGTGGTGCCGCTGGATGGATTGAAGTTCGCGCTCAAAACATGGCCGGGCAGTCTCGCGCCTCCGTCCGCGGAGCCGAACATGCCCACGTAAACAACTTCTCCGCCGCCGGAAAGCGCCACCGCGGCCATCGACCGGATCAACGCATCGCCGTTGCAGGAGACGTCCGTTGCCCCGCTGTCCAGAATGGGACTGATGGCGTTGCTCCCGGTCCACCCCACCCCGTCCGCCAGCCCCCTCCACACCCGGCAGGTCCCGATCAGCAACTGCGCCGGCTCCAGCGGGTCCACCAGAAACGGCGCCGCCGTAGTCATGGTGTACCCATCCCCGCCCACGTCCGCATCGGTCACCACCGGACTGGTTCCGAATTCCGCCGGGCTGCATGCCGTCGGATCGGAACACAGGTAGATCGCAACTCCCTCCTCGCCGTTCACATACCAGTTCGCGCTGTTGCTGGGATCGATAGCCACCGGCCCGCCCTCACCACCCAGAATCTGCGGCCAATTCGCCGCCGGCGCAGTGGCGTTCTTCAGCCCCGCGGTTCCGTTCACTCCCAGCCCGGTCATCATCGTGTAGGGCGAGATGCCGGCCAGCGCCATGCTCTCCACCTCGGCCAGCGATCCCAGGCTCCCATTCAGGTTCTGGAAGTGCGTGGCATCACTCGCCGCGCACACCTGGCCCGTCTCCCCGATCAAGTCCATCGAGCGCCACAGCCCGCTGTCGTTGCCCACAAGCACCTCCAGCGGGTTGGCCGTGTTCCAGGCCAGCGCGTGCTGGAATTCGCCCACCTGCGCGCTCATGCACGTCGTGGCATTGGTGGTGTTGCGCCACACGCAGCCCATGGCCAGGCTGCACTTCCACAGGTCGTTCGCCCCCGCCAGCAGCAGCGTATCCTCCCCTTGTCCCAGTGCCGCCGGCGCCGCCGCCAGCGCCAGGTTGTAGTCGCCGTTCTCAATGGTCGCCCCGCCGTCGGAAGTGTTCGTCTCCAGCGCCTGCGTGTTCCATTGCTGGGCAAAGGCGAGATTCGCGCTTGCGCACGCGCCCCCGCTGATCGCGCACTGATCCTGCCACAGTCCCTGGTCCTGGTTGTATAAATCCACCGTCCACGCAAAGGTGTCGCCCGTCTGCGGATTCACCGCCAGCGCGCCGCGAAAGATCGGGCAATCGATCGAGCCAACCTGGCTGGAATTCGTGGGACAGAAAAGGGTCGTCAGCCCGGTGCCGGGTTGCGCGGCCATCCGCGTCCAGGTCACCCCGTCCGTCGACTGGTAATAGCCGTGGAACCGCACCGCCGCCACAAACAGTTGCCGCACCGGGTTCCACACCACGGAGGTAGCCGCATTGCCGTCGGGGCTCACAAACGGATCGTTCGGCCCCTGCACGTCCACTCCTGCTCCGTCCGTGATGGTCGCCAGGTTCCAGGTAACGCCGCCATCGGCGGAGTAGTAGAGGCCCTCATAGCTCCGGTTGGGCCACTCCGCATTCACCAGCGTGCCTTCGTAGGCCTGCGACACCGCCGCCACCACCAGTTGCGGATCCACCGTGCTCCACGCAAAACCCGCAAATCCCTCCCCCGCGAAGCTCCACTTCGTGTCCGCGGTTGTGTTGATCAGGCTCCAGCTGTTTCCGCCGTCGCTCGAACGCAGGATTCCGGCCCCATAGTAGGAGTCCAGCGCATCGTTCGGGTCCCCGGTGCCGGCCAGAATCACTCCCGTCCCGCCCGCCTGCACCGTCAGCGCTCCAATGCTGATCGAGGCGTCCTGGGCTCCGCTCAACGCCGCCACCGTGTCCGTCAGCGGCATGAAGACCACAGGGGTCGGCGCGGACGCAGCCGCATTCTGCGCCACCCACACCCCACCCCCGGTCGTGCCCAGGTAGAGATGGTTGCCGGTCGCGTCCGCGGGGTCCAGCGCCAGCGCGGAGATTCTGCCCGTCACCAGCCCATAATTCGCCGTCAGGACCGCGGCCGGCCCCAGCGACTGCCAGGTCGCGGTCGAGGCCGGGGCCGAGGTTGACGCCGTCTGCGTCTGCGCTCCAGTCCGCCAGCCCGTGTGCCCGGCGCCTGCCCGACGCCCCGCCCCGCCTTTGGCCCCGCTCGGCGTCCATCCCCGCCGGGCAAGAAACCGCTGCGCCGCAACTACCCGCGGAGGCGGATTCAGCCGCTGCGGCGCCGCTTTCACAGCCCGACCCGCATCCCGGCCCGCGCCCCATCCCGCACCCGGTCCCGCATCCGGTCTCGCGTCCGGACTCGTATTAAGGCCCGCATCCCGGCCCGCGTCCCATCCCGCGCCCGGCCCGCCAGCCTTTGCTTGCGCCCATGCCGGCCGCGCCGCTGCAAACAACAGCGCTCCCACGACCGTCAGACGCAGCGCTCCCGCCGCCAGGCCAGCCCATCCCGTGCCTCGCCCGCCGCTCCGCGCTCCATGAAAACGTAGTCCAACCCCGCCCCGCCGGGCAGGCTCACCGGAAAACCGCTGCAAATCCTGCATAGTCTCACACGTCCGGATTCCGATTCCGGCCTCCCCTCTCTTATCCTCTGAGGGAGATGGGTCGGAACCCAATCGATTACGCCTTGCGAAACACGCAGTTTCCGGGATTGGAATTGCCAGCAATTATAGTACAAGAACGGCAAAGGCGAATGTGCCGGGGCTCATTTACCGCCAATCGGCCCTCGCCAGGAGCCATTTCGGGGTCTTATTGACCCTGCCCGAAAGGATGACACCACCACAAATCTGTCATCCTGAGCGGAGCGCAGCGGAGTCGAAAGCCTGCCCTGAGCATCGCCGAAGGGGACCTGCGGTTGCTCTTGTTTTTGCTTTTGTCCTTGTTCTTCGTCCTTGAAAGCCGGTCCCGGCAAGCCGCGGTTTCAACCCCGGCACAAATCCCACCCACCCATTTTGAAATTCAACCAGCGCGGCGAAGCCGCATTCAAACCCCGCCCATCCATAGCTGCCGCTAACTTGCTAACTCGCTATCCCCGCGCCAGCAGGGGCTAACTCGCTGCTTTCAACCCAAACGAACCAAACCCCGCCCCACCCCCCCCAAAAAGCTGTCATTCTGAGCGAAGCGCAGCGGAGTCGAAAGCCTGCCCTGAGCGAAGCCGAAGGGAAC
>JBEKZJ010000323.1:0-2563 GCA_049509995.1 Occallatibacter sp. | reverse complement strand
TACTCACCCGTGCGCCACTTTACTCATGGTATTGCTACCACTTTCTCGTTCGACTTGCATGTGTTAGGCACGCCGCCAGCGTTGATTCTGAGCCAGGATCAAACTCTCGTTTGAAACCTGATTGTCACATCCAACCGACGGAGGTCGATATGGATGCGACACGCGCCAACACATCCGAAGATATGCGGCGCCTTACCTTGTGAGAATGATCAAGCCAAACCTGATCGTATCTCACGACTGGCACGTTCAACCAATTTGTCAAAGATCCTTGCGGCCTTCCGCCTAAGCGGCGCCCTCTTGGATCGAGGCCCAGGCTGTTACGCCGGGGTGTCCTCGAACTTGTTGCGCTCACCGGATATGCGTTTGACCGCATGTGCCGGCATTTTTGCGCGAACCTTTCAAAGTTATCGAACTTTCGCCTCCCTGTCAAGCTCGATCTCCATCTTCGCCCGAGGCCGCCCAAACCTGTTGTTGGCGGATCGTTCCTCAGCTGCGAATTCAGACCTGCCCGGAAGCAGAGCGTCCATTTGAAGGCATCGCACAGCGCGAAATATCAAAGAGCGACCGGAAAAACGCACCCGAGCCGATGGGGCTCGCAGGAGTTGAACTCCTGGGCCTTGCAATGGCTTGTTCTCTGCGGGATTCCCTACAGGGGTCCAGGGGCACTTGCCTCACCTGACCCAACGAACCAGCTTCCCACTTCCCTCATCGGGCAGGCCACACGGCCACCGGGAGGCTCCACTGCTCAATTTGCAACTTCCAAAGGATAGCACACGCCACCCTTCATTGCAAACGATGAGCGGCCAAGCCGCAATCCCGTCGTTGCAACCTCTTGAGAATAGCAGGCCACCGGCGGGAAAGCAAGCGCAGGTGCATGTGGAAAGCCTCCTTTTGCATGTGGAAAGCCACCTTTTCTGTGGGAAAACCCTCGTCAGTGCCTGGGAATGAGCCCTAAGTCCGTGAGCCCATTGACGAAGAACTGCATGGCCAGGGCCACCAGCAGCAGGCCCATGATGCGGACCAGGATGCGGATGCCGGTCTCGCCCATCACCTGGCGCACGCGGTCCGCGCCGGCCAGCACCCAGTAGCTGATCAAGCTGGTGAGGGCGATCGAGCCCAGAATGGCTCCCATCTCCCAATGCCAGAGGTGGGGCACCTGGCCGGCCAGCACCATGACCGACGAGATGGCCCCTGGGCCGGCCAGCATCGGAATCCCCAAGGGCACGATCCCGGCGTCCTCCTTGGCGGCGGCCTCCTCGGTGTCGCCCAGGGCCTCCTGCGTAGGGGAGCGCTTGGCCTGCAGCATGTCCAGGCCTATCAGCAATAGAATCAAGCCGCCGGCCACCTCGAAGGCGGGCAATCTGATGCCGAACATCTGAAAGATGTACTGGCCGCCCAGGGCAAAGCTGGTGAGCACGATGAAGCAGGTGAGCGCGCCCTTCCGCGCCATGCGCTTGCGGCGCTCGGCATCAACGCTCCCGGTAATGGCCAGGAACGAGGGGATGGCGGCGAAGGGATCGACGAGAAAGAAGATGGAACTGAGCGCCAGCACCGAGAAGCGCACCAGGGGCGCGGTGCTCAGCTCGCTCAATGCCGCCTCGGCTGGATTGGTCCAGATCACTTCTTGAGGCTAGAACATCCGGGTCAGGCTGACCAACTGGAAGCGAACGTTTTGGCGCGGCGGAGGTTCATGCGGAGATACACACATTTTTGAGCTGTTTGGACAATTGGCCAAGAATGGGAGGGGTTCTTGTCTGCAGGTCAATGAAAGCACTATAGATAGATCCAATTTGCAGGGAGACTGCTATAGCCTGTTGAGAATGAAGAGGTTGGTCGCGTGTGTCTGCCTGCAGGCCATCAAGAGCACTGCCGATCGCTGCAGTTGGCGATGCAGGCGGCGAGAACACCGCTCGAATCTATTGAAAAAGAAAAGCTTGGCCGCGCCTGTCTGCCTGTGGGTGGGCTATTTTTTGCGTCGCCTGTGGGTGGACTTTTTCTTGCTTCGCCTGAACCTCATGGCTTCAAACCCGCTTGGAGCCTTTTGTCACGCATCTGTTGACATACTGCGGTGAGACTGTGACCACTGATTCGCGCGATCAGGGCGCCAAGTGTCATCGATCAACTGAGAACGTAGTTTTCTGAACATCCGCCGAGGTTTGGGAGAATTCTTGAAATCATCCCCGCCGAAGGCGGGCGTCATCGATCCATCGTCTCTTCGTGCTGGGTAAAACATTCTACCGCCCCCCGTTTCGCTCCGACCCCGCCACTTGAATCGCATCGTGGGTGAGGGTGAGGGGTAATCAAAGAGTAACTGACGGTTAGCCGACCATACGGGCACCATCCGCCCGGAACCAGCAGAATCGAGCATTGTTGGGGTTGAAAACGTGACTCGGCCTGTTCTCGTCAACCCAAGATCACGCCCAGGTAAATCGGCGAACACTTGCCGGTCGGGTCGAGGACTGGCGCGGTGTTCCGAAGGTCTAGCCTAGCCGTTGCTCCCCGTTTCCTCTGGGAGTGCCTCAGTAGCCAAACCGTGAATCCGTTTCCAGCCCCCGCCACATCG
>JBEKZJ010000322.1:0-2576 GCA_049509995.1 Occallatibacter sp. | reverse complement strand
GGTGGAGACCTGTGGGCGAGGATACCGCTGCTTCATAATGACAAGTTGCTGGCGAAGAGCCAAGTTCTCAAGCAGCAGGTCGCGGCGAGAGCGAAAAATACGGATAAGGAAGACAACTAAAACCTCAGCAGGCACAGCATGAGGTCAGTATCATACGGGGACAGACCAAGTTGGGGCATATCTGCCAACTCTTTGATTTCAATGCCGATCGCTATTTTGGCGAGCCACAGCCTCATATCAAACACAACCGCGAGTTCCGGCTTGCTCATACCAAGAAAGAAGTAACGCTCTTAAGCAGAGTGGAGGGGCTGAAAAACCCTTGCGCTGAAAAACCCCGGCTTGTACTATTTCAGAGGTGATGGAGATTTCAGTAAACTATTTGTTTTGTGCATGGTAGGCGAGGCGGGGATCGAACCCACAACCCCCGGCTTAGAAGGCCGGTGCTCTATCCAATTGAGCTACTCGCCCACGCTCTCTCATTGTAGCGTCGAAAGAGTGCAAAACGCATCGGCAAATGCAGCCAGCGACGCCTGGAGCGTTTGCATGGCCTCGGTGGAGGAGAGTCCGCAGGAGGTCAGGTAGGCGGTAATTCCCAGATCCATCCGTTCGGGGCTGATGACGGCGTGGCGGATGACGAGGTCGACGTGGCAGCACCGCAGAGGGACGGCACGCAGGAGGCGGCATAGGCGTTGGCATGTATGGGCTGCCGCGGCAGGCAGGACCCAGTGCCGGCCGGCTTTGGGCAAAAGGTCAATATAGCAGCCCATTGCGCGGACGGCGTCGCCGGGCCGCGCATCCATTTCGTTCGGATCGAACTCATCCGGCTCCAGAACGGGCCAGAAATCGCACTTTGAAGTCCACACCGGCGAGGCAGGCGCGTTCAGCCTTGCCAGCGCCTCGGCCAGTGCTGGGAATTCTCCAACCTCGGCCAACTGCCAGGCCCGTTCGGGGGCGATGCGCAGATCGACAAAACCCGGCCAAAGCGC
The DNA here is from genome assembly GCA_049509995.1 of Occallatibacter sp. Classification (GTDB taxonomy): domain Bacteria; phylum Acidobacteriota; class Terriglobia; order Terriglobales; family Acidobacteriaceae; genus Telmatobacter. The sequence continues at coordinate 1,590 of JBEKZJ010000322.1, read as the reverse complement.
CTCGATGACCGGCGCTCCGCCCCCCACCTCGATCTCCCAGTCAGCTTCCATTCGCCTGGCCGGTCACCCGGAGCAAAAAGCGGATCACGGTCGCCTCCGCCCAATGAATGTCGTTGCCGGGGTCGCGGGAAAGGTAGGCGCAGTGGCCGCCGTGGCGGGTCTCGACAAAGGCGATGTGCGGGTTGGCGAGGAGTTTGGCGCGGGTCTCCGGCAGCAGGCGGATGAAGGGATCGTCCTGGGCGTGCAGGATCAGCGTGGGCACGGCGATTTTGTCCACCACGCGGGCGCTGGCCGCGCGGTAGTAGTAATCGTCGGCGTCGCGGAAACGCCAGTAGCGGGCCACGACCTTGTGATCGAACTGGCGGATGGAGTGGATCGGCCCGATGCCCCTGGTCTGATAGATGCCGGGAAACAGCTTCGCCTTGCGGTGAAAGCGCGCCATCAGACCGCGCAGGAAATTCCACTCGTAGAGGCGGTTGGCCGGCTCGTGCAGGGCGTCAGCGCCGGGGGCCAGGTCGATGGCTGGGCAGACCGCGGCCACGGCGCGCAGAGGCGGCTGTTTGCCCCACTCGCCGGCCAGCTTGAGCACCAGGTTGCCGCCCATCGAGTAGCCCACCAGCGCCACCCGCTGCAGGCCGAATCGCTGGGCATAATGGCGCGCCACCACGCCCACATCGCCGGAAAGCCCGGAGTGATAGAGCGTAGGCGTCAGTGTCTCTGTGCCGCCGCAATTGCGCATGTTCATGCGGACGATGTTGCAGCCGGCGTCCCAGGCGCGGGCGGTGACGCCTTGAATGTAGCGGGAGTCCGCCGAGCCCTCGAGCCCGTGGACCAGCACCAGCGTCAGCCGGTCGGCGCGCACGCTCTCCGGTTGCCAATGGCAATGGCACAGCACGCGGCTCAAGTCGGCCGGGTCCACCTCGACCGTCTCCGAGACAGCGTCCAACCGAAAGGCCGGGCGGGGAAGATAATTGCCGACAATCGTCTGCAGGTGGCCGTTGATCAGGCCGCGCCGCGGTACAAACGGGGGCAGCCACCCCAGCGGCGACGCGGGCGCCGGGGTACCCTCCAGGGTCGGGGCATCGCTCCACCCCAGCGAGCAAGAACCGCCCGCCGCGTCCAGAGGGCACTCGCCCGTGTCGCTGGGGGCCTCGGACGGACTTGCCGGCAGATCTGCCGGCACACAGCTAAACTCTAGATTGTCTTTGGATTTTGGGCTCACGGAGACTCGGCATTTCGGCCAACTGGGCTCACGGCGCCCCCTGCGGCGAGTGCAAACTGGGGGCGGCTTGTGGGGGTTGGAGCAGAGCCACACATTGACGCCTCGTAAGTTAAAGAATACACGTTACAGTGAATGCCATCAATGCCCGGGATGCCAGGACACGTTGGCCCATATTGGCCCACGGCTGATCGATGAACGTGTGCCGAATATCATGACCCCGACCCCTTTAGATTCTTGGATCGAAGGTCGTAAACAAGAATACTTCAACAATGGGAAAGTAACATCAGGCGGCTTTTAACAGGTTAACGATGTTTTCAATGGCTTTGTCAGCTTTGTGATAGGCGGCTTCCAGTTTGCTGTTTGGCCCG
>JBEKZJ010000321.1:0-3639 GCA_049509995.1 Occallatibacter sp. | reverse complement strand
GCTGTTGGCAGGTGTCGGTGGGAAGAGCAAATCTCTATCTTCTCGACACCAACGATTTTGCCAATACCCCGGCTCACCGCGGAATTACCAGTGAGCTTTATGGCGGCGACGCAGAGATGCGCCTCAAGCAGGAGATCGTCCTTGGCATCGGCGGATGGCGTCTGCTGCGAGCGTTAGGTCTCACGCCTGAGGTATGTCATCTCAACGAAGGACACGCGGCATTCGCCACGCTTGAACGGGCACGCTCCTATATGGAGGATCACAAGAAGCCATTCGATCTTGCCATGAATGTCACGCGGGCCGGGAATCTGTTTACTACGCACACCGCAGTCAGTGCCGGCTTTGATCGCTTCGCTCCCGACCTCATTCGCCTATATCTCAGCCACTATGCACTGGATGAACTCGCCATTCCGGTTGAGGATCTGCTCGCGATGGGAAGACAGGATCCCGGAGACACATCGGAATCTTTCAACATGACCTATCTCGCAGTCCGTGGTAGCGGTCAAGTGAATGGTGTGAGCAAGCTGCACGGGCAAGTGAGCCGGCATATCTTCGGATCCCTCTTTCCGCGATGGCCGCAAGAAGAGGTTTCGATCGGATCGGTGACCAATGGGATTCATGTGCCTACCTGGGACTCAGCAGAGGCAGATGCACTCTGGACCACAGCTTGCGGCGAGAAGCGTTGGCGTGGGGATCGTCCGGTCGAGGATGACATCCGCCAAATCCCCAATCAGCAGCTGTGGCAATTGCGAACGGCCGGGCGAAAAGGCCTGATCGATCGCATGCGTAAGCGCTACGCGTGTCAGCTCGCCGCGGAAGGTGGGAAACCGCCGGATGCCAGCCGCATCTTCGATGAGAATGTGTTGACGCTGGGATTTGCGCGCCGCTTTGCCACCTATAAGCGCCCCAATCTTCTCTTGCACGATACAGAGAGGCTGGTGCGAATGCTCTCCAATCCTCGATGTCCAGTTCAGTTAATCCTTGCGGGAAAAGCTCATCCGCAGGATCTTCCTGGGCAAGATCTGATCAAGCAGTGGAAGGACTTTATCAAACGTCCAGAAGTCCAAAACCGTGTGGTCTTCCTTAACGACTACGACATGATGCTGGCCCAGGAATTGGTTCAGGGCATCGATCTCTGGATCAACACGCCGCGGCGTCCCTGGGAAGCGTGCGGGACGAGCGGGATGAAGGTTCTCGTCAACGGCGGCCTGAATCTCTCCGAACTGGACGGTTGGTGGGCAGAGGCTTATTCCCCCGAAGTTGGCTGGGCCATCGGTGACGGCCAGGAACATGGAGATGATCCAGCATGGGATGCCACGGAGGCAGAAGCTTTGTATGTGTTGCTGGAGAGTCAGGTAATCCCGGAGTTCTATGAGCGAGATGAAACGGGAATGCCATCCAGGTGGCTGGGACGCATCCGTGAGAGCATGGCGCGGCTCACGTCGGAATTTTCTGCTACCCGTGCCATCCGCGAATATACCGAGAGTCATTATCTTCCTGCGGCGTCGCGCTATCGCGATCGTGCGGCGGACGATGGTGCGGTCGGCTCGGGTCTGCTTCAATGGAAGCAGGACCTTGAGCGCCATTGGAACACGGTGCGCTTTGGCACGGTGGGAATCGAGACGCACGACGGCCAGCATTTCTTTCAGGTCGAGGTTCTTCCGGGTAACATCAATCCGGATCAACTACAAGTCGAACTCTATGCAGACTCAGTTCGGGGAGGCCAACCTGTTCTCGAGGTGATGATTGCATCCAAACCCAGCGCCGATTCGCCGGCCGTAATGACCTATTCGGCCCAGATGTCCGCAACCCGTCCGGCGAGCGACTACACTGCGCGTATCGTCCCTCACCATCCCAACGCTTCAGTGCCGCTCGAAGCGCGGCAGATCCTTTGGCAGCGTTGATCGACAAGGCAGATCGGGAAGTGCGTGTCATCTACCCCTGCTCCCGAACCTCAACCGTAGCCCCTCATTCAGCGCCTTTCCACCCACACCCCGCAGGCGGTGACCGTCTTCTTTCATCACGTCGAGATGCAAAAGGGACAACAGCCTCTTCCATGGGAGGATGTAGGTTCGGAACTGTGGCTTTCGACCTTCATCCTCCCCTTCGAGACTCATGCAGCAGCGAGCGTCTCGCTCTTGGACGCGATGCAAGCCAGCAGATCGTCCCAGGACTTGGCGAAGGAGGCGACCCCTTCTCTGAGAAGCTGGGCGGCCACTGCGCCGGTATCAATACCAGCTTTGGCGAATTCGGCCAGCACCTCGTCGGCATGCGCGGGCGGGGCTTCGCCGAATTCTTCATGGGCGGCAAGGGCTTTCAAGGTGGCCTCGGGCATCGTGTTGATGGTGAAGGGAAACGCGAGCGCCTCGACGTACAGGATGTTCGAGGCTTTGGGATCCTTGGTTCCGGTGCTGGCCCAAAGAAGTCGCTGGGACCTGGCTCCTGCGTTCAAGATGCGCTGCGACCGCGGCGAGTCAAGCAGCGCGCGGTACCTCTCATAGGTCTCCCCGGCGATGGCGATGCCGAGTTGGTTGCGTAGTGACTCGGGCTCTTTGTGCGCTACCGCGACATCCCAACGGCTGACGAACAGCGAAGCCACAGAGCCGACATCGGGATTCAGCCCGGCGGCGATCCGCCGCTCGATACCGCGTAGATATGCTTCGGCAGCCGCGACATATTGCTCGCCAGAGAACAGCAGGGTTACGTTGACTGGCACGCCCGCAAAGATTGCCTCCTCAATGGCTGGGAGACCTTCGCTTGTACCAGGGATCTTGATGAAGAGATTGGGCCGTTCCGCGCGGGCGTGGAGAGCCTTGGCGGCAGAAAGAGTGTCGCCCGTGTTATTGGCCAGCAGGGGCGAAACCTCCAGAGACACCCATCCATCCACACCATCTGTCCGGTCGTGGATCGGGCGGAAAAGATCGGCAGCCTTCCGCAGGTCTTCGATCGCCAATTCAAAGAACAGCGCCTCGCCCGACTTGCCTTCTTTCAATTTCTGGCTGATGGCATCATCGTAGTCGTGACTGTTCTTGATGGCATGATCGAAGATCGTGGGGTTCGAGGTAAGACCCGTGATCGATAGCTCCTGTATATAGCGTTGAAGAGTGCCGCCGGCAAGCAAGCCGCGGGTAATGTTATCGAGCCAGAGGCTCTGGCCGATCTTATGAAGTTTCTGCGTAGCATTCATTTCGTTCCTCTTCCAACACTTTTGAACAACACGGCTGCTTGCTTCCTTCCTGGCTCAACTGGCGGTGATAATCCAGGCATGCGCCTGCGCGAGTTCTGAAGGTGGAAACAACTTCGTTGGGCAGGGCATAAGGAAGCTAAATAGCCTCATCATTTGTACGATCCAGTCCACATCTGTGACCACCGCGACGCGCTCCCAGCGTGTTGGATGTTCCACCCCAATCTTCAAGTCTTCCCAGATAGCACCTGCGTCGTAGCCGGTAAAATTCGCAGAGGTCTTATAGAAGAGCCGGATCTTGTCGTGGCGCTTGAGCGCTTCGAGAACGGCCGGAACAAGAATCCTTTCATAATCCTCTTTCGTGACCTGTCCCTCGCAGGAGAGCGCTACAACATTGTCGGGAAAATTCTTCAGAATCTCGATCATGAAACTTCCTCCGTCTCGTGCCTTTTTGA
>JBEKZJ010000320.1:0-4151 GCA_049509995.1 Occallatibacter sp. | reverse complement strand
CGCCAGGTTCAGGATTATTGTCAGGCGGCGCAATTGGACCCCAAGGAGAAGAAGTACGCCGATACGTGCAATAACTACCGGACCGGTCTCATCCATGACGACACAGCCTGGCTGGCAAGCGCCATTTCGCTCTACAAGAGCCATGATCTGGATAGAGCCGAGTCCATGGCCAGGCAGGTAACAACCTACGACCCCAAGTTATCCGGCCAGGCCAAGGTCATTCTCGACGCGATCAAGAACGACAGGCTCCAGTCCCAGTCCCAGCTCCAATCCCAGTTGCTGAGCCAGGTGAAGGCGGCCTGGGATAAAGGCGACTTCAACGCCGTCACCACGCTGTCGCAGAAAATTACCAACCCGGACCTCAAAGCAGTCGCGAATACATACGTCAACAATGTGAGCCTCTATAACGGGTACGTCGATCAAGCCGACAAGCTGCAGAAGGACAACCCCCAAGGGGCGGTTAAGCAGCTTCAAATGGCGGTGGCTCTCAACCAGAATGGGCCTGGCAATCTCGCTGCGAAGATCGCCGCGCTGCAGCAATCGATCGCGGCAAAGAAACCTCCGCCGCCTCCGACCACCACTCCCAAGACCGCACCCGACTCGAGTGCGGAGATTGCCAGGAAGGTCAACAAACTACTCGCCGATGCGCGCAACGCCGAAAAACAGGGCAATTCAACCGATGCGCTCAGCGACTACGCAATGGTCCTGAAGATTCAGCCCGGCAACCAGGAAGCGCAGAGCAGTACGGCAAGACTAGAGCAGGCGATCAAGAGCGATCCAGCGGCTGCCATGAACGAGCTTAAATCGGCAATCCGTTATTTTTACCAAGGGCAGTTCGACGACGCGCGCAGAGCGCTGATGGACTATCTTGAATCCCCGCAGACCGCCCAGAACCCTGGCGTGGCTGACTTCTACCTGGGAGCGACGCTGATCGAACGGTCGATTCTGAGAACCCCGCGAGCACAGTGGCACGGACCTTCCCCAGAGGCACTGGCGGCATTCAAAGCAGCCCGCAAGGCCAACTACAGCCCGGTCCGAGCCTACGTTTCTCCCGCGTTGTTGAAGATCTGGGACTCGACCGCCCCTTGATACTACAGTTGTGGATCGCTTTTTCCGGAGGGAGCCGGGGGCTTCAGCCCCCGGAAAAAGCGCGAATTGCCGGGGCCTTCAGGCCCGGGCTTTGGTCCTTTCTCTCTGAAAGAAAGCAAGTGCAACTGTAGTATTAAGCCGATGTCGTTTTTGGGGCAGGGCTACCCACCGCATCTGCACCCGTAAATGCCGTCGCCTGCCCCGGCCCTGCCCACCACCACCGAGGCCGTGGGCGAACCCAGGATAAACTGCCTTCCGCAGTGGGCAGTCACCCCGGTCATGTTGCAGGTCGGCGTGCCCATGGTGCGCTAGAACCCCTTCTTTGCCTGGCTGACGGCCTGATTCGCCGATTGTTGCGCAGCCTGCGAGGCTTGTTGTGCCTGCTGTTGTGCCTGACTCGCCGCCTGCTGCACCTGCTGCCCTGCCTGCTGAGCTTGTTGCTGAGCCTGCTTTGCCGCCTGTTGCGCCTGAGCGGCCGCCTGCTGAGCCTGCTTTTGGGCTTGCTGGGCGGCCACCTGGCCCTGCTTGAGCGCTTGCTGGGCTTGTTGCTGCGCCTGCTGCGCCGCCTGTTGCGCCTGGGAGGCAGCCTGCTGAGCTTGCTGCTGAACCTGCTGGGCCTGTTGCTGCGCCTGCTGCACGGCCTGCGCCGCTGCCTGCTTGCACTGCTGCACCTGCTGCTGCGCCTGGCTGAGCGCCTGCTGCGCCGCGGCCTGACCCTGCGCCGCGGCCTGGCTCACGGTCTGCTGCGCCTGCTGCACGGCCTGCTGCCCCTGCTGAACTGTCTGCTGCGCCTGTTGCGCCACCTGGTTGACGGCCTGTTGGGCTTGCTGCTCCGCCTGTTGCGCGGCCTGCTGCGCCTGACCTGCGGCTTGTTGTGCCTGCTGGGCAGCCTGTTGGGCAGCCTGCTGCGCGCCCTGCTCTGCCTGGCCGGCGGCGCCAGCCGCCGCGCCCACGGCTCCCGCCACAGCGCTCCCCGGACTGGAAACTGGACTTGCGCCCGGCAAAGCCGTACCCGCGCCAGAAGCCATCGACGGCGAGGCTCCGGCCGAGCCCGCCGGACTGCTCGCTACACCGCTGGCGACCATTCCACCCGCGACCCCGCCCAAGCCCCCTGCGCCGGGTGATGGCGTTCCTACCTCCCCGATAATGCAGGTCGGAGAACCCATCATGATCATGCCGCCGTGTACGGTGGGATCCATCAATCTCGCGGCGGGAAGAAAATTGATCATCACCCCCATCGATCCCATCACGATCATATCCGGCGGGCCCACGCAGGTCGCCATCGTGGTCACAGTGGCGGCGGGAAGAAAGTCGATGAGCACCGTGGGTACTCCGGGAGGCAGTATCGGCCCGCCTACATGTGGCACAACGCCAGTCACCATCGGGCACACGTGCATATCCGTGATTCTTGCTGCTGGCGGCATGATCTCTCCTCCCCGTCGGAAATAGACCTGCTAGGTCCTTGCTGCCGGCGCGTTGGCCGGAGCCGGCAAGATGCGCAGGCCCTTCACAAATGCCTCGTAGTCGGCTCGTACTGCCTTCAATTGTGACTCCAAAGTCGTCAGGGTAACAATGCCCAGCCAATGGCCCAACCGCACATAGGTCTGGGCATGCAACATGCTCCCGGCCGCGTCCACGTGGTGGCGAACGAAGAGCAGTTGCGCCTCATCCGCGCCCGCAAATGCAGTCGCTTGCGGTCCCGCAAACCTTGTTTCTTTCAAGTGGTTCCCGATCAGTTTCTTCTGCTTCTCGATATACTCCGCCAGGCCGCTCTCCGCATCGAGCGTGTCTTGACCCACTCCAACACTTGCGACTATCATCCCCGCCGCCATGGGCATCTGTCGTATCCCAAAATCCGCCACATAAAGCCAGCCTGCCGGTATCGTGGTAACGCTCCATCTTCCCACCGAGGGGAAAGGGGTAACGGCGCCGGGTTGTGCCCATGTCTGCGTCAAACGCCCTCGATCATTCCTGGTATAGATCCCAACTCAATTGCTCACCTTGAAGGGCTTGAGCCCCTGTTTGTTCCAGGCGCCGCTTGCTCCTTGGTCCACCACGTCGCGAGCGTCTGGCCATGCAGGACTGCTAACCGCTCCAGCGCCGCCCTGCCCCTGATGGCGCAGGGCGGCATTCCCATGGTGCGCTAAAACCCCCTCGTTGCCTGGCTGACGGCCTGATTCGCCGATTGCTGGGCAGCCTGCGAGGCTTGTTGTGCCTGCTGTTGTGCCTGACTCGCCGCCTGCTGCACCTGCTGCCCCGCCTGCTGAGCTTGTTGCTGAGCCTGCTTGGCAGCCTGTTGCGCCTGAGCGGCCGCCTGCTGAGCCTGCTGTTGGGCTTGCTGGGCGGCCTGCTGGCCCTGCTTGAGCGCTTGCTGGGCTTGTTGCTGCGCCTGCTGCGCCGCCTGTTGCGCCTGGGAGGCAGCCTGTTGAGCTTGCTGCTGAACCTGCTGAGCCTGTTGCTGTGCCTGCTTTACTGCCTGCGCCGCTGCCTGCTTGCACTGCTGCACCTGCTGCTGCGCCTGATTGAGCGCCTGCTGCGCCGCGGCCTGACCCTGCGCCGCCGCCTGACTCACGGTCTGCTGCGCCTGCTGCACAGCCTGCTGCCCCTGCTGGACTATCTGCTGCGCTTGTTGCCCCACCTGGTTGACGGCCTGCTGGGCTTGCTGCTCCGCCTGTTGCGCGGCCTGCTGCGCCTGCCCTGCGGCTTGCTGTGCCTGCTGGGCAGCCTGTTGGGCAGCCTGCTGCGCGCCCTGCTCTGCCTGGCCGGCTGCGCCGGCGGCCGAGCTCACGGCTCCCGCCACAGCGCTCCCGGCACTGGACAATGGGGTTGGGGCCTGCAAAGCCCCACCCGCGCCGGAAATCGCGGACGGCGAAGCTCCAGCCGTGCTGGACGGACTGCTCGCGGAGCCGCCGCTGCTGCCTGCTTCGGCCTGGTCGGGAGCTGCAGGCGATTGAGGGCTGGATATTGTCCCCGCGCTCCCCGAGCCCGCAGCTCCGCCGCTGTTGATCAACACCATGGTCCCTGAGATCGCGACGCCGGAAGGTCCGATCGTTACAAAATTC
>JBEKZJ010000032.1:0-37475 GCA_049509995.1 Occallatibacter sp. | reverse complement strand
GCCGCCTGACAATAATCCTGAACCTGGCGGACGCGGTCGTTGTCTTCCGTCCTGGCCCTTTCAAACAGTTCTTTTGCCTGCTGCTTGGAATTCTGCCCCGGCGCCGGCACGCCGGAAAGAAGCAGGCAGACAATCAAAATGGATCGCAGCAGGGTCATTTTGCCCCTCCGACGATTTCCTCGATCGCCTGGTCGTCGATCGGTTTCAATTCAAAGCTGCAGAACTGCCCGGATTGATCCACCATACACGGTTGCGTCAGAGCGGCTCCGTCAGCGCCCTTGACCTGCACGGCATATGTGCCGGGCGGAATGTCATCAAGACGCAGGGGAGTCCAGTGATCCCCGGCAGGCAGAGGAATGGACTTGCCTTTGTCCGAGGTAACGCTCACGACCTCAGCGAACGGGGTGGCGTTGACTTCGAGAGCGCCCAGGGGGACGGCAGGCGCGGGACGCAGGAAGAACCAGTAACCGGCGCCTGCGGCTGCGAGCAGAACGACCACGAGGACGCCAAGCACCAGAGTCCATGGAAACCCGGACCTGGCTTTGGCCGGCTGGGCGGCGACCTGCGCCGGCTCAGCGGCGGGCTTTGCCTGCTTTTTGGGAGCGGCCTTGGCAGCCTCCTTGGTCAGGCGCTTCAAGTTGGTTTGCAATCCGGGTTCCGCGAACTCCGCTGCATCCGCTACCCCGGCTAACTCCTCCAGAGCACGGGGCCGGTCATCCTGCTGAATGGCCTGCGTAGCCGACGCGATGGCGGTGGTCAGCAGTTCATTGGCAACCTGCGCGCGCCTGCTTTTGTAAGCGGCGATGGCCGCGGAAAGCCGCGGGGAATCGCCACACGTGCCTCGCGCAGATTCGAGAGCATTGAGACCGCTGTACAGGTCGCGCTTCTGGAGCGCCTCGCCGGCATCCCGGACGGCCTCCATGATCACGCGCTCCTGCTCCTTTGCCGCGCGTTCCTGCTCTTTGGATGACTCCAGTCTTGCGCGCAATTCACGCACGCGCGGATGCTGCTGGATTTCCTCAGGCTGGCTGGAAAGGAGCTGCAATGCCTGTTCAACGTTCTTCTCGCTCAGTGCCTGTGCGCGGCTCACGACGGCATCGATGCGCCGGGCCAACTCGGCCTGGCTGCCGGTGGCCTTGCGCAGCAATTGGTCGACAGATGGATCCCCGGTTTGGAGAGCAACGGGTCCGAGAAGGTCGATGGCAGCCTCAAACTGGCCGGCCGCAAGCAGCGGTTGCGCTTCGCGGATGGCGTTTGCCGCCAACTGACCCAGCTCAACCTTGCGCTGGTTCTCTCGCGCATAATTCATCAGGGAAGCAATGTCCGGGCTGTCGCCACACTCAATTGCGGCGGTCTCGAGAACCTGGATAGCCTGATCAAATTGCTTTGCGTCGATGGACGCCTGCGCCTGCTTCAGGAATTGAGCTTTCCGTTCTCCGCTCTTGGCCTTCCGGATCTGTTCGGCAACTTTTGCCTCAAGAGCAATCAGCCGAGTTTCCCCCGGCATTTGCTGGAGCGACTGCTGAACGACCCCAAGAGCCTCCTGGGGATGGTTCACCAAAAGGTTGTAAACATCCCGGGTGGTCTTCTCGACCAGGTTCCTTGCGGCCTTTTCAAGCTTCTTGGCTTCGGCATCGGCCTTCAACTGCAACAGCACTGCCTCTCCGGGAAGACGCTCCTGGGCGCGCTGAATCAGGGCCAGTGCGCGCTCCAGGTCCTCAGATGCAATGCAATCGGAGATCTCGGCCACGATTTGATCGATGATCTTGCGGCGTCTCTGTTCCTCCTGGCGGTCAATCGCTTCCTGGAACAACTGCTGCGTTTCAGCATCCGTGGGGTCAATCTCCAGCGCCGCGCGCAGACTCTGAATGGCGTCCGTATACTGCCGGGCAGCCAGTTGACTCCGGGCAGCATCGCTGAATTGCCGGAGGTTGCGTTCCCGGTTAGCCCGCTCGGCTTCCTGAACGATCCTTGCACGCTCGTTGCGGAGATCCGTGTTGCGCTCGTCGAGTTGCAGCGCCTGATCGATAAGGTGACCCGCCGCTCCGAAGTCGCTGCGCTTGCGGGCTTCGCGGGACTGCTCAAGGAGCATGGCAACCTTGTCGGCCTTTTCCTTCAATTTGCGGGCGTTTTCGATCTTTTCAGCAAGTTCGGGATTGGCCTGATCGATTCCGGCGGCCTGATTGTAGAACTCAAGCGCATCGCCGTAGCGCTGGGAAAGGACGGCCTCCTCGGCTTCCACCAGCAGTTGCCGGAGTTGCACGGTCTTCTGCTGGCGCGAGACCTTTTCCTGCACTTCGCGGAGCAACTTCTTGACTTCCGTGCTTTGTGGATTGAGGCGCTGAAGCTCGAGCAATACCGGCCGGACGCTGGTCCACTGCTCCTGATCCATCATGGGCTTGACGCTTCCCAATACCTCGGCCACATGTTCGCGCTTGAGTCCCTCGTTGATGGCCTCGATGTCCGTGGCCATGTCTTCGGCCGTTTCATATCGATCGATGGGGTTCTTGGCAAGCGCATGGTCAACGAGATGGTCGAGGGCAGGCGGATAATCGGTGAGGATGGCCGACAGCGGGTCATGCGGTTCGCGGACTACCCGGTGCAGGGTAGCGGGATCGTCGCCGGGAAATGGCAACCGCCCGGTAAGCAACAGGTAGAGAATGCAACCCGCGGACCAGATATCGGCCCTCCCGTCTGCGGTCTTGCCCAGAAGCCTTTCCGGCGAGATGTAGTGGAAGGTGCCGATCACCATGCCCGTTTGCGTGTGGCCGGAGGTTTTTTCCAGGCGGGCGACGCCAAAGTCGACAATCTTGATATTTCCATCCGGCTGCACCATGATGTTTGCCGGCTTGATGTCGCGGTGGATAACTCCCTTCTGGTGGGCATAACCCAGGCCGAGGCACAGTTGGCGAATGATATCCAGCTTCTGGATAAGAGAAAACTGATGTCCGGCGCGGAGCAGATTCTCCAGCGAATCTCCCGGAACGAACTCCATGACGATGAAGGGGTTGCCGTCCTGCTCGCCGAAGTCGTAGACGGTGACGATGTTGGGATGGTTCAGGATGCCGGAACGAGCCTCCAGCATAAAGCGATGACGCAGTTCATCCGTGGCGTTGGTGATGGTCTTGATGGCCACCTCGCGGCCGACAGAGTTGTCCATTCCGCGGTAAACCACACCCATGCCGCCCACGCCCAGGACGCCCAGAATTTGATACTTTCCGATTTGGGTGACGGTTGTTCCGGTATCCATGCTACCCGCGGTCCCTGTTCAATAGTCCAGCATCGGTTGCACCCATCATAAACCGGGATCGGACAGCATAGCCAATACTTTCAGAACCGGTTGGTTTGTAACCCGCAGAAAAGACACGGCGCTTCGAAGCACGCGGCTTTCGTGCTCGGTCCGCCTGCTTCCGGCTCCGGTCGCAGGGCCGGATTACCCGTTGGCCTGCTTCTCCGCCAGATCGCCGAGAATCGGCAGCTTGAAACGCTTGCCGTTAAAGGCATTGATCAGCGCGATGATCCAGAGGATAAGGAACCCGAGCGCCACCAGCGGCCACAAAATCAGGTTGATGAGACCGATGAAGGGCATGTGGCCAAGAATGATGAGAACGACGTCGGCAGCGATCCAGGCAATGGTCAGGAAGATGGACTGCCAGGAGTGGAAGCGCACATAGGGGTTTTTGTTGAAGGGCTCGACGAGGAGGAAGATAAGCGCCGGGATGAAGGTGATGTAGGCAAGTCCACCGGCGGCGTTGTCAGAGAGGCCAGATTGGTTCGGGTCAGACACGATAGCTCCTTTGGGGGTACAGATTAGACTGCTGGGTCGCTTGCTCCACGCTCATGCCAGATGGGGCAGGAAGGGGAGATGCCGGCCGCGGATACACAAAATGGACGTGGCGTTGAACGAAACAATGAAAATCCCGATGCTCGGAATTGTCAAGAGGGATTTGAGCGGGGCCTGCGGATTTGCCTCCAGAATCGTCCTGTCCCGCGTGCAACGCTCGCCACCGATGTTACGCCCGTGGCAGCAAACTGTGATCCTATCTTCCTGTGCCGGGCGTGGGCTCCGATTTCAAGGGAGCGATCTGCTTCATAAGCTCAACTTTGCGTTGGGGACGGCGACGCCGGCGCGGAAAAGAGTGCAGTTTCCGCCCTGGTCGCACCGGTAATGGAGATTTGCGCGATACTCCTGCCACGGCGCCATATAGCTTTCGCCTACTGTCCTGTCGATGACAAAGGTCTTTCCCTCCTGCGTTGCGATCGTCCCCTGCGAGGCGTCGTAGTCGGCTACTGTAACGTCCCCTTCGATCGTGAAAGAGAAAGGCTCGGGCACATCGTCAAGGCTTGCCACCTGGCTGGCAGGAGGCAATGCGTCGGGAGCGGGCGCCCTGGAGGAGACGAATGATCGGCGCATGGAAGAAGCCCCGAGCCCGGCGGAGGACTTCCTCCCGGCAGATACCGTGCGGACTGCGTTTTGCCCATGGACGGCAGACACTTTGTGGGCGGCCGATGCTGTTACGGCGTTGGATTGCAGCGGAGATGAAAGCTGTTTGTTCCCCTGGTTATCTGCCTGGCGTTCGAGCGGCGGAGTCTGCCCGGCATAGACAGCCGGATGGCTAATCGATACGGCCGCGCTGGAATTGACCCGCGCCAGAGTGGGCGGCGCCACTGGGGTGTTTGTCAACCAGGAAGAGCCTGCCAATGCGGTTCCAACCAGGATTCCCAGCGCCACACCTATCCCGGCGCATACCAAGGTTGGCAGTTCCGCGGTTTCTGTAGTCGCCGCGCCGGCAAGTTGCCTGTATCCGTACCCGGCCACGGTCTGGCCGGTGGCGTATGGCTGGTAAGCAACCGACATCTGGCAGCACCCTTTCTGTGACTTCGAAAACCCCTCACTTGGGGGTCAACAGAATTGGACCACCGGTTCGAGCACTGCGCAATGCACCAAAAGGGGCATTGCCAGTTGCGGACATCCAACCTCGCGGTCCATTATCGTTTACCTCAACACGCCTTATCGGAACTGGGCGGTCAAGCATCAACGTTGTACGGAATTCAAACGGCTATTGACCGGCGTTGCGGCATTCGCGCCTCCCAGGAAGCCGGGCTAACCTGGCGCCGGTAACCGGCAGCCTTCCGTGCTGAATTGGGCTGGCGCAGGCCGTGCCCGCGTCAGTTCGGACCGCTGCTTTGGTCTCTTTCGGCCTGGCGGCGGTCGAACCTGGCGTTACACATCTCGTGCCGATCTCCAACAAAACAGATTTGAAGGAGCAAATCAAGCCCGTCAAGAGCCGCGCAATTCAAGAGACTTTCGATTCTTGCGGATCGTCTAAGTCTTTGATTCCTAAAGGCTAACGGTACTTGCGCAGCACGCCCAGCACGCGTCCCTGAATAGCCACATCCGACGCCTTGACGTAGATGGGCTCCATCTCCATGTTGGCCGGCTGCAGCCGCACCTGGCTTCCCTCTGCGTAAAAGCGCTTCAACGTGGTCTCGGCGCCATGGAGCAAGGCCACGACGATCTCCCCCTGGCGCGCCGTCCGGGTGCGCTCCACCAGCACATAATCGCCGCTGATGATGTGCTCGTCGCGCATGGAATCGCCGCGCACCTCGAGAGCAAAGACGTCGCGGTTGCCCACCACGTCATGCAAGGAGATGCTCTCCGGGTTTTCCGTGGTCTCGACGGGAAGTCCGGCGGCGATGCGCCCGGCCAGCGGCAGACGGTCGCTCGACCGGGTGCGTGTGCCCGGCGGCAGCACGTCGATGGATCGGCTGCGGTTGTGCACGCGGTCCAGCAATCCCTTCTTTTCGAGGTTGGTGATGTGTTTGTGCACGGTGGCCAGGCTCTTCAGCCCCATCCCCCGCGCAATCTCCTCAAAGGAGGGGGAATAGCCGTTGCGGGCCACAAACGACTCCAGGAAGTCGAGAATCTCTTTTTGCCTTCGGGTAACAGCCATGCGCGCATTATAGCGAATAAAAAGCGAATCGCAACAACTCTTTTTTCGCTTATTTTACACAGCCGAAGATGGCGGCGGGAAAAGGAGGTGCAAGCGCCCGCGGATGGCCTGTTCGCATGCCGGTCCCATCCCGGTCGCGTCGATCCTGTGCAGCGCGATGGGCGATGGTCCTCGGGCGAGCCGGATGAGCGTCGGGAGCGGGCGGGAAAACCTCAGCCTCAAGAAAAATGCAGCTCTGCCGATAAGCATGGGGATTGTCCGCGCCATGATGGCTGGCGGACGAAGCTGATCCGAGGGCCAATGATCTCGCTGAAAAAGTATCTTGATTCCGCCCGGCCGGGCACGGCACTGGATTGCGATCCGGAAGAGAAGGACATTCTCCCTGGGACGATAGCGGCCTACCGCTCTGCCCTGCGGGAGATGGGAAGCTCCAGCGTGGATGCCTGTCCGGCCCTCGGGGAAGAGCTGAGGCGGAGTCTCGGCAAGCTGGCAGCGGACCTCTCCATCGACATGAGGGGTGAGGCGGTCGCAGTCACGGAAAAAGGCGTTCGGGAACAGTTGCGGGACTGGGGCAGGCGCACCGCCGGGCACTATCGGCAGAAGACCGGCGAGGTGAAGGAACTGCTGATCGTGATGGCGCGCACCGCCGAATCGGTGGGCGAACGGGATCAGCGCTGCGCCGGACAGATCAGCGACGTGACCGCGCGGCTGGAAAGAATCGCCAGCCTGGAAGACCTGACCGAAATCCGCGCGTCGATCGAGAAGAGCGCGGCGGAACTGAAGACCTCGGTGGACAGAATGGCCGCGGAGGGCAGGGAAGCGGTCGAGAAGCTGCGGGTGGAAGTCGCCAATTATCAGACCAAGCTGGAAGAGGCTGAAGAGACAGCTTCCCGCGATGCGTTGACGGGGCTTCGCAACCGCCTGTGGATGGAAGGCCAGATCGAGCGCCGGGTGGGCGCCGGTGTTCCGTTTTGCGTAGCCATCGTCGATGTCGATGGCTTCAAGAAGGTAAACGACGATCATGGACACCTGGTTGGCGATGAACTGCTGCGGCAGTTTGCCACCGAGCTCCAGTCGGCAAGCCGTTGCACCGATCTGATCGGGCGCTGGGGCGGGGACGAGTTCATTCTGTTGCTGGATGGCGGCCTGCCCGAGGCAAGGGCGCAGATCGACCGCCTGAGCGTGTGGGTCTGCGGGAACTACAAGATCCAGGAGCGATCCGGCCCGCTGAAGCTGACGGTGACTGCCTCCATCGGCCTGGCGGAACACGTGCCGGACGCGACGATGAAGGATCTTCTCGCGCAGGCCGATGCCGCAATGTACGCGCGCAAGGCGGCTTCCCGCGCCAATGGAGCCGGTTCCGGGCGATGAGCGGGCCGGTGCCGGTTGCGTTCCGGCGCGACCGAAGCAGCCGGGGCTTGAGTGGTAAAGGTAAACCGGGGTGAGCGGAGGCCCGATTGGCTTCTCCATTTTGGGACTCCGCCCCCTGCATGTGCCGATTCTGGAATCGTCCCACCTATTCTCTTCATTCCAACCTTGAGTTCCTTGTTCCCGCGATTCAAGGTGGATGTGGGTCCTTAATTAGTACCCGCTAAGCCGGGCCGCTGGAAGTTGCAGCAGTTGGAAGCAGGCAAGCGGCGCGGGTTGAGGATGCCGCTCAGGAGAAAGGCTGCCATGAGGTTATTGATCGCCGAAGACGACAAGGCGCTGGGCTTGTTTCTAAGCCGGGGCCTGGAGGCCGACGGGCATCGCGTTCGACTGGCCCACGATGGAGGGGCTGCTGTGGAGGCATTTCGCCAGGAGATGCCGGACCTGACCATTCTGGATCTGAACATGCCTGTCAAGGATGGCGAACAGGTGCTCGAGGAGGTTCGCACCCTCGACGCCGACCTGCCGGTGCTGGTGCTTACCGCCCGGCAGGAGGTGGACACGCGCGTCCGCTGCCTCGACCGCGGGGCCGACGACCTGATGATCAAACCCTTCAGCCTGCACGAGTTGCGGGCGCGCTGCCGGGCGCTGTTGCGGCGCAAGCGGGAAGCCCGCCTGCAGTTGCGCGCCGGGGACCTGGAGCTGGACCGGCTGGACCACACGGCCCGCCGCGGCGCCCAGTCGATCATGCTCACCAACAAGGAGTTCGCCCTGCTCGAACATCTCATGCTCAACCGCGGCCACTGTGTTTCGCGGGTGGAACTGCTGGACTCGGTCTGGAATCTGGAGCCGG
Source organism: Occallatibacter sp. (assembly GCA_049509995.1). GTDB lineage: Bacteria > Acidobacteriota > Terriglobia > Terriglobales > Acidobacteriaceae > Telmatobacter. Next base: position 29,300 of record JBEKZJ010000032.1, on the reverse strand, counting down.
CGCAAACCACCAACATCGTCGATGTCTACGTCAACTACCTGCGCCGCAAGCTCAAGGATCCGCCCCCCGGGCAACTGATCCGGACGGTGCGCGGACAGGGGTACGTGGTGCCGTCGGAGGCCGATCTGGCCCTGGCCGTCCCCGTAGTCCTCCCTCTTGCTCCAGCCAGGCCGGCAGCAACCGGCCTGGTTTCTGAAATGTACTAGCGTTCATCAGCTTTTTCGTTGCTTAGGAGACTCCTCATGCAGACTGTTCTTGCTCCTGTTTCTGTTTCTCTGCTCCCTTCTGCCACCCGCACCCGGTCGCGCACCGTGCTGGTGGCCAGTGCCGATCGCAGCTTTCGCCAACGGCTCTCCGAGATCCTCACCGGCCTGCGCTGGCAGGTGCGCGAGGCCGAGAGCGGCGCGCAGGCCTGGGGGGAAGCCGAGACCGCTGCTCCGGAGGCCATCATTGTCGACTCCTGGTTGCCCGATCTCGACCTGGCCGAGTTTCTCAAGGACTTCCGCGGATGCTTTCCCCAGGTGGATCTGGTGACCGCAAGCGGCTCAGCGGCCGAGGAGAGCCCGCGCGGCCCCTATCGCCAGGAGCTGCTCTACGCCCTGCGCCGCTCGCAGGACACCGACACGGCGGCATGGAACACAGCGCCCGCCCTCGGCAAACCGGACGCGGCGCCAGCCACGATGCACGCCGACCCCTGGCCGTTCGCGGCGCATACTGCCGCAGCCCCGGCGCCCGGCTCGCCGGCCCAGGCCGCAGCCGCCCCGATGTGCCCGCTGCCCAGCCTTCCGAAGGCCGTTCCGATCCGGGTCGAGCAGCCCGTCCCCGGCGGTGGGCCGGCGTCCAGCGACCGGCTGCCGGAGCTGATCGGCAACGCCCCCTGCATACTCGAGGTCAGCCGCCGCGTCCGCCTGGTGGCCCCGCGCATGACCCCGGTACTGATCGAAGGGCCCACCGGGTCAGGCAAGGAGATTGTTGCCGAAGCCCTGCACCGGCTGTCAGCCAGAAGCCGCAAGCCCTTTGTTGCCATCAATTGCGCGGCAATTCCTGAAGCTTTACTGGAGGCTGAATTGTTCGGCCATACGCGCGGCGCCTTTACCGGCGCGGTGCAGGGCCGCACCGGACGCATCGAGTCCGCCGACGGGGGCACACTGTTTCTGGACGAGATCGGCGAGATGCCGCTGGCCCTGCAAGCGAAGCTTCTTCGCTTTGTCGAGAGTGGCGAGCTGCAGCGGGTGGGCGACAACGAGACCGTCAAGGTGGACGTGCGCATCGTGGCCGCCACCCACCGGCCGCTGGCCCAGCACACCCAGACAGGCAGCTTCCGCGCCGACCTCTACTACCGGCTGGCTGTCTTCCTCATCCGCACCCCATCTCTGGGCGAGCACGGTCAGGACTTGCCTCTGCTGGTGGACCACTTCATGCAGAAGATGGGACGCGAAGCGCCGGTCAAGCGTGTGGATCCGGGGGCCCTGGCCAAGCTTGCCGTTCACGACTGGCCGGGCAATGTTCGCGAGCTCGAGCATGTTCTGGAGCGGGGCGCCATTCTTGCCGGCGAGGAGGCGGTCCTGACTGCGCGGGAGATCGACTTTGGGTTGACGTTGAATTGAGGCAGCTGAACCGGAGGTTCGCGTGAGCATGGAGATTGAGACCCGGCTGAGCGACCAGTTGGCCCGCTACCTGGACCTGGCCACCAGCCAGATCAAGCTGACCGCGGCCAACATGGCCAACATCGATACCCCCGGCTACCGGGCCGTGGGGATGGACTTCGAGGCGGAGATGCGGGAGGCCATGGACGGCGTGGACTCGGGGGTTGCGCCCCGCCAGGCGCGCCTCAAGGCCGTGGACGGGCTGATCGCACGGCCCGACGGCAACAACGTGTCGATGGACCGCGAGAGCCTGAACCTGGCCGAAGCGCAACTGAAGTTCAAGGTGGGCGTGGCGCTGCTGCGCGGGGAGAATCAGCAAGTGATGGACGCCATCCACGCCGACAGCAAGTAGATTCGGGCTGGGCGACTGGGCGGTGAAGCTAGGGACTAAGGGACTAAGGGACTAAGGGACTAAGGGAATGAGGGAATGAGGGACTAAGGGACTAAGGGACTAAGGGACTAAGGGACTAGAAGAAGCAACCCGTCTCCTCTTGCCGCAGGCGGAGATTCCGTCCTGAATGAGCACCGCGGACTATTCCTAGTCCCTCAGTCCCTTAGTCCCTCAGTCCCCAGCGGAAAGGAGCGGCAAGCCATGAACATGTTTGGATTGATGGAGACCTCCGGCGGGGCCATGCAGGCCGAACGGATGCGCGCCGAGGTGGTGGCGGCCAACATGGCCAATGCGGAAACCACCCGCACCGCCTCGGGCTCGCCCTACCGCCGCCAGCATGTGATCTTCGCCGCCGATGGGGGCGATCCCGGGTTCCTCAATTCACTGGCCACGGCATCGGCGGGCGCGGCCCCCGGTTCGCTGGCATCAGCGGCTTTGCCCACGCTCAATACGGCCGGTGCCGGTGCGGCTGCGCCAGGAGTGCATATCGCGGGCGTGGTCGAAGACCCCGCGCCCCCGCTCAAGCGCTACGATCCCGGTCATCCCGACGCGGGACCCGACGGATATGTCTCATATCCGGACATTAATCCCCTCACAGAGATGGTGGATCTGATGGGGGCGACACGTGCATATGGCCTGAATAGCTCCGCCGTGCAGGCCGAGAAGGGCATGATCACGTCGGCACTGGAGATCGCCAAGTCGTAGCTGCGGGCTGCGCTCGCCGGCCCCGGTGGTAGTCAACACCAAGAGTGTGAAACAGTTGGGAGGACCCATGCAACCCCTAATGAACCCCCTCACCGCCGTAGTTCCTGCATTCTCCAATCCGGTTGGCGCCGGGGGATCGCCGTGGTTGTCTTCGAGCGGCGGCCAGGGTGGTGCGCCGGCGCCGTTTTCCGATCTGTTGACCGACGCGGTGGGCCAGGTGAACCAGCTTGAGGACCAGGCGCACGCTGCCGTGACCGGGCTGATGACCGGCTCCGGCGTGGACGTGCATCAGGCGATGATCGCCACCCAGAAGGCCAGTATGGCCTTCGAACTGGCGCTGGCCGTGCGCAACAAGGCGGTGCAGGCCTACCAGCAGGTGATTGGAATGCAGTTCTAGGACCGCAACCGGGCGGGTGCGCACGGCCGTTGAACCAGTGGGCCGGAAAGAGACCAGGCTCCGGTAAAGGTCGGGCTGCAAAAACGGCGAAAGCGGCGGGACACGGGAACCATGGCCACCGGAACACAGTTGGAGAAGAGCCCGCCGGCTACTGCCGGCCAGGCTCAATGGGCGGACCGGCTGGCCGGCTTGTGGACGCGGGGGCGGGTTCACTGGTCTACGATGCAGCCCGCGCAGCGCAACGGGGCGCTGGCGGCCGCGGTTCTGCTGGGGATGCTCGGCGGGGGCCTGCTCTGGTATGCCCTGCGCACCGACTGGCGCACCCTGTATGCGGACCTGGACCCGGAGGACGCGCGCCAGACCGGGCAGGTCCTGACCCAGGCGCAGATTCCCTTTGATACCACCGCCAACGGTGCGGGCATCCGGGTTCCGGCCGCGCAGCTGGACAAGGCCCGGTTGGTGACCGCGGCCAAGGGAGGCGTCAAGAGCGGGCGGCTGGGTTTTGAGATCTTCGACAAACCCAACTGGGTGGGTTCGGAGTTTGATGAACAGGTCAATTACCAGCGGGCGCTCGAGGGGGAGCTTGAACACACCGTGGGCTCGCTGTCCGATGTGGAGTCGGCGCGGGTGCATCTGGTTCTCGCCCACGACTCGCTGTTTCGCGAACAGGAACGCCCGGCCAAGGCGTCGGTAGTGCTCAAGCTGCGGCATCGCACGCTGGCCGACGGGGAGCCGGAGGCGATTCGCAACCTGGTGGCCTCGGCCGTCGATGGGCTGACCCCGGACCGCGTGGTGCTCGTGGATGCGGCTGGCCACCTTCCGCTGGGCCCGAAGACCGCCGACGCCATGCGCCTGACGGCCGAGCAGGCTCTGGAGGAAAAGCTGATTTCCACCCTGGAGCCGGTCACCGGCGCGGGCAACGTGCGCGCCTCGGTGACCCTGGACTACGATGCGGCGGCCACCGAGGAGACCCAGGAGACCTACGATCCGGACCAGACGGTGACTCTTTCCATGCAGCGCACCGAGCAAAGCTCCGGCGCCCAGCCGGTGGCCGCCGGAGTTCCCGGGACGGCCTCGAACGCTCCCAACTCGCAGGCGCTGCCCGTCTACCCGCAGCAGGTCACGCCACCGCAGACCGCGAAGACGGAGTCCGGGACCTACGGGGCCTCGAAGACCGTACGTCATGTGATGGAGAACCCGGGCCGGGTGCGGCGGCTGACCGCGGCGATCGTGGTGAACGACCGGCTGGCGGAGCTTGCAGCCAAGGGAAAAGCGGCGGTCTGGCAGCCGCGCTCGGCCGAGGAGCTGCACAACCTGACCGCACTGGCCCAGGCGGCGGTGGGCTTCGACACGGGGCGCGGGGACATGCTGACGGTCCAGGACCTGGCCTTCGAGGAGAACCGCACCCAGCAGCCGGTCTCGCTGCCGGGCCAGGTGCTGGCCACGGCGGAGAATTCGCCGGTGCTGGTCAAGTACGCGGCCTTGCTGGCCGGCCTGCTGGTGGTACTGGCTTTGGGCGTGCGCCCCGCCCTCCGCCGCGCCTGGGTGGCGCCCAGGGAAATCGCCAGGGGGTCGGCCAAAGAGTTGCCGGCCGGATCGGCGGTGGTGCCGCAGGCCGCCTTGAAACCCCCTGAGCCCGCCGAGGTGGACCCTGAGCGGATCAGGGCGCAAGAGATATTCGAGCAGGTCAGCGGGCACTTGAAGCGCGAACCGACGCAGAGCTCGCGCCTGCTGCAGAGCTGGATTCACTCCGACTAGCTCGCGGTGCATGCCGAACTCAACCACGGTGGGCAGCCAGGAGGCAGTAGGGGAAGGCAGATGGGAAACGGCAAGGGGAGTTTCGAGTCGCAGGGGCAAGCGGAGCGGGGGGCAGGAGAGAAAGAGCGAAATTCAGGACAGAAAGAGCGGAATTGGGGAAAGGATCGGAGCCTTGGCCGAACAGGGGAACGAGAACGGGGCAGGACGGCGCCGCCAGTCGGCGAATCTGTCCGGGGTGCGCAAGGCGGCTATCCTTCTTGTGGCCGTGGGCGAGGAACTGGCCGGGGAGGTCCTGCGCGCCCTGCCAGAGGTGGATGTGCAGCGGCTCACCGAAGAGCTGGCCGATCTGCGCGGGATCACGCCCGAGCTCTCCGCCGAGATATTGGAGGAATTCTGGGAACTTCTGGAAACCCAGGGCTTCGTGATGCACGGCGGGCTGGACTACGCCAGCCGTCTGCTGATCGAGACCTTCGGCAAGGAGCGCGCCGACGATCTGCTGATGCTGGTGCGCCGTTCCCAGGAGGCCGCGCAGGGCAATCTGGCCAAGCTGCAGCGCACCGATCCCCAGCAGTTGGGCAAGCTGCTGGACTCCGAACATCCGCAGACCATCGCGCTGGTGCTGGCGCACCTGGACCCCAAGCGGGCTTCGATGGTGCTGGACAACCTGAGCGATGACCACAAGGTGGTCTCCATTCAGCGGCTGGCCGAGATGCGCCAGTTTTCGCCGGAGATGGCGCAGAAGGTGGCCCACATTCTGCATCGCCGCCTGGAGAGCGTGGGCGACACGGCGCGCAAGAGCTATTCCGGCTTCAAGGCGGTGGCCGACCTGCTGAACCGGCTCAACGCCGAAGAGTCGAAGAAGATTCTGGAGACCATCGAGGAGGGCCAGCCGGAGCTGGCCCTCAGCATCCGCAACCTGATGTTCACCTTTGAAGACCTGGTCACGGTGCCGCCGGCCACCATCCGCGAGATCGTTTCCGGGGTGGACAAGCGGCAGTTGGCGATGGCGCTGCGCGGCGCCAACGATGAGCTGCGCGCCCAGATCTTCAAGTCCATGAGTTCGCGGGCCGTGGAGATGTTGAAGGAGGATATGGAGGTGCTGGGGCCGGTGCGCTCGCGCGAGGTGGCCCAGGCCCAGCAGGAGATCCTCAACCTGGCCAGGCGGCTGGAGGCCGAAGGCAAGGTGGTTCTCAAGTTGGAGACCGGCGACGAGATGCTGGCTTGAACAGTTTTCACCGGTCAGTTTTCAGTCATGGGCTGTCAGTCGCCCGCCCCATCGGTAACAACTGACTACTGGCTACCGACAACCGACTACTGACAACAAAGGGAAAGGGAACCCTTGCAGCGCACGGAATCACCAACGAAGAGCGGCACATCCGGCCATATCGAGGTCTTTCAGTATCCGGCCGGCCCCGATGCGCCCCCTTTGCCAGCCTGGAATGGCTGGGCGGAGCCTGCGGCAGGCGCGCCCGAGGAGCCGGCGTACGATCACGGCAAAGGGGCCGTCGCGGCGGGAATGCGCGCCGAGTTCGAGAAGCGGCTTGCCGAGGAGACGCGCAAGTCCTTCGAGGCGGGGCGGGAGCGCGGCCGGCAGGAGGGCCGGCAGGCCGAGCGGGAGGCTCAGGCCGCGGCCCAGAAAGCTGCGGAGGAGCGGCGCACACGGCAGGCCGCCGAGCTGATCGAGAGCTTTGCCCAGGAGCGCGACCGGTACCTGCAGGCGGTCGAACAGGAGGTGGTGGAGCTGGCTTTGGCGGTGGCAGCCCGCATTCTGCGCCGCGAGGCGCAGATGGACCCGCTGCTGCTGACCGGAGCCGTGCGTGTGGCTCTGGGGCAGCTCTCCGGGTCAACGCAGGTCAGGCTGCGCGTGCCTCCGGCCGAACTGGACTTATGGACCGAGTGCATCGCTCTGCTGCCCAACCTGGCATTGAAGCCCGCGGTCGTTGGCGGGGAGGAGATGCGGCTGGGCGACTGCGTGATCGAAACCGATCTGGGTTCGGTGGACCTGGGGGTTCGCGCCCAGCTGGGAGAGATCGAGCGTGGCTTCTTCGATCGCGCCGGCGGACGCAGAGCCGGGCCTGCCGTTCTCCAGGATGCGGCGCGGAGCACCAGGCCGGAGACCCGCCCGTGATGCCGCTGCCGCCCCCACCTCCGGCACCGCTTCTGGCCCGCTACTTTGCCCGCCTGGACCGTGGTCAGCCCTGGCGCTGGCGCGGTCAGGTTCTGGAGTCGGTGGGCCAGACCATCGAGTCGGCTGGCCCCCTGGCCTCGGTGGGCGAGTGCTGCGAGATTCGGGATCAGTTCGGCGGTCTGCACCTGGCCGAGGTGATCGGATTCCGCGGCTCGAATGTGCTTTCGATGCCGGTTGAGACCACGGAGGGCATTCGCTTTGGCAATCCGGTGGCGGCTTTGGGAGTGAGTCCCGAGATCGAAGTAGGTGCGGCGCTGATGGGAAGGGTGCTGAATGCACTGGGCGCGCCGATCGATGAGGGCCGGCCCGCCGCGGTCTCGCAGGCGCTGCCTTTGGATGGGGCGGTGCGTTCCCCGCTGGACCGGGTGCCCATTCGTACGCCGCTCGGCACCGGCATCCGCGTGCTCGACGGCCTGCTGACCGTGGGCCGGGGCCAGCGGGTGGGCATCTTCGGCGGGTCGGGGGTGGGCAAGAGCACGCTGATCGGCATGATGACCCGCAACACCGAGGCCGATGTGACCGTGGTGGGCCTGGTGGGCGAGCGTGGCCGGGAAGTGGGAGAGTTCCTCGAGGATTCGCTCGGCGCCGAAGGCCGGGCTCGCTCCGTGGTGGTGGTTTCGACCTCCGATCAGTCACCCCTGATGCGGATGCGGGCCGCGCTTGCGGCTACCACGGTGGCCGAGTTCTTTGCCGCCCAGGGCAAGCATGTGCTGCTGATGCTCGACTCGCTGACGCGTTTTGCCATGGCCGCCCGCGAGATTGGCCTGGCCGCCGGAGAGCCGCCCACGGCCAAAGGTTATACGCCTTCGGTCTTTACCCGGCTGGCCAGGCTGGTCGAGCGTACCGGGCAGTTCCGTGTGGGCTCGATTACGGCCTTTTACACGGTGCTGATGGAGGGCGACGATCAGCAGGACCCGCTTGTTGACGCGGTCCGGTCGCTGCTCGACGGCCACCTGGTGCTCTCCCGCGCCCTGGCAGCCGAGGGCTGGTATCCGCCGGTCGAGGTGCTGGACTCGATCAGCCGGCTGATGCCGGCCGTCACCCAGCCCGAGCATCGCGAGCAGGCCGCGCTCCTGCGCCGGCTGATGGCGGTCTATGCCCGCTCCGAGGACCTGGTGCGCATCGGGGCCTACAAGCCGGGTTCGGACCTGGATCTGGACCGCGCTCTGCGCGCGCGGGGACCGATGCGCGCGTTCATGACTCAGGATGCGCACGAGCAGGTCCGTTTTCCCGACTGTGTGCGCCGTCTCGCCAGCCTGGCCGCGGAGGTGTAAGCCATGGCCGCCTCGCGCGCACTGCGCCAACTGCTCCGCATCCGGGATATCGAAGAGGAACAGAGCCGGTTGGCGCTGGAGTCCGCGCTGAGCCAGCTCAACCGCCTGGAACACGCGCTGGCGGCCACTGCGGAGCGGGATCGCCGGGGCCGCCGGCTGGTCGATGCCAGCGCCCGCACCGGGGAGTTGCCGGACCGTCTGGCCGGCCTTGAGGAGACGCGCGCGGCTGGCCGCCATGCCGCGGCGCTGGCTCCCAGGATTGCGGATGCAGAGCTCGGCGTGGCCGCGCGGCGCCGGGAGTTTCTCTTGAAAAGGGTCGAGCGCCGTCAGGCCGAGACGCTGATTCAGGAGGCCGAGGCGCGGGACGCGGTCGAGGCTGGCCGGCGCGAGCAGCAGGCGCTCGACGACTGGTTTCGCAACCGGCTGCACGGGGAAGAGGCGCAAGCAGAGCCGTCCGCATCGGCCACCCCTGGAACCACCCCGCCGCGCAGCGATCAGACGGCGGAGGAAACTTGAGAGAAAATGCACCTGGAAGCCGCCATGCCTTCCTGAATCGGGAACGATCTTCCCAGACGTGACAATGCTTTAACCCTAACCCGCCTCCTTTGGCACGGCATCTGCACTGACCCTCTCCATGACCGTCGCCGCGGGTATCGAGATTGGAACGGGAGGGCGTCCGGAACCGAGCCCCAGTCAGGTTCCGGCCAGCGTGCCGGGCAAGGCGCAAAGTGCAGCGCGGATTGGTGCGGGCGCGCCTGGTTCTTCTTCCTCTTTAGGGCAGGGATGGGAAAGCTTTCGTTCCAATTGGCAGTCGCAGCTGGCCTCTCTGGGCGCGGTAGACGCGTCCGCCGCGGAAGAGGCTGGAGCAGACGGAACACGTACCTCCGTCGCATCCGGCCTGGAAGAGGCTGCTGGAAGTGAGTCCCCGGCAACTTCGAACCTCGCCGGCAGCGCATTTCTACCCTTGAGCCACGGAAACACACAACAGGTTGCCGCGAAGGTTGGGGTGACTGGTTGGCTTTCGTCCGGTTCCCGCGCCGGGATTTCATCCGGCCGTATAGCCGCGGCGGGGTCGCGGCAAGCTGGGGTCAATCTGAAAGCGAAGAACCTGGCAGACGCCCGGCCCGCAGAATCTGCCGGCGGCACACGGCCCGCCAAAACCGGCAAGAGCGCGAAGCCGGAGCCGGCCGGGGTCGGATCGGCGCCGTCGCTGGTCACTGCAATCGCAGAGAATGTTCCGCCGGCAATACCGGTATACGGCGCCGAAAGCCCGGTCGCAAACAGGGCAGACGTGCAGCAATCGCCCTTGCAGACAGTTCTCACGACCGCATTGCCAACCGGCTTGGCTCTGAACTCCTTCAGCAGTCAGGCGCCGCTTTCAGGCGGTCCCGAAGCGGCTGTCGGGAGAAAGAGCGCAGGCGGTAACCAGGCCGCGGACAGGGCGGGGGGGCCTGAGGCGCATTCCTCGGCGCCAGACGGACCCGGTGCGGGAGCCGGAGCGACGAGTGCTGCCGGGAATCAAGCTGCGACCGGGCTGCGGGTCCCAGGGGAACCGTGGTCCAATCCGGACCATCTCTTTGCTGCTGCCGGACAGACGAACGCGCCCGGAATGCGTGCCGCGGACAGTGTGGCAACGGCGGTGACGCCGGGGAAGGCCTCGCTCGCGCCAACTCCTGGCAAATACCCATTGCCTGGCCTGCGCGCCGGGGCGCCCAGCGAAGAGCCCACGGCGGCGGAAGCATCCGCCAGGGGTGGTCCGGGACCCTCGGCTGCTGACGAAACGGCTTCATCGGCAGGCCGGATTAGTGCGCAGGCCGAGGAACGGCGCGAAACGCAGCCGCAGAACCTGGGACAGAATCAGATCCAGGCGCAGCCCGGCAGCCAGCCGGTGGGCGCGGTTGCGGCTGCGATCGCCAGTCAAGCAGCAGACCAAGGGTTTGCGGTCGGCAATGCCGCCGCCTCCGAATCCGTCCCATCCCCGGCTGTGGACCCTATGGTGGGACAGCCAGGCCGGTCTGGTGGCGGGCGAGTCTCGGCGCGAGCTACCGAGGGGATGGCGCACGCTCCCAGCATGGCCGAGCCGGTCCAGCATGCAAATCACTCTCTTGTGGGGCAATCCGGCGGCCCGGGCGGGGATGCTTTCGCTTTGGCGCGCGACCCGGCAGGCACACCGGGGCCAATGAACGCGGCGGACGGCAATGCAGGAGGTTCGACCGGCGCCGCGGCCGAACCGGCGGTTGGCGAGGCATTTTCCGCGCTCGATGCGGAGGCTGCGCCGGGAACGCCCAGCTGGATTCACGCCGGAGGCCGGCGGGCCGAGGCCGGATTTCAGGACCCCGACCTTGGCTGGGTTGGCGTAAGGGCAGAGATGGCCGCAGGCGGGATCCATGCCGCTCTGGTGCCCGATTCGGCGGCGGCAGCGCAGGCGCTTGGCGGGCATCTGGCGGGATTGAACGCTTACCTGTCCGAACAGCACACGCCGGTTGAGACGTTGACGCTGGCCGCGCCCCATGGCCGGGGGGCTGAGCAGGCTGCGGACCAGGGGTTAAGCCAGGGAATGCACCAGGGGTCGGGACAGGATTCGCAGCAGGGGGCCTATTCAGATCCACAATCGGACACTCAACTGATTGTGCCGGCCATTGCCGCGGCAGCCGCTGCGGAGGTTTCGGCTCAAGTCGGGAGGCAAACTACAACTGCCCAGGTTCGAGGGACGGGGGACGGCCACATATCGGTGATCGCCTGAGCCCTGGGGTCTGGCGGCCAAGACAGCCAAGCAGGAACAGTCCGCGGAGCAAGGATTTCGGGCAGCACGAAGGCCGGGCAGAAGGAAGGCAGGGAAAAGATGGCGGCAATGGCAGGACTCTTGAATCACCAAATGACGGCGGGGCAGGCGCTGACGGGCAAGGGCGCAACTCCAATGGCCAGCACAACGACCGCGACCAGCAGCACGAGCAGCTCAGACAGTTCTTCGGCCACCATCTCGGCTAATGATTTTCTTACCTTGCTGGTGACTGAGATGCGGAACCAGGACCCGACCGCGGACACCGATCCCAACGAGTACATCAACCAGCTTGTTCAGGTGAACAGCCTGGAGCAACTGATCTCCATCAACCAGACTCTGTCTACCGATCTCGGCAGCCCTGCCACCAGTTCAAGCAGTGGCGCCACCTCCGGTCAGGTCGGCGCGTCAACGTCCGGACTGGCCGGCGCGAGCCCGGCAAGCGCAACCGCACAGGTCCGTGCGGCCGGGCACAAGCCAGGCGGAATGACTGCGGCGCAGCCTGGAGGCTCCGGTACGGCCGCAGCCATCAATCAGTTTGCACAGTCTGTTGGCGCCAAACGCTCTCCCGGCAATCTGAGTGTTCCTGAGGCCAAGCCCGCCGCCCATCGCGTGGCCCATGCCCTGGATGGGCGCTCCCACGCGCAGCCGCTCCCGGGCGGGCTGCCCGGGGCGCAATGAAGTTCGTTCAACCGCCGGCCACCAAGGCCCGCGTCAATCTGAAGAGGAGATCCACCATGCCCAGCTTTTACATTCCGCTCAGTGGTCTCGACGCCGATTCGACGGCGCTGAACACCATCGCCAACAACCTGGCCAACATGAACACCAACGGGTTCAAATCGCAAACCACGAACTTCAGCGACTTGTTTTATCAGCAGGTGGGAACTGCCGGATCGGGAGACCAGATTCAGGTGGGCACGGGCGTGCAAGTGGCCTCCAACAGCTCGGATTTCTCGAACGGCTCCATTGCCTCGACCGACGTTTCGACCGACGCCGCGATCAACGGCACGGGTTTCTTTGTCCTCGACGCCGGGGGAGGGAGCCAGTTGTATACCCAAAATGGCGGCTTTCAGCTGAGTTCGAACGGCACCCTCGAGACCGCCGACGGCCTGGCAGTGATGGGCTATCCGGCCACCAACGGCGTGGTGAACACGACGGGAGCGTTGGTGGACGTCAACATCCCCACCGGCGTGGTGATGCAGCCGGCGGCAACCACCAACTTCAGCATGACGCAAAACCTCGATTCCCAGTCTGCCATTGGCTCGAAGACAACCGGCCAGGTACAGGTCTATGACTCCCTCGGCGCCTCCTACGAAGCCACGGTGACCTATACCAATAAAGGAAACAACACTTGGGACTACAGCGTGTCGATGCCGGATACCGTGCCGGCCGCCTCCAACACCGCCGCGGGCGTAACCACCATCACTTACAACTTCGGCGCCAGCGGCGCCACGCTGGCTACCGTCGATCCGGGAACGAACCTGACCATTACCGCACCCGCCACGGCGGGTGGCACGGCAACCACCGCGCTGCCGGCGTTCACCGGTTCGCCGGAGTCATTGACAGACTATGTGACTGATCTGAACACTGCGTTGGGCGCGGCCGGCATCACCGTTGGCGCCGGCGGCGTCACCGTCACCTCCAATGCCGCCGGCCAGTTGAGCATCGCCGGCACAGGTATCTCGACTTCCGGTAGCGTGATCCAGGATCCGGTGGCTTCGGCCAACGCAACCGGGACGCTGACCTTCAATTCGAGTGGCAATCTGGTCAACCCGGCCACCAACGTGGCCGGCATCAGTTTTGCCGGCCTCGCGGACGGGGCGGCGACGATGAACCTCACCTTCGGTCTCTTCGGCGCCAACGGCACGGGGAATATCAGCCAGACGGCGGTCGCCTCTTCGACCTCGGCCACCAGCCAGAACGGATATGCGAGCGGCCAGTATGACAGTTTCTCGATCAATTCGAGCGGCGTGATCTCAACGACTTATTCGAACGGCCAAACCCAGAACGTGGGACAATTGGCAATCGCCACGGTTAGCAATGAGCAGGGTCTGGTTGACGTGGGGTCTACGGAGTATCAGGCCACCACTGCCTCCGGCAATGCCGCGGTGGGGGTGGCCGGTACCGGCGGGAGAGGGACCATCGAAGGGAGTTCTCTGGAAGCCTCGAACGTCAACATCTCCGCCGAATTCTCCGACCTGATTGTCGCCCAGCGGGCCTTCGAGGCTAACTCCAAGGCGGTCACCACCTTCGACACCGTAACCCAGGAAACCATCAACATGATCCACTAAGCCTGGCCAACCCGGCCGGGCCGGCCACAGATTCGAAAAGCTCCTGGCTGGCGCGCGATCTGCGTGCCCGCCAGGGGCCTTGCTTTTGCGCCAGACCAGCGCAGGTCACCGAGATGGTCATTGTCGCGGATGCGGGTCCGAAGCATCCAACGGAGGCGCCGGCCCGGCCCAGGCACGAAGCTTTCGCGGTCGAGCTTAGAAAGTGAGTTGCGAACTGCAGAAGGCTTGCAGGCAGGATTCGATTGAAACCCTTGCGGTTTATCTCCATCTAACGGGCGCGCACCTCGATGAAAAGCCCCTTGGCTCGCGCCAATTCGATTCCTTTCGCACTGAGAATCCTTGCTTCGGCCCAGTGTTTGCGGCCTTCGTTGTGGGTGACGCGGCCCTCGATGCGGAGGGGCGAGCCGGAAGGAACGGGCCGCACGTAGTCGACCTCCATGTGGCGGGTCATGGCTGTGAAACCGCGGGCGCGGACGGACTTGCTCATGATCTCGTCCAACAGCGTGGCGATGATGCCGCCGTGCAGGTATCCGGGATGGCCTTCAAAGGTATCCGGAACCACCGGCAGACAGACCACTGAACCGTCCGCGGCGAGCAGGAACTCGAGTTGCAGCCCGGAGGGGTTGGCCCGGCCGCAGCCGAAGCAGCGGTTAGCCCCGCGCAGCCTCGTATCTCCTTGAAAATACACAGGATGTTCCATAAGACCTAGTCTATCATGCAGTTACCCGGCGTGGTAATAGTGGCACTCGTAGACACCCGTGGAAGCCTTGTACAGGATATGCGACGTTTTCTAGACAGTGAATGGGCAGAGTAAAGGCCCCGCAGCAGAACAAACGCAGCGCCTGCTCAATTGCGGCTCTTCCTGTGGATTACGTTCTCCTTATATTCGCCTATGCTGAGTCCGTGCCCAGCCCAGCCCGCAAACGCAAAAAACTCAGGATTTGGCCAAATATGCTCATACGTGGGGATGTGGTTCGCACTAAAAATGGCCAAAGAGAAGCACATGGCAGTTCCAACGTGTGCATCCCTCCGGTGTCCCACGTACAGCAAATCTCTCTCAAGGGCGCCGAACCTCATTCGTTACCCCCTGGAAGCTCCCGTTGTCCGTGAAACCAGAATCTGGCGGCGGTCTACTTTCAGCATGAAAGGTCTGCCCGCCACTTTGAAGGCGGAACTATCGATGATGCAATTACAACCTGGGCGCCAGGGAGAGAAATAATGTTGAAAAGGATGGCCAGGCAAAGTGTGTTTCTGTGTGGACTATGCGTCCTTGGTGTGGCAGCCAGTGGCAGCAGTGGTTCTTCCGCACCTTCCGCATCCCCTAGCTATTCTCAACAGGCAACGTACGGTGTCCAAACGCTCCAACAATGGTACTCACAGAGTTCGGGACTCTATGCGGCGCCATCAGGCTGGTGGAATGCCGCCAACGCAACTACCGTGCTCGTAAACTACTCTAGAGCCACCGGCAGCACACAATATCTATCTGCAATAGCCATCACATTCAATAATGCAAACAAGGCAAATGACACTGCGAACTTCATCAACACATACGACGATGACGAAGGCTGGTGGGCGCTTGCGTGGATTGACGCCTACGACCTGACCGGCACTCAGGCCTATCTAACGATGGCCGAGACGATATTCGCGGATATCGCCGCCGAATGGGACACGGGCACATGCGGCGGAGGCATATGGTGGCAAAAGCCCAACCATTACAAGAACGCCATCGCGAACGAACTCTTTCTCACGGTCGCTGCTTCACTGGCAAACAGGACCACCGGAAGCACATCGGCGGCCTACCTGGCGTGGGCGCAAAGAGAGTGGACATGGTTCAAGGCTTCCGGCATGATTAACTCGCACAATCTGATCAATGACGGGTTGACTTCGACAAACCCAAAGGCCTGCACAAACAATGGCGAAACGGCATGGACATATAACCAGGGGGTCATTCTGGGAGGGCTGGTGGAACTCTACAAAGCCGACCAGGACCCAACGCTATTGCCCCAGGCGGAGGCAATTGCCAACGCGGCAATCGCCAACCTGGCAGTGCATGGCATTCTGGTCGAGTCGTCTGTTGGCGGAAGCGACGCGCCGCAGTTCAAAGGCATTTTCGTCCGCAATTTAGTGCCCCTATATAACGCCGTTCCCAATGCCCAGTACAAGACGTTTGTCGATGCGAATGCCAACAGCATCTGGGCAAACGATCAAGGACGCAATTATGAGTTCGGAGCTTTGTGGCAAGGGCCATTTGATTCAGCCGACGCCACTCGTCAATCGTCTGCGCTGGATGCGCTGGTTGCGGCAATGGAGCTTCAATAACACGAACAGGAATTCTTCATTGCGGCACGTATATGAACCGAAGAATTGGTCCCTGGGGAAGATGGAAAGGCCACCTTTCATCGCCCTCGGCAACTTGGTCCAGAGCGGTTGCTCTCCAAGGAGCGCGTCTTCTTTTTACCGTCCGCTTCCTGATACGGAGGAACAGTTTTCATGATCACTACGTGTCCATCGGCCAGATGCCTGGCCATCGTTCTGCTGTTTGGATGTTCCCTGGCTCCCTGGTCGCGGGCCCAACGCGTGCCCACTTCCGGCAAACGGCCTGTCGATTATGCAAACGGACTGGTCGGCACTGCGCCGCTCGACGATCAGAAGTTAATCGGCAACGCGCCGCCTCCGGGCGAACAGCTTTATTCCGGCTTCACATCGCCGGGAGCGGTGCTGCCTCACAGTTCAACAGAACTGGCGACCATCAATGCAAATCTGGACTTGAACTATCCCGCCGGAGTCAGAGCGCCTTACTTTTATCCGAACCGGACGATAGTAGGCTTTTCAAGCGGAGCCGAAGACGGCCCGACTGTGATGCCGGCGGTTGGCGACTGGACCGTTCCCCCGGAGCGCAGCGCCTCTGTCTATGACAAGGCCCGGGAAAAGTCCTCGCCGGGATATTACAGCGTCTATCTCGATGACTTCAGAACCAAAGTCGAAATGGCCGCGACCACCTGGACCGGGATTTACCGCTTCACGTTTCCTCACGCAGAAAATACGCACCTTCTGCTCGACCTGGGCCGTTCCGGAGGAGACATCGAAATTGTGAGCGACCATACCGTGCGCGGAAAGTCCCAGGGCGGCACTTTCTTTGTAGCGGAATTTTCCCGGCCGTTCACGGCATTCGGCACATTCAAGGAGATTCCATCGACACGTCCAGTTGATTTGTTCGACCTGGAGCAAGCGGCGGTTGGCTTGAAAGCCGGTTTTTCGCGGAGCGGGCAAGTTGCGCAAATTCTTGCCGATATAAAAAATCGCGGGTGTTATTGATCGTGGTTTCGGTCCGCAAAGCACGGCCTTCTTTGTGGCACTGCTTGATGCGCGTCCCTTTGTAGTCGATATGCAGCGAAGGAATAACTCCATCGGTGATCACTCGCGTGCGAAACGGCCCCGGTGTGGGCGATGAGGAGGTGACTTTGATCGAGGGTATTGTCAACGAGGAGTTTCACTCCTGAACTCGCCTCCGCATCACCAGCCAAGGATCATTCCGGGGGAGAAGAGGCTGTATGAGTTGAACAATCCATCGAAAGTGTCGTGACCGGATGCTCCCAGCCGGCAAAAATCTGCTTCGTCCGGGAGTTCATCGCGTTCAGCACACTGGCCTCGATGGCCTGCATATAGACATCGCCCTTGGTCTGGATGCTCGCGTGACGCAAGGCTCCTTGCGCATCCTTCATCGTGCCGTGCTCCTGCAGATCGGTGCCCAGAGTACGCCGCATCACCTGGAAGGTAACAAGACGGTCAGGGATACCTAGCTTCCGAGCGATCGGGCGAACCCGGCGCTTGAGGAACTAAGCTGCCCGGAGCATGCCTGGCTTGACCTTGCGTGTCCTGGTCTTCCGAAAAGCGAAGCCGGCCAGCAACAGGAGCCCGGTGCCGAGCAGCAGCAATGAGGAGGGTTCCGGGGTTGCCGAGAAGTCCGCGCCGATCGGATCGCCGCCCTCGCCGACAGCGGGGTTGATCACCCATGCTCCATTTACCCACTCATTCCAATAGTAGACGCCACCTACTTCCCAGAGGTTAATCACCCCTCCATTTGAGAGCAAGAAGAGGAGTCCGTCGACGTCCAAATTCGGCGACCCGCTTCTATTGATGACGTCGTCGTAATCGAACTGGTACCCAGCGCCAGCTCCGTAATAGGCGACCGCCCCATTCGCGTTTGGGTTTCCGATAATGCTTGCGCTCGATCCATTGATCGTGAAGGTTCCACCGGTGATGTCAACCAAGCCGCCGCCGATCGAGGTGCCGGTGAGCGTACCGCCTCCGGTGAAGCCGAGACCGCTCACGTTGAAATAAAACGGTTCTGCCTTTGCGGCCGGAGTGATCGCAAGGGCCGTTGCCAATGCGAGTAAAACGAAAAAGAGCTTCTTCATAATATCCCCCAAAGTTTGCTTCCGCAGGAGTCTCTTCTTGAGGTACGTTGCCGTTGGCCGCGAAAGGCATGGGCCCCCTGGACCAATGCTTTGGGCGGCAAACATCAAGAGCCAACAATGCCTCGTACCGGATTCACGCTAAGAATCTCCGCACCCTCGGTGCGACCTACGGGGCCCCTTGGAGCGAGGGAACAATCCGATCCTGGCCTGAAGGCGGTGCCCAGCTGCAAGCCAACACGCTCCAACAGCGTTGAGATAAATGTAGATGCACGTTCAGGGCTGAGCCATAGCTCTTTATGGGGTTAAGCCATAGCTCTTTTTGGGAGTTACTACGGCAGTTTACCGGGGGAATTTTGCGAAAGGTAAGGATCTCAAGCGGCTTGCTGTGTTGAAGGCTGCTAATTCAGAGGTTCGGGCCTTTCTGCTCCTGGTTTCAAAGATGCCGTGCCCATGCCCTGCAGACCGGCCGGTTAGCGCTCAAGTGCTAGACGAGTTAGTTACTAAGGTTCGTCGCGTAAGTTACCACGGGCCAGAAATTGCTGATTATCAGTAACCAAAATGCCGATAGACCCGGGTAGAGGAGCGTTCAAGCAAGGCTCCTGCTCAATCGAAAAGGAGGAAAGGAAGGCCATGACCCCGTCGATTCAGCGCAAGAGAGCGAATCCTCTTCGGAGGCACTATTGGTTCACAATCCTCACGGCAGCCTGCCTGGCTTCCGTGCTGGCAACTGCCGCTCTGGCTAAGACGACGCCGAGCTTCAGCCTTTCGTCCTCGGCCAGCAGTCTCACACTTCTCGTCGGCGGCGCCGGCGCGAATAGTACGATCAGCGTGACCGGTCAGAACGGCTTCAGCAGCAATGTGAATCTGGCTGCGTCCGGGCTTCCTGGCGGGGTGACCGCAACATTCAGTCCGGCAAGCACAAGCAGCAAAAGCACGCTGACGCTCACACCGGGCAGCACGGCTGTTCCGGGGACGCACACCGTGACCGTGACCGGAACCTCCGGAACTCTCATCAGCACCACCACCATTGCGTTGACCATCCCTGCGCCGAGCTTCAGCCTTTCGTCCTCGGCCAGCAGTCTCACCCTAGTCGCCGGCTATAACAATCCGGTCGAAATCGCCGTCACCAATCCGATTGGCCTCGTCAGCAAGGTGAGCCTGGCCGCATCCGGGGTGCCCGCGGGTGTGGCGGCGGCATTCGCTGCCGTCAACGCCAGCACGACTTCGCTGACCTTCACAATGAGCAGCTCGGCTGTTCCAGGGAAGTATCCGGTAACGGTCACGGGGACCTCCGGAAAGGCCACGAGCACCACAACCATCGCGTTGACCATCCCTGTGCCGAGCTTCAGCCTTTCGTCCTCGGCCAGCACTCTCACCCTTCTCGCCGGCGGCAGCAGCGCGAATAGTACGATCAGCGTGACCGGTCAGAACGGCTTCAGCAGCAATGTGAATTTGGCTGCGTCCGGGCTTCCTAGCGGGGTGACCGCAACATTCAGTCCGGCAAGCACAAGCAGCAAAAGCACGCTGACGCTCACACCGGGCAGCACGGCTGTTCCGGGGACGCACACCGTGACCGTGACTGGAACCTCCGGAGCTCTCACCGGCACCACCACCATCGCGTTGACCATCCCTGCGCCGAGCTTCAGCCTTTCGTCCTCGGCCAGCAGTCTCACACTTCTCGTCGGCGGCAGCAGCGCCAGCAGTGCGATCAGCGTCGTTAATCCGATTGGCCTCAGCAGCAGCAATGTGAACCTGGCTGTGTCCGGGCTTCCTAGCGGGGTGACCGCAACATTCAGTCCGGCAAGCACAAGCAGCAAAAGTACGCTGACCTTCACACCGGGCAGCACGGCTGTTCCAGGAACCTACACCGTGACTGTGACCGGAACCTCCGGAGCAGCCAAGAATACCGCCACCATCGTGCTGACCATCCCTGCGCCGAGCTTCAGCCTTTCGTCCTCGGCCAGCAGTCTCACCCTTGTCGCCGGCTATAACAATCCGGTCGAAATCGCTGTCACCAATCCGATTGGCCTCGTCAGCAAGGTGAGCCTGGCTGCATCCGGGGTGCCCGCGGGTGTGGCGGCGGCATTCGCTACCGTCAACGCCAGCACGACTTCGCTGACCTTCACGATGAGCAGCTCGGCTGTTCCAGGGAAGTATCCGGTAACGGTCACGGGGACCTCCGGAAAGGCCACGAGCACCACAACCATCGCGCTGACCATCCCTGCGCCGAGCTTCAGCCTTTCGTCCTCGGCCGGCAGTCTCACACTTCTCGCCGGCGGCGCCAGCGCGAATAGTACGATCAGCGTGACCGGTCAGAACGGCTTCAGCAGCAATGTGAATTTGGCTGCGTCCGGGCTTCCTAGCGGGGTGACCGCGACATTCAGTCCCGCAAGCACAAGCAGCAGAAGCACGCTGACGCTCACACCGGGCAGCACGGCTGTTCCGGGGACGCACACCGTGACCGTGACCGGAACCTCCGGAGCTCTCACCAGCACCACCACCATTGCGTTGACCATCCCTGCGCCGAGCTTCAGCCTTTCGTCCTCGGCCAGCAGTCTCACCCTTCTCGTCGGTGGCACCGCGAGCAGTGCCATCGGCGTCACCGATGCGACTAGCGTCAGTAGCAGCGTCGCCCTGACGGCGATGGGGCTCCCCACAGGTGTGACTGCGACCTTCAGTTCAGTCATCACCAGCACCACAAGCACGCTAACCTTCACAGCGAGCAGCGCGGCTGTTCCAGGGGCGCACACCGTGACCGTGACCGGAACCTCCGGAACTCTCACCAGCGCCACAACCATCGCGTTGACCATCCAGGCGCCGGCAAGCGCTGGTCCGATCTCCATCGCCATCACTCAGCCGACCTATGGTTTCAACGTGTTGCCCGGCAGTGTGCGCCGCATCTATGCCACGGTCACGAACGGCATAACGAATGCGGTCAACTGGTCGGTAACGGGTGGCGCCACGCTCTCCTCCACAGCGGGCAACTGGGTAGACGTGACAGCTCCGGCCACGGGCAGTAGTTGCTCAATCAACGGCACGGATAGCTACACCGTCAATTCAGGCAAGCAGTTTACGCTTACGGCGCGGTCGCAGGAGAGTCCGAACCAGACAGCCTCCGTCACCGTGAATGTCTGCAATCCCGCCGTGCAGGTCCATGTGGTGCCCTTCTACACCACCTTATATTCCGGGCAGAATGCCGACATCCAGGCATTTGTCTGGGGATCGACGAACCGAAACGTGACTTGGGCGATCACCTCAGAGCCCAACGGGGGCAATGGCATTCTAACGGATGCCACGAACCAGGATACCGCCTTCTCGGCCACGGTTGCGGGACGTTATACATTAACGGCCACCAGCGTGGCGGACGGTTCCACGACGAACACGGCTACCGTCTATGTGACCGGACACAGCATGCCCTATCAGGTCACACCCTCAGAGACCATGCCCGTGGACTGCACGGTTGATCCAGCTCTTACCGGAACGACGTACGACGTAGGGCCATCGCAGGCGTACAAGACCATCCAATCGGTTCCGTGGGCTTCTCTCAAGAACGGTTCAACCGTGCGCATCCACAACGAGGACACCAGCGGAGCCAGTCCCACCACCTATCACGAATACTTTCAGCTCACGACGCAGGCCACGCGCACCCAGCCGGTTCGCGTCTGCGGCGTACCCGATTCCAGGGGCAACCTTCCGGTGATCGATGCCGGCAGTTCCACCGGAAGTTCAACTGTGAGCAGCTATTCGGCGGGATACGCCGCGGTCGGCATTGGCACTACCGGCTGGGCTGGGACTTACACGGGAACGTGGAACAGTTCGCAGTATCTGATAGTCGAGGGCCTCAAGATTCAAAATGCCAGATCCTCAAATACCTACACCACTCCGTCGGGCGCGGCGGGGACGGCATGGATCCAGGGAGCGGCGTGCGTTCGTCTATTCCGCAGCATGGATACGGTGGTTAGAGGCATCGACGCATATAGCTGCGACAATGGCTTTTTTTCCGATTTCAACGCCAACGAGGGCTTCGCAGCCGTAGCCAATACTTTGTATGAAGGCAATCACCTGCATAACAACGGCGTCATTGGATACTATTCCTTTCACCAGCTTTACATTCAGGGCTGGAACGAAGTAGTACAGTTCAACGTCGTCGACCAGTATCAGAGCGGGGCGGAGGGCTCGAACTTCAAGGGCCGCGGCTTCCCTGAGATTCTGCGCTACAACAACTTTGGCGATGGGGCGTTGAGGCAACTGGATCTGGTCGATAACCAGGACGCGGCGTCGTACACCTCATTTGAGGGATACTTGGAAGGAGGGTCTTCGTCATTTCATTCGATATATCCCGGCGATGCTTACACGGCCGATCTGCTGGCCGCGGCGGTCGAGGCGCACCACGCGGATTATGTGTATGGAAACACCTTCGTCAATACCACGTCCGTATACCCGATTCACTACTTCTCCGACATGGGGACACCGGACGACAACCGCATTGGGACGCTATGGTTCTACAACAACAGTTTCTACGAGCCGGCGACGGGCCCTTATTACAGTTGGAACATGTTCGATACCTCGGCTGGCGGCGGCGACGACGACCCCGCGATCGAATGGCCGCAGATTCAGGCCGATAACAACGCGATCTGGATGGACTCACCAACGAAGCCGTACTTCTATTGGAACGACCGCACCACCCAGTTAACCACCTTCGGTAACAATGTCCTCAACTCAGATTGGGGCACCGGGGCGATGGCAGGTGGACAAGGCACCGGCTGGTCTTCCCGGACCTCGATCTATGCCTTTCAGGGTGCGAGCAACAGTGCCGATACCGTTGGCGTATCCAGCTTGATCGGGGTCTCGGCGGAGCCTTTCGACCTAACCACATTCGTTCCGGCGCCGGCGCTGGTCAATGCCGGCGCAAGCCTGCCGGTCTCCGGGCCGAAGCTGCCGGTGCGCTTCCAGTATGGGCCGTCGGCGATACAGACGGTCCGCAACCAGCCGCTTACGGTGGGGGCAATGGAATAAGACAGAACACACCGGGAAGGCGCGGCGCCTTCCTGCGGGCCTCGGCGATCCGATTCATCATGGCCTCGGTCGTAGAATTTTCTGCTGCCAGGTTCTTTCCCGCCAGCCGATTCTGAGTTTCTACTTTCTGGGGATCGATTTCGAAACCCGTAATTGCAAGGCGCTCCTTGCTGAAAAACAGAGCGAGTTGCAAGCCCACATAACCCATGCCGGCAATGCCGATGCGGGCCTCGCGAGTCTCGATTCTACGCCTGGGCAGCCGCATTTGCTCAGGCCATTTACAGCGATGCCGGAGAGCGGCTTTATCAGCTGAGTGGGCAGAATTCAATCCACGGCCCGAATGACCTTGCTCAACCGATAGCCTGCGTGTTTCCGCTGGCATTCATCTCTTGGCGCCGATTACAGGCCTTCGGCGATTGGCCTTGCCTTAAACAATTCAGAGCAAAGAATACCGGGATGCTTTAGTCTCATTGATGAAGATTCGGCTACAGTATAAAGGTGGGTTTTAGCCGGGCAGTGACGACTCGCAATCATTCTTTGGGAAGCCGGGAGGCGGTACGGTGAGAGGCAGCGCGGACTTCAGTAGAAACAACATGGATTGCCTTCGTTTGATTCTGGCGTCTATCGTTGTATTGTTTCATGAATACGCGCTGACAAACGTCCCGGCTTTTTCCGTCCTTGGCAGATACATGTCCCCGCATTTTGCTGTCAGGGCCTTTTTTGTAATCAGCGGACTACTTATCTATCGTAGTTATACCCGATCGTCTTCTATCGCTTCATATCTCGAAAAGCGCGTCAGGCGCATTTACCCGGCCTACTTTACCGTCGTCGCGCTCGCGGCCGTTGCGCTGTGTCCCTTGAGCGTGTTTTCTCCTGCCCAATACTTTGGAATCGGATTCTGGAAGTACCTTGGCGCGAATCTTCTGTTTCTCAACTTCCTTGCGCCCACGCTGCCCGGTGTGTTCACATCGAACAGCATCGCAGGCGTCAATGGCGCCTTGTGGACGCTCAAGATCGAAGTCGCCTTCTATCTGTTTGTTCCCGTTATGCATTATCTATGCAGACGCTTCGGAACCAAGAAGATTATGGCGACGATCTTCTGCCTTTCCTGCATCTGGAAGTACGGCTTCGCATGGCTGGCCTCCAGGGGGGGGCCGCGCGGCATTTATTCATTGGACAGCTCGCGTAGTATCTATTCACAGCTGGAGGTTCAGTTTCCAACCCAACTGGTGTATTTCAGCGCGGGCGTATTACTCCTGCTCTATTTCAACAGGCTGAAATTCCATTTCCGAACCATTGCCTGCATTACGGCATGTCTGTTCCTGCTTGACCATTTTTTCACGGGAGACGTCCTCGACGTCTTTTGGATATCGGGGTTGGTCTTCGTCTTCGGATTCTGGCGCTACTTCGGAAAATTCGCGAAATACGGCGATTTGTCGTACGGCGTGTACATCGTTCACTGGCCCATTTTGCAGACCCTGATCGTATTCGGGGTGGCAAGACTCAATCCGGCTATCTTCCTTCTCGTCAGCCTGTCTCTTATCGGGCTGACAGCGTTGCTCATGTGGCATCTGGTCGAGAGCCGGTTTCTGGCGAGCAGTTCTCATTACCGCCAAGTCTCCCTCAAGGCGCCTGGGTAAGCTGCGATTGCCAGTGCGTGCTGGCACTACTTCAAGTTGCACATCCGTTGGCGCGACCGTTGCGCATTTGCTACAATTCAGTGTCGTAATACGCGCGTTCCACGGCAAGCTACCTCAACTCTGGGCCGGTCATTTCAACGGGTTAGGTGCTTCCAATTTCGCTGGGTCAATTACACAATGGGCTTTGTTCTAAGCGTGCTCTATCTGGTTACGTACTACCTCACGCCCACTACCATCTTCGGGCCGCTCGCGCCCTTTCGCATTGAGCTGATTCTTGCGGCTCTGGTCTTTTTGGTTTCACTGCCTGCGCTGACGAGGTCATTCATCCTGAAGACACCGCAGTCTCTGGCCTTGATCGGGTTGGCGTTTGCCGTCGTTTTGTCAGTGCTCATCGGAATGCGTTGGGTCGGGGGGGCCGTGCAGGCGTTCCTTGGATTTATTCCGAGCCTTTTCGCATACATCCTTGTGTGCCTGCACTGCAATTCGAAGAAAAAGCTACAGGTTCTCGTCTTCATGATGCTGTTTGTCTGCCTGTTTGTAATTGCGCACGGGTACATCGATCTGCTCCGCGGAGTTCCGGAGAGCGGCCCCACACAATCAGTGGCCACTGGGAGCGACAATCTGGATCTGTGGAACATGGAGCACCCTTATCTTCTGGCCATGAGGAGCGATGCGGGAGAATGGCTTTACCGCCTGAGAGGACTGGGGGAGATCAACGACCCGAATGACTTTGGCCAGTTGGTCGTCTGCGTGATTCCGTTGATGTTCATCTTCTGGCGGGCGAAGAAGATGCTCCAGAACATTCTATTTGTGATTTTGCCTGTGTGTGCGTTGCTTTTTGGAGTATTCCTGACGCACTCGCGCGGCGCCTTGCTAGCCTTGATGGCGACGGCGGTCGTGGCGGCGCGGCGTCGCATTGGGACACTGCCTTCGCTGCTGGTGGCGGGCGGACTGTTCGCTGCGGCAATGGCCCTGAACTTCACGGGCGGACGGGAGATATCGGCCGAATCGGGCTCAGACCGGACGGGGCTTTGGGGCGTAGGGCTGCAAATGCTGAAGTCGCATCCGTTGTTCGGGGTGGGCTTCGGTGATTTTGCCGACTCTTGCGATTGCGGCCATACCGCGCACAACTCGATCGTAGTCTGCGCGGGAGAGCTTGGCTTGTTCGGATTGTACTTCTGGTCTCTGTTCCTGCTTCCCACGGTGAGAGACGCTCTGGCCGTTGCTTCGCCGGCGAAGGTCAACGAAGCAGAACCGATGGTACCCGAGGAAGAACTTTATCCACGGGCGGCTAGGAAGGTTGAGGAAGTCGGCAAAGCCGAAGTCAACAGCCTGGGACGTTTGCTGGTTTTGTCGCTCACGGGCTTTCTGGTTGCAGGGATGTTTCTGTCTCGCGCCTTTGTAATGACATTCTTCCTGCTCGGCGGCATGGCTGAGGCGGTCTTCGAGATGGCTCTGCAGAGAGGGATGATTGCGCCCCGCTTGCGGCTGACGCGCGTGCTGCCTTACGCCGGCGGATTGACCATTTCCCTGGTGTTGCTGATGTACATCATGGTCCGGATCCTGAACCTGATGCATTGATTCAAGCGGTTGAAGGGTTCACCATTACGAACCCAGGAACAGAAGACAGACCGGTACCGCGCTGTCGGAGGTTTGGGCAGTCAGCATGAAGATTGCGCACGTAGTAGACAGCATGGAGGTGGGCGGCGCCGAGACGCTGGTGTCGCAGATGTGCCGCTTGCAGCGAGAGCAGGGGCACGACCCGTGCGTCTATGCTGTCGCGACTCTTGGCCCACTCGGCGAGCGGATGCGAGCGGAGGGTTTCACGGTGCAGCCGAACGTGGGCCGGCGCCTGCCGGACGCTACGCGGAATTTCTTCCGCATCTTCAATGAGTCGCGCCCGGACGTAGTCCATCTTCATAACCCGACGCCGACCATCTATGCGGCCATCGCTGCCAGAATGGCCGGCGTGCCGAGCGTTGTGTCGACCCGGCATAGCCTGGTGTCTCCGCCGCGCAAGCTGGCCGTGGAGTTGAAGTACGCCGTTGCGGCTACCTGCTGCGACTGGATCGTCGGCATCTGCGACGCAACCGTGAACAATGTGAAGGACATTCACAGCGTTCCGGCGCGAAAGATTGCCCGCGTTTACAATGGCACAGTCCCGCTGAAGCGAGTGGCGCAGGAACAGTGCCCGCCAAAGAGCGGATTCACGCTGGTCTACGTGGGACGACTTGAGCCCGTAAAGAACCACGCGCTGCTGCTCAATGCTTTTTGCGAGGCGCTTCAGGCGATGCCGGTTTTGCGGCTTTGGATGGTGGGAGATGGCAGTGAACGCAAGACGCTGGAGAGCCTTGCCACGGAGTTGGGCATCGCTCGGCAAGTGACATTCTGGGGGCAGCAGCTCGACGTGGCGCCGTTCTTTTCCGCGGCCGATGCCTTCATCATGTCGTCGCGGTCGGAGGGGTTGCCCATGTCGCTGCTGCAAGGCTTCTCGCTGGGACTGCCGGCAATCGTGACCGATGTGGGCGGGATGGCGGAAGTGGTACGATTGGCGCAGGCAGGGATAGTAGTGCCGGCGACGGATCCGGCGAAGATGGCCGCGGCGATTGTGCGGCTGGCAAGCGGCGACGCGGAGCGGCAGCAATTCTCGAGGAACGCGGAAGCTACGTTCCACTCGCGCTTTACTCTACAGACTATGGTTGATGCCTACATGGACCTTTATCGGAACACTCCGCGAATACGGCACAGAGCATAGCAGTCCCGCAAAGCATGATTTAATGGAAGGCAACATCCATGATGCCCATCCTTGACATCCTTAAACAGCTTGTACGTGCGACGACGGGCGACCGCGGCATGTGCGCCTCTTTGGAAGCACGAGGTCTGGCCAGGTGAACCGCCAAGCTCAGGAGATGGACGCTCGACCAAGTGTTCTCTTCGCAGTCGCGATATCCGCTAACAAAATTGGCGGGATTGAGGTGTTTTCGGTTGAGCTCGCCCGCCAGTTGGATGCGAAAGGTTGGGATCTGACGCTTTGTTTCCAGAGCTCCCCGCCGCCGCTGGTAGAGGAGTTCCTCCTGGCTCCCGGAAACGTTTCGCTCACGGTGATGCGGGATCAATTGGGCATGGGATTGTCGAATGTGAAAGTGTTCTTGAAATTGCTCCGAGTACATCGCCCAACAGTCCTGATGTACTCGCTGGGCGGAGTGGTGCGGTGGTGGCCGCTGCTATGCAGGCTTGCGGGAATTCGGCGCAGCGTGTACTACGATCAGACGTCGCGGACCGCGAGAACTTACGGGTACCGGGCGTCGAGGCTCGTGCAATTTGTGATGAAAGCGCTGTCGCAGTCTATATGCGCGACGCAGTTCGTCAAGGGGTGTTCTGATCTGGAGGGGATCATTCCGCCAGAGAAGAGCCGGGTCATCTATAGCGCGGTCGACAACAGCCGCGCTCTGGGTGACGGAGGAGCTTTCCGGCAGCGGTACGGGATATTGGGTGATCGCTTCGTGGCGTTGCAGATTAGTTGGCTGGTTCCGGAAAAAGGAATCGACCTGGCGTTACGGGCTGCAAGGCGGGTCTTGGCGGTGCGGAAGGACTTTCAATCCGTCTTCTGTGGCGATGGAGCCAACCGGAAAGAGTATGAGAGATTGGCGGAGGAGTTGGGGATCGCCGGGCACGTGACATGGACCGGACATATCGAGGACCTGGCCGGGAGCGGGGCGTTTCGGGCGGCGGACATCCAGATTCAATGCTCGCAGTGGCATGAGGCGTTCTGCCTGGCGGTTGCAGAGGGGATGAGCGCAGGCTTGCCGATTGTCGCTTCCCGGATCGGCGGACTTCCAGAGTTGGTTGAAGATGGGGTAAACGGGTTTCTCTTCGAACCAACGTCGGATGTTGAGCTTGCGGATGCAATTCTCAATCTCGCCGAAGACCGCGAATTGAGATCGCGGATGGGGGCAAAGGGCAGGGAACGAGCGGTCGAGAATCACGATCTCGCGCGGAATGTAAGCCGCTGGGTCGATGTCCTGTTGCAGTGAGGATGTAGCATCCGCTGATAGGATTTGCGGGTCATGGACTATGAGTCGAAGGCCAAGCAGCAGGTCCGGCGCTCTTAGGAGTGTGTCGGAAATAAGAAATTCTCACGACGTAACTCATTTCGAATCAAGCGCCTACATAAAAACGTAGAATTCATAAGTTGTTGATTCTAAAGGGTGAAAAATCTATTCCCGACAGACTCCTGGTATTACAACGTTAAGTATTGAGATCATGTTTTGACACTGGTACGCTCGGGCATGACCGAAAACCAGATCGCCAGGTCTCGTCAGCGTTTGGAGCGATTCCTAGTCGACCTGCTGGAGCCGATGGGCCGCAGCGAGCGGCGGCATTGGGGTGAACTCTATGTCCGTGGTCTGTTGCAGGACGGGGAGCGAAAATCGATCGAGCCGATGCCTGCTCGGCTGCCGGATGGGAATGCACAGGCCATGCAGCAGTTCGTTGGGCAGAGCCCTTGGGAAGGGGACCAAAGGCTGGTTGGAGTCACGCTTCCTCTCTCTGCGGGTACAGCCATCCCATGGATTCGTCGATGGAGATCCGCCACACCAGGAAATCTGGCTGCTGGTGGAGTGGCCGGAAGCGGAGAAGGAACCGACCAAATATTTTCTCTGCGATCTGCCGGCGCACTACACACTGCGCCGCCTGGTGCGCATCACCAAGTGCCGGTGGAAGATCGAACCAGACTACCACCAGTTGAAGGAAGAGCTTGGCCTGGATCATTACGAAGGAAGGAGTTGGAACGGCTGG
>JBEKZJ010000319.1:0-2510 GCA_049509995.1 Occallatibacter sp. | reverse complement strand
GCCGATTCACCTTTGCAGCGATGCCAGCTTGACTGCATGTGTGCTCACCTGGGCGGCTTGAAGAATGGCGTGCCTGCACTGCGCACGTCCCCATTCAAAAGACTGTTTGCAGACAGGTCAAACAGCCAGACAGCGAACTCGCTGCGCCGCACCAGGCCATGTTGCTGTTCTGCGCCATGCTTGAATCTTGCCAGTTGCTCCCAGGCAACGGGCGCACTGTCTGAAAGATCAAGCTGAGAAGCATC
Organism: Occallatibacter sp.; assembly: GCA_049509995.1. Taxonomy (GTDB): domain Bacteria; phylum Acidobacteriota; class Terriglobia; order Terriglobales; family Acidobacteriaceae; genus Telmatobacter. The sequence goes on along the minus strand of JBEKZJ010000319.1, from coordinate 2,265 downwards.
GGCAGGGTCCAGCTTTTTGAGAGCGGCCTTTACTTCGCCGGCAGATACTGGCTGGTCCGGAGAAAAGTGCAATGTGCCGTTTCTTGGCGGAAGCAATCCGAAAATGGATATCGCCTGAACGGCTCTAAACTCTTGCGAGGTTACTGGCACATCGTCATACCACACTAATGGTTGACCAAGGCTGATCAAATCAAGCTGTAAGCGCCGAAGCCGTATTGGATTCTGTACAATCTCATGCAGCGGAACTGCCGCGGCCAGAGCCTCATGCGCTGATTCTCCCGCGGCAACGCCAATGGCCCACTCGGTAGGGTGCAGGCGATAAGCGCCGTTGGTAAAATGCGTGGTTCCAATATTCTTCGATGCGGCCAGTAGGTTCGCTATGTTCCGCGACATCAAGGCTGTTAGCGGTATCTGATACGGCTTGGAGTTAGGCAACGCCGGCTCCGGATCGCAGGCATGAAGATCCATTGGATAATAGCCAATCCCGACAGAATCTTCGAATTGTACGGCCCGAACCGCAGATGGATCTTTCGGCGCTACGTCTTGCTCGCGAACCGTTCCCAAAGCAAGAATTCGCCGGGATTCGCGCACGTAGGGAAATTGGGACAGTCCATCCTGACTGCCCATGGCATCTTTCGTCACGGCGATGTCGGCATATCCCTTGCCGCGACCGTCGTCCCTTCGCGCCTCGCGAGCAATCCACCAGGCAAACCCGAGCGACACCTGCTTGCCGTGCTGCATGGCGCGCGCGATCTCCTCCTGATCGCCCGATAGAATTCCTGCATCGCAGACATCGTTGCTCGACCAGTTGATCATGCTAAGGTCCGACGGGAAGGCGCCCGGCTTAAACTGCGATGCATCGACGCTTCTGCGATAAGACCAAAATGAGCCCGGCGTCTCAGCAGCATGCTCGAAAAACCGATAATGCAGCGTAAGTTCAGGGCTCTCGACGCTATCGAGCGAGAAATACTTGAGGTTTTGTTCATACTGGGCGGGCTTTTCACTCATAGCGGCAAAAGCCTTGCGCAGAATGAAAGGATACGTAAAGCTTTGCAAAGCCTTGAGGTTCGCAACCGGCGGCGCATCCGGCTCACCGGTCATGGCGCTGGATTCCGCGCCGGTTACGTAGTCAGCGCCTGCCAGCGGAAGGAACTCTCCCAGTTCAGTTGCATCAATGAATACTGTCCCTTGAAGGCGAAAGAATGTCTTGTCGGCAAAGCTGTAAAAGACGACGCTTTGCAGCACATTTCCCTGCTTCTCAACTTTTACGGGAGCAGCGCGCATATAGAGGGACAACATCTCATTCTGCTCGTAAGGTTGCAACATTTCCTCGAGCGCACCGAGTCCGACGCTCGGCTCAAAACAGAGACTGCTGACCCAACAATTACCCGGGTTGAATTCGTCTCCGCCCGGCTGGCTCTTCAGAAGTGGGCGATAGTGTTCCCGAATCTTCTGACGCAACACCAGATAGGATGCGTTGCTTCCGGAAGTTTCGGTCCACTCATTTTCGTCCAGAGCGGATACGCCCTGAGAGGTCATCTGGCCGCCGATCCAATGTGTTGGCTCCGTCATACAAACATGATGACCGGCACGCGCAGCCGTCATTGCCGCAGCGCTTCCTCCCAGGCCCGCACCGATTACGACAACTTCACATTTCTCGGTCGGGAGGTCACCCGGAATCGTCACCACCATCACGGCGCTGGCAGGGTCGCCTTCTGCGGCAACCGCAAGCGGATCCAAAATTCTTAGAGTCTGCGCCCCCGCACATCCAATTGCGACCGCAAACGCAACAGTCGTCAGAGCCACCCGGTAGCGCAATCTCTTCACGATCGTCCTACACATCGCCGTCCAGTCGATTCACAAAAATTGCTAACGATAATATAGTTGTATAGACATAGTGTCAAGATAATTATGTGCTGTCGAGTTGGGAGCCATGACCACATTAAGCCTGGCATGTCGGCCAGTGCCCGGGATTCAGGCTCCCCTTACCGGCGCCTGATTTCCGGCCGGATCGGCGTTATCTTGACGAGACGCACCAGCATTACTCACTCTCGGCAACCGCGAACCTATAATCCGGGCCACCAGTCATCTGACGCGGCGCCCGTTTGGAAGCATGCCGCGACGGTTAGAGGCTTTGCCACTTCCAGCCGGATGTCCCAACCATACACCTGCGAGCTAAGAGACAAGGACGAATCACGGCGGCTTGTCGAAAGCCTGCTGAACGAAAAAGCCGCTCGGTCCCCGGCGCAGATCGGTGGGCGTCCG
>JBEKZJ010000318.1:0-3934 GCA_049509995.1 Occallatibacter sp. | reverse complement strand
AGCAGGCTGCCAAACAGCTTTGTGAACGTCTCCATCGGTCGCCCTCTCATGTTCTCGTCTGGACAACAAGATCATCGGACGGGCAACCGGTGGGGTCAAATTTCAAATATGTTTGGCTAGCCCTCAGCCACCCACAACCCCATGATTCTCTGGACGGCGGCGTCCCGCCCCGGAGGTTCCATTGGGTGCTTGTCCCGCTCCGCGAACAGCGCGGCCACCTTTTTGTTGTAGACTTCCCGTCTCTCCCCAGATACCGTCTTCGACTGCTCCGGCGCGCTGATCGATTCGGTCATGGATACCCCCTACTGCTTATCTACCGAACTGGATGCAGTTTGGGGACAATTACCTTCAAGAAAGGCTCTCAACGAGGGGACTTTAGATAATCAGTGGTCGTCATCCATGGGGTAACTACGGTGCATGGGTGGAAACCTTGTTCCTGGAATCGAGAAGCTCTGTGACCGCAGTCACAGCAAGTCGGATTTGGAAAGTGGTGCGTTTAAGAGTGTGAGGAGTGAGGTACGGCTGAATCGGCCCATCCTCCTTTTCTCTGAATCGTGTGTCGGGCAGGAGGAGCCGCATGAACTATCCGGCTTGGGACGTCGCTTTTGGTGCCGGCCTGCTAATTGCGTTGGTAGCCATTCTTCACGTGTTCGTTTCTCATTTCGCAGTGGGCGGCGGGCTCTTTCTTGTCCTGACAGAACAAAAAGCCCGGCGCAACAACGACTTGGCACTTCTCAACTGGTTGAAATCGCATACCAGGTTCTTTGTGCTGGTAACGGTCGTTTTCGGCGCCGTGAGCGGGGTCGGCATTTGGTTCACCATAGGGTTGATCAGCCCGGCAGCCACCAGCAACCTGATTCACGCTTACGTCTGGGGATGGGCGATCGAGTGGGTATTTTTCTTTATTGAGATCACGGCCGCGCTGCTCTACCTGTATGGCTGGGAGAAGCTGGATGCGCGACTTCACGAGTGGTACGGATGGATCTATTTCATCGCCGCATTTGCCAGCATGGTGGTCATTAATGGAATCATCACCTTCATGCTGACTCCCGGGAACTGGGTTAAGAACCACCAGTTCTGGACTGGCTTTTTCAATCCAACCTCTTTCCCTTCGCTTTTCCTGCGCTTCGCCATTGCGCTGGCGCTGGCGGGAATCTACGCATTGATCACTGCGAGCGTGCAGAAGGACGCTGCTCTGAAGGCACGCATTGTGAGATGGAGTGCGCTGTGGATCGTACCGTCGCTGGCCGTTCTGCCAGCACTGGGGTGGTGGTACATCCGCAAGATTCCCGCCGACGTCTGGGCGAGCGCTCGTGGCCCGATGCCCACCGGGACACATTACGCTGTGCTCGCCGCAGTTCTCCTGGCCGTGACGTTTGCGCTGGCCCTGCTCACGCTGGTCAGGCCCGGGCGTATACCCCTTGCATTCAGCTTACTGGTCGCGCTGGTCGCACTCGGTGCGATGGGTTCGTTCGAGTTCGTCCGCGAAGCCATTCGCAAACCGTACGTCATCGGGAGCTATCTGTACGCGAACTCGCTCTACGCCACGCAGATGCCGGGGGATGGCGGGTTCAGCGTCGATGAAGTCAACAATGCAGGCATTCTGCAAACAGCGAAATGGATAAACAACCGGGAACTGACCAAGGACAACCAAGTCACGGTGGGCCGCGAAGTATTCCGTGTAGAGTGCCAGAGTTGCCACACGACGAACTCCTACCGGGGAGTCAAAAGTTACCTGGAATTGCGTCAATGGGATCAGAACGAGATTCAAGCGATGCTTGGCGGTCTTGAATTCATGCACAACGGCGTCATGCCGCCATTCGCCGGTACAGATTCCGAGCGCAATGCGCTTGCGGCTTTCCTGAGCACGATCCAGCCAATTCCCGCAGGTGCGGCTGCGGTCGCGGATGGCAAAACCGTTTTCGAGCGCAACTGTGTCATGTGCCACCAAGTGAACACCGCCGATCCTTTCTACTCAAAACTGCCCAAAGATCCAAATACAGCAAGCGAAGCCCTGAAGGATTTGCCAAGCCTGTTCCCCCTCATGCCGGACCTGAAGCTCTCTGACCAGGAGCGCACCGCGCTGGTGCAGTGGATGAACACGCAGCGCAGCGCGAAAGGGCCCGGCACTGCCACGCAAGGAGGAAATTGAACATGATGCAGCCCAACCTGATTCCGACCTTAGACCCGAACCCGCTGCCTGCGCCCTATTGGGTCTTCAAATTGCTCTTGGTTGTGACCTTCTTCCTCCACATTGTTGCCATGAATTTCATGCTTGGCGGGGCAGTCCTGGCGCTGGTATCGAAGTGGCGTTCCCGAAAAGGAGTGAATGGCAACCGCGTGTTCTTTGACGTAGCCAGGAAGTTGCCCTCACTTCTGCCGGCAACGATCACCTTGGGTATTGCTCCGCTGCTGTTCGTGCAGGTTCTGTACGGTCAATTCTTCTACACCTCGTCCATCATTATCGCCTGGCCCTGGTTTCTCGTCCTGGTGTTTCTCACCATTGCCTACTACGGCTTCTATTACGTTTCGTTTCAGAGTGGGCAGCATGCGCGCAAAGCCGGGAGAGTGATGCTGTCCAGCGTGATTCTGATCTTCCTCATTGGCTTCGTGTATAGCAACAACCTCACGCTGAGCCAGTCACCCTCTCGCTGGGGCGGGAAGTACTTTGCTGACCCTGCTGGATGGAATCTCAACCTTTCGGAGCCTACGTTGATCCCCCGCTTTCTGCACTTCATGGTTGCAGCCGTGGCAGTGGGAGGACTCTTTCTGGTATTCGTGGCATTAGCCAATTGGAAACGGGACGGCGAGTATGCCCGTCAAGTATTGCAGCTTGGCGGCAAAGCATTCATGTATGCCACCATGGCGCAGCTCGTCGTGGGCGTCTGGTTCCTGGCCAGCCTTCCACGAGACATGCGCATGTTGTTTATGGGTGATAACCCCTTGGCGACAATTCTTCTGCTGGTTGGTGCCGCTGGCGGGATCGGAGCTATCTTCCTTATGTCAGACGCCTTGCGGAAAGAGAATGTCCGTGTCGCCGCCTTCTACGTGCCGGGCATCACTGGCGTCGTGATCCTTAGCATGTCCGTAATGAGAGACATCCTGCGCGATGCTTATCTAAAGCCCTATTTTCATCCTGAGCAATTCGTCGTGAAAACACAGTGGTCTGTGTTTCCGTTGTTTCTGGTGCTCTTCCTTGCTGGGGTGGTTCTCTGGCTCGTCATGCTGAAGCGATATGGACTGTTTAGCGGCACGAAGGCGGCAGGTACGCTTCCATCCGCGGGCTCCCAAGCAGCGAAGCAATCATGAGATACCGTGTGTTTTGCTCTCTAAATGCATGGTGATCCCGCATCCCGGCCCGGCCAGGCACCCCTGCGGCGGCATCGCCCATCGTTGCGCTTGGGCAGTTTGGTAATGCCCTCTGGAAGAAAGTGAGAAACTGGAAGCAGCATGAAACAACTGTCGAGAAGAGAGTTTTGTTCCACTACCGCGGCGCTTGGGGCAACGGCACTCAGCGCACCGCATAGCCTGATGGCGCAGCCGGCCGCGCTTCAGGTTTCGCTGGCCATCGACCCTTCGACGAGCCTTGCCAAGGCCCCCGTGGACTTCATGGGGCTGAGCTACGAGAGCGGGCAGCTTGCATACCCGGATTACTTTTCGGCTCAGAACACGGCCCTGGTCGAGATCTTCAGAAGGCTGAGCCCAGCGGGAGTGCTGCGCCTCGGCGGCAACCTGAGCGAGTTCACCGTCTGGTCTGAGTCGGAACCGGCAACCCCAGCGGAGGCGGGTGGATTGGTGGGACCCGATCCGGGCCATCGTGAGCCACGCACGTTCACCATCACACCGCTCTCCATCCGGAACCTGCAGGGCTTTCTAAATGCGACCGGCTGGCGCTGCATCTATGGCCTGAACCTTGGCGGAGGCACGCCGGAGC
>JBEKZJ010000317.1:0-2813 GCA_049509995.1 Occallatibacter sp. | reverse complement strand
GCAAGCGTTTTTGGGCGTCGTCGGCGCTGTCGTCATCTATCATCTTGCTCCGTTCATTGTGGATCACATTCACGTCCAGCGAGGCAACCGGGAACTTGGCCTTCTCGCGCTTAGACTATTTGCCTGCTCAATTCCAATTGATTTTGCAAACCTCTCCCTGACCGGCGTTATGCAGGCAGGGCAGCGCTTCGACTGGGTGAATGGCCTCAGTATTCTCAATACGCTCTCCACCTACTGCGCCTATGGAATTGGTATTCTGCGCGGGAACGATTTCGCGACGGTGGTGACGGCGCTCTTCGCTTTCAAAATCGTTAATCTCCTGGCGACATACTATGGGGCGACGAAAGTGCTTCCACGCTTGCTTTCGTTATCCCATTTGCGAGGTCTTACGGACAGCTACTGGCCGCGGGCCGTTGCGCTTGTCCGCTATGGGTGGTGGGTTGCGGCCGCGGCTTTGGTCGCGCCGATGCTGGTGCAGTTCGACTCGTGGATGATCAGCTTCTTGCTGGGTGTTTCGCTGCTGCCGTTTTTTACGGTTCCCACCGGCCTGCTGTGGCGCCTTGGCTTTTTGCCGAGCAGCCTCTCGACGCCGTTATTTCCGGCGTTCAGCGCAATGGAGGCAAGGACCGAGTGGGGCCGAATTGAGAACTACTTCGTTCGTGCACACCGGTACCTTCTTGTCTTGCTTATTCCGGTCCTTCTTGTTCTTTTCATCTGGGGCGAGGAATTGCTTCGCCTCTGGGTTGGTGCGCCCTTCGCGCGGCAAGCGGCGCTCCCCCTAAGACTTCTGATCCCCGGGTTTCTGATCGGCCTGGTCGCCCCTCTCTCGGGGACCTTACTGGAGGCCGTTGCGGTCGCCCTTTGGCTGATTGTGTATCGCCTGGTGCCGTTTCCCGGGAGCGGTTTTTTCAAGCGTGGCGTGCTGATGGCTGCCGCGTCGGCTTTAGTTTTCCTTCCCGCGGCGCTTGGGATCCGTGCCACAAGGGTCACGAGCTTTGCTGACCTGGCTGCCACGGTCGGGACGTTGCTAATTTACGCTATATATGCGTATCGGTTTGTCTTTGACGCTCGGGATCGGCAATTTACTGCTGCGTTTGTTCGGTCGAAGGCCCGCTCTTTTGCCGAAAAATGCGGAATTCGCCGCCCGGTGCTGGACACAGACGGGCGCGCGCTCGACTGCGGGCCCGTAGAATGACAAGCCCGCGGATCTCGGTTGCGCTGTGTACGTTCAACGGGGCGCGCTATCTTCAGGCACAGCTGGAAAGCATCGCCCTGCAGACGCTTCCGCCGGACGAGCTCTTAATTTGCGATGACGCGTCAACGGACGAAACCGCGCAGATGGCCGACGCCTTTGCCTTGGAGTCGAAGTTCCCGGTGCGGGTCATCCTGGGGAGCGAGCGCTTGGGGCCAGCTGGGAACTTCGCCAAGGCGATCGAGGCCTGTCGGGGCGAGATTATCGTTTTGTCGGACCAGGACGATAGGTGGCGGCCTCACAAGGCCGAGTCGCTGGTTCGGGCTTTTCAGCAAAACCCCAGTGCAGCTTACGCATTTTCGGATGCCATGATGGTGGATCAAGCCGGGCAACCGCTCGGACAGCGGCTGTGGGAGGCCGTCCGACTTCGTGAAAGGATCGGCGAGTTTCACGGAGCTCGTCAGGTGGAGATCCTGCTTAGGCACAATCTGATTCCCGGCGCCGCCATGGCCTTTCGGGCCGCATTCCGAGCGGTCATCCTGCCGTTGCCGGCCGGGTGGATGCATGATTACTGGATCGCGCTACTGGGTTCGGTGCTCTCGTATGGCGTGCCAGTGGACGATGTTCTGTTCGACTACCGGCGTCACGGCGACCAGGCATGCGGTTGGCGCAAGAAGACGTTCGCGCAGGTCTTCGCGGACTCTTTGCATGCCGGGGCCCAGGAGTCCTGGCGGAAGCTTGAGTTGTTCCGCCATGCTCGCTCGCGCGTACTGGCGGTCTCAGGCTCGACCGCGCCGATTAAGGACCGTGTGAGTTTACTCGAGGAGAAGGAGGCGCATCTCTTGCGGCGCGCCGCCGCACGGTCGGCGGCCGGTCCCTCTCGGGTTATCGACGTCCTTACCGAAGTTCGCACTGGGAGATATCGGCGGTTTTCGAGCTCCTGGTACAGCGTCATCCGGGACTTGCAAGGCAGCGCAGGTCAACAGTGATACCATCGGACCACTTTTATATTGGCGGCGGAGCCACAGCCACCGCCATAACGGTCGTCGCGGCGGTTCTGCTCCTCGTTACTGTCGTCTCGATGTTTGCGTTGCCACGCAGGTATGTCCTGGTGCCGTTGCTCCTTGGGGTATTCTTGGTTCCCTCCGGGAACGTTCTGGTGGTGGGCGGACTGCACCTGATGCCAGGCAGATTGCTGGCTTTGGTGGGATGGGTACGGGTGGCTTGGGCGAGGCCGCCCAAGGGCGGGGCACGTTTCGCCGGTGGCTGCAACGCTATAGATATTGCCTTTCTCGGCTGGGGCATTGCCACTGCCGTAGCGGTTACTATTCAATGGATGAGCATGCCTGCCCTTATCAACCAGTGCGGCGCTCTTGGCGGCAACCTAGGCATGTACTTTCTCCTTCGCCAGTTAATCCGCGGGACGGAGGACATCGCCAGAGCCATCAAGGTGCTGGTGGTCGTAGCAGCGATTGTCGCGCTGGGCATGGTATGCGAGAGGTTAACATTACGGAACTTCTTCGGTATTGTGGTGGGAGGTGTGCAGGAAGCGCCGTTGGTCCGCGAGGGCCGGGTTCGATCACAGGGGCCATTCCAGCACGCAATTCTGGCCGGGGTGTTC
>JBEKZJ010000316.1:0-2564 GCA_049509995.1 Occallatibacter sp. | reverse complement strand
CCGTTCGAAGGCTGAACCAATCCGGTCATGAGATTCATGATCGTGGTCTTCCCCGATCCGTTGGGTCCGACCAGCGTGGTAATTCCAGGCGGAATCGACAGCGAGATTCGGTTCACCCCGAGCACTTCGCCGTAGAACTTCGATACGTCTTCGAAAATGATTCTGTCGTTCATCCGCGGACCACCTCGCGCGCCCTGATCCGCTTATTCAGCATGCCCACACAGACCAGGCAGACCAGCGACAGCATGACCGCAATGGCCAGCGTTGGCACTGAAAGCCTCTCGCTGATTGGTGCCGGTGCGCCGAGCAGCCTCTGCCACAGGTTCGACATCATGACCGGAACGTTCAAAAGCAGTCCCCACTTGGTGCGCAGCAAAGCGCTCACGATGGCTCCCACGCCGGCCGGCACAAAGACCGCGGCAAAGATGACGCCCGTGGCCACCACCCGCCATTTAACCCAGGAAGACAGCGCGAGTCCAAGCATCGAGAGAAACGCAATCCAGATCACCGATCCCGCCAGCAGGCCCATGGCAATTTGCAGATTGCTTATCGCCCAAGGTTGAGGAGAAGAGTAGCCCTGGTAAACAAAGAGCAGCAGACAGGGGAGCCATGTGATCAGCGAGAGCGATGTGAACAGCGCAATGAACTTGCCGAACACGTAGCCGAAGCGCGAAATGGGATGGCTCAGCAGGATCGGCAAAGCATTGTCTGCCAGGTCGAAGGTGATGAGACGGGGAGCGATCCACGAAGCCATGACCAATGCGAGCCACGCTTGGGTTTGAAGGATCTTCAGGAAGAATTTCGCATCGATGGCAAGCATCTCCTGCCAACGGCCTCCGACAAGAGCCCGCGCCATCGGGTTATCGGCGAGGTAAATCACCACCAGAGACACGACGCAGGGGAGCAGGCAGAAGATGAAAAGTCCAACCGTTATCTTCGACGACCAGGCTTCTTCAAAGGCATAGCGGGCCAGCACCAGCACGCGCGTCCACACCGGCGTCACCGTGCCTGTATAGGCCGAGTAGTTACGCTTATAGACTGCCATTTGCGGTCCTTCCCTGGTCGTTGTCCATCGCGCGCAGGAAGATGTCTTCAAGGGAATCGCGCCGCTGATTCATGCGCCGGATCTGCACTCCCTGCTCAGAGGCGATCACATAAAGATCGCGCGCTTCAATATTGTCCGGAATCACCAGCTTGATGCGCCCGCCCGGAAATGTTGCGCATTCGCAGCCGAGCCCGCGGATGCTCACGGAGAAACGCCCGGTGGCGCCCACTGTTTCGAGCTCCATGAAGCTGCGGTTCGAGCGCCGCTCCTCTTCGATGTTGCACAGGGAGGCAATGCGCCCGTTCTTCAGGATCAGCACTTCATCGCAGGTTTCGTCGATGTCGCGCAGCAGATGCGACGAGATAAGCAGCCGGATGCTGCCTTCTTTGCGAATGTCCTTGATGAGTCGAATCATGCGCTGACGGGCGACGGGATCGAGGCCGTTGGTAGGCTCATCCAGGATCAGCAGCTTCGGCCCGTGCGCCAGCGCCTGGGCCAGCTTTACCAGCTGCTTCATGCCCAGCGAATAGGTGTTCACCTTGCGATAGCGAACCTCGCCGAGTCCCACGTAGAACAGGGCCTCATGAGCCCGTTCCAGCGCGACTCCTGAAGGCAGGCCGGCCAGCTCAGCCATGTAGCGGACGAAGCGGACGCCGCTCATGTTGCCGATGAACGAATCGTTCTCAGGCATGAAGCCGATGCCGCCGCGAATCTGCGCCCGGTCTTTGTGAGTGTCGAGGCCAAAGACACGGGCCTTGCCTTTGGAAGGGAGATGAAACCCCAGCAGCGTATTGATCAGCGTGGACTTGCCCGCGCCATTGGGGCCGAGCAGGCCAATGGCCTGCCCGTGGAGTTCTCCCGTGAGGTTGTCCAGCACCGTCCGGTTTGCGAGCCGGACCTCTACCCCATCTAGATCGATGACGCCCATGTCACTCTCTTACGCTTGCGTTGGCGTGTTTGTTCCCGGAGTGAATCAATGTTTCCAGAGTCAGGAAATCGAAACCAAAGAGACGGCTGTTGCTGGCGGCCTCGATACGGCTTTCTTCTCCCCAAGCACAGACTACCGTAGGCCTTGCATCCGCAGCCAGCTCGCTGACGGCGGATGCCGTCTCTCCACTGAGTTGACTGAGCAACGGCGTCAACACCGGGGTCAGGTTCTGGTATGCAACCGCGGAGTAATTCTCATTGGCATCCTTGGGAAGCAATGCCTTGAAGGCCGCCGAGTTTGCCAGCGAATTCCCGGTCGAATATGTCTGCAACGCCTGGATCAGCAGGGCACGGCTCGGCGCCACAATCATGTACCCGTTCGCATAGGTGTATTGAGCCACGATGTTGCCCGTTACCGTGTCGTGGACCGAATAGTAACGCTGGCCATCTGCGTCGCTCGGTTCAATCGTGATGGAATGCGCCGCGTTGGCATTGGCCTGTTGGCGGATCGCCGCTGTCATTCGCTCCAGGGCTTGTTCCAGGCGATCGGAGTCGTTGACTTCAATCACGGCCTTCCACGAGGGCGTCGGCA
>JBEKZJ010000315.1:0-2753 GCA_049509995.1 Occallatibacter sp. | reverse complement strand
GATGACGGGCCGACAACGACCGCACCGTTCTATTAGCCTTTCGGAGGCCTGCTTCGATCGCAGCGATACGAACCTCAACTGCGTGTCTGTGCCTTAAGGACGAAAGAACCTGATGTCATTTCCTGTGATCTATAGAGCCATCTGACACGGCGCTTGTTTGGAAGCATGCTGGGGCGGATTCTGGCTTTGCCGCTGGCAGCCGGATGGGCGCGGCAGCCAGGTGAAACTAATCTGGACAACGGAGGGGGCGTTGACGAAGAAGTGTCTGAGAAAGTGATCTGCGCCCTATTGACGGGATGCAAGAAGAGTTTATCATGATCCGTTTCATGAAGAATGGAGGTGGGTTCATGGCTCCGAAAACGTCTCGCCGCGAGTTTTTATCGGCCGGATTGATGCTTCCGGTTGCGAGTGCAGGTTCGAAGATGGGGTTCTGGGATCCGGCGGAGGCAGCCGACGCGAAGGCTGCCGGTTCGGGGGTCAAGCTCGACTACAAAGTGCTGGGCCGCACCGGGCTGAAGGTGACCACGGTGGGATTCGGCTGCATGATCACATCGGACGGCAGCGTGATTGAGCGCGCCGCCGATGCCGGGATCAACTACTTCGATACCGCGCGCGGCTATTCGCACGGCAACAATGAGCGCATGGTGGGCGCGGCCCTGGGCGCCAAGCGGAAGCAGGTTGTGCTCTCGACCAAGACTCACGCGCCGGACAAGGCGGGGATGCAGCAGCATCTTGAACAGAGCCTGCGCGAACTGAACACGGATTACATCGATATCTGGTATCTGCACGGCAGGAGCAGGCCGGACGATATTCAGGACGACATGATCGAAGCGCAACAGCTTGCCAAGCAGCAGGGCAAGATTCGGTTTATGGGGGTAAGCACGCATAGCGGCCAGCAGCAATTACTGCCCTGGATGGTCCAGAAGGGCGTCTTCGACGTGGTTCTGAGCGCCTACAACTTCACAATGGACCCTGGCATGGAGCAGGCAATCGCGGCTGCGGCAAAGGCGGGCATGGGCGTGGTGGCGATGAAGGTGATGGCGGGCGGAATTCGCAGCGTGCGGCCGGGCAATCCCATGTATGAGAAGCTGACCCAGCCGGGCGCATTGCTGGCGGCGCTGAAGTGGGTCGTCAACAAGCCCAATGTGGCAACCACCATTCCCAGCATGACGGATAACGATCAGTTGGAGGAAAACCTGAAGGCGATGGGGAGCCCGCTCTCCTCGAGCGACGAGAAGCTGCTGACCGCGCATCTGGAGATGATCCGGCCGGTCTACTGCCGCATGTGTTCGCAGTGCGAGGGTGCCTGCCAGAAGGGTCTGCCGGTGGCCGATGTGCTGCGCTGCCTGACCTATGCGGATGGATATGGACAGTTCGCGCTGGGGCGGGAGAGATTCTTGGAGTTGAGGGCAGGGCACGCTGCGGTCCGTTGCAGCGACTGCGCCGAGTGCACGGTGAAGTGTCCCCACGGCGTGCATGTAGCGGAGCGGGTGGCGCGCGCGCAGGAGCTGTTTGCATGAAGGCTGCCGGATTGCTGCTGACCGTCCTGCTGGCTGCGGGGACGGTCGGCGCGCAGGACTATCTCAACTGCCACTTCGTGCCCGGCTGGGAACCGTCCGGGGCCAAGCGCCAGTATGCCGCAGATAATCTCTTCGAGTACAAGGACGGAAGCGCGGAAGGCTACTTGAGCTTCGGCTTCGTGCGGATGCAGGGAATTACCTGCGCGTCGGGCGGGAACACTTTGGACATTGACGTCTCGGAGATGGGCGATGCCGACTCGGCCTATGGGATGTTCGCCGCTAACCTCGATACCAGCCAGCCGATTGCCAGGATGGGGATGGGCGGACAGGTGGAGAAACAGAGCGCGAGCTTTGCCAAGGGCAAGTATTACGTGGAACTGGTGGAGGTGGCGGCCAATCCGGACAGCGACGACTCGGCGACGATGCAAGCCTTCGCGGCCAAGATGCTGGAACATATGGAAGGCCGGGAGACTCCCCCGGAGGCGCTGGGGTGGTTTGCGAATGAGGACCTCACCTCGACCCGGCTGGTCCCGGAGAGCGTGCTGGGGCTGAGAGAACTGAAGCGCGGCTATGTGGCGAAGTACAGGCAGGGACAGGCATTCCTTGTGCAGGAGGAGTCGCCGGAAGCGGCGGCGGCGGTGCTGAAGAACCTGAGGGGGCGATTCGAGAGCGCTACCGATGTAAAGGTGGGCGACGAAGGTTTCCAGGCAACAGCGAAGTACCTGGACGGAATCTGCATCTTTCGCAAGGGGAAGACGATTGGGGGCTATGCAAACCTGCCTGAACCTCAGGAAGCCACGGCTCAGGCCGCCAAACTCGCCGCGCGGATTCCGTAGGAGACCGGGTGGCAATGGCATAAGTGTCTTGTTTCCCCCTCTGGACGTGTAGGCTGGCTTGGGCCAACGAGGGGTTCATGGAACGCGGAGAAGGGATGAGTGTTGGGCGCGGGATTTGGGTGCATCGGACGGTGTCGGAAAAGCGCCCAAACAGCCCCAAACAGCAAATCGGTGAAGCAGATCACTGTCCGGTGTTTGCCTGAGCTTCGACCATTCTTCGTGCATGGGTATCCAAGGTGCAACAAGTAAAGGCGCTGTTAACCGGCACCAGCACCACCGAGATGCGGAAGCCGGGTCAACCAGCCAATGCCAGCTTGCCCGGTAACGCCAGACCAAAACGCACGTTGAGCGCCGAGGGGCGTGAGAAGATCGCCGCTGCCCAAAGGGCTCGTTGGGC
>JBEKZJ010000314.1:0-2805 GCA_049509995.1 Occallatibacter sp. | reverse complement strand
CTCAAACAACCCCCACCATCGTGACCCTGCTCGAGAGCTATTTTGGCATCCCTTACCCTTACGACAAGCTCGATGAGGTTGCCATTCCGCTCGCCGGCTATGCCATGGAACATCCCGGACTCGTCACTTTCGGCGCCGGCGCCATTATCCGCAAGCCCGACGAGGATACGCCGGGCCGCCAGCGCGAATGGGTCAGCGTCGCCTCGCACGAATTGGCGCACCAGTGGTTCGGCGACCTCGTCACTACCGCCTGGTGGGACGATATCTGGCTGAACGAAGGCTTCGCTTCCTGGATGGCCAACAAAAACGTGAATAAGTATCATCCCGAGTGGAAAATGAACATCTCGGAGCTGAATGGCTACCAAGGGGCGATGGATAACGATGCCCTGGTGAGCGCACGGCAGGTACGCCAGCCCGTCGAATCGAACGATGATATCGCCAACGCCTTCGACGGTATTACCTATAACAAGGGCTCGGCGCTACTCAACATGTTCGAGTCGTACATGGGCCCCGACAAGTTCCGTGAGGGCATCCGACGCTACCTCCTGAAATACGAGTGGAAGAATGCCACCTCAGCGGAGTTTCTCGCCGCCCTGGCCGGCGACGACACCCAGATCGCCGCCGCGTTTTCCAGCTTCCTCGATCAGCCGGGCGTGCCACTGGTGACCGCGCAGCTTGCCTGCCGCGGTGGCGCAGCTCAGTTGAAACTGACGCAACAGCGTTTCTTTCCGCTGGGTTCCGCAGGGGCGGCGCCGCAACTCTGGAAGGTGCCCGTGTGCGTGCGATATCCGGCGGGGACCGGCGAGGCTCGTCAGTGCACGCTGCTCGATCAAGCCTCGGCGGAGATGCGCCTCGAGAGGGCAACGGGGTGCCCGGGCTGGGTCGAAGCCAATGCTGATGCGGATGGCTACTATCGCCTGCTCTATCAAGGAGACTTGCTCGCCGATCTCCTCAAGGATAATACCCGCATCCTCTCCTTGTCGGAGAGAGTCTCGCTCATTGGGGATATCGCTGCCCTGACCTCGAATGGCAAGCTACCGCTCGCCAAGGCCTTGGCGCTGGCGCCAACCTTCGCCTCCGATCCGGCCCGCCAGGTGGTGAACAAGACTATGGAACTCACCGCCGGTTTCCAGGACAACCTGCTTCCGGACGACCTGCTGCCGCGCTATCGCCAGTTCCTGCTCGACCTCTACGGCCCACGGGCACGCGCCCTGGGCTGGCAGTCCAAGCCGGGCGAGGACGACGACGCGCGCCTGCTCCGTCCGTCGGTCATGGGCGCCGTCGCCAACCAGGCCGAGGATCCGGAAGCCATCGCGGAGGCGAAGCGACTGGCGCGCGCCTGGCTCGATGACCATAAAGCCGTCAACCCTGAAATTGTGGGCACGCTCCTTTACACCGCGGCGCGCCACGGAGACCGCGAGCTTTTCGACCGCATGCGCGCCGCTGCCAAGAAGGAGACCAACGAGAATTTCCGTGCCAACCTGATCTTCTGCCTGGGAGCGTTTCAGGATCCTGACCTCATCAAAACCGCCCTCGGCATCGTCCTGACCGACGAATTTGACAGCCGGGAGACGACGGATATCCTTTTCGCGCCCTCCGAGAGGCGACAGACGCGCGACCTCGACTACGATTTTGTGAAACAGAATTGGGACGCGATCATCGCCAAGCTTCCCACCGATTCGGGCGCCTACCTCCCTTATGTGGCCGGGGGCTACTGCGATGCCGAGCACCGCCGGGACGTCGAGAATTTCTTCACCGGCCGCTCCACCAAGTACACTGGCGGCCCTCGCATCCTCAAGCAGGTTCTCGAGGGCATCGACCTGTGCATCGCCTATAAGAATGCCCAGGAGGCGAGCGTTACAGAGTTCCTCAAATCGTATACACCCGCCGCAGGCGCCGGCAGCCGATAGCAAGGAGCCTCGGCAGTCAGCCTGCGGCGAGCGCAGGCAACCGTATCTTAGCGCTCCCAATACCGAAAACCCGGCCGCCGATTGCAGACGCGGGCGGCCGAATATATGATGTTCCTCGGGTTGGAGTGCCTAATGGAAAATTCGGCTCGGAGAGGGGCGAGGAAGAGACGCGTGATGAAATTGGCAAAAAGGCTCGTCCCGCTGCCGGTCAAACTGAGGATCAAGGATTATCTCGGGGAAAGAAAGCGCGTCTGTTCGGCGCTCTTGCTCCGCTGGTCCCCCGGGTCAGCGAGATGTACGACGGCCCGCAGAGTATGGAGGAATTCAAGCAAAACGGTGAGGAATTCTTCGAAATCTACAAGACAATTTGTGGCCTTGAGCCGGATGTGAGAATGCTCGACGTCGGCTCCGGGATCGGGAGAAAGACATGGCCTTTGACTCAGTACCTGAATGAGAGGGCAGTGTACGAGGGCTTTGATGTAAACAAAGTAGGAGTCGACTGGTGTCGTCAGCGGTATAGTTCTCGATTCCCTAATTTCCATTTCCGGCAAATCGATGTGTACAACAAGACTTACAATCCGCGCGGGAAATATCAGCCCACTGAATATAGATTCCCTTTTGACGACGAATCTTTCAGCTTCGTGATGCTCGGCTCGGTGTTCACCCACATGTTGCCGGACGACTTGGAACATTATCTGGCGGAAATCCACCGCGTCTTAACGAGAGGTGGAAGGTGTTTAATTACGTACTTTCTGCTGAACGACGAATCGCTGAAGCACATTGATTCCGGCGAGAGCACGCTTGACATGAGGTACTCGTTTGAAAAATACCGCACTATATCTCGTGAAACCCCAGAGGCGGCAATAGCCTATGAAGAAGGTTGGATTAGAGAGAG
>JBEKZJ010000313.1:0-2845 GCA_049509995.1 Occallatibacter sp. | reverse complement strand
GACAGGATTCTGCAGGAATAGAATTAATTCGGAACACTATGAGGTGTTGTATCCATGCCCAAACGAGCGACACGAAATCTCATCCGCGGCGCGCAATCAGTTGCCGGGCTGGGCTTGGTGACCGCCGCGACCTGGATCGCCTTTTCGGAAGTTCACGCGAATGCGCTGATTGCCGGGTTTGCCTACGTGCTCATCGTGCTGATTGTAGCTGCCCGCTGGGGACTGATTGAGTCGCTTCTGACGTCGGTTGGAGCGATGCTCTGCCTCAATTACTTTTTCCTACCGCCGGTTGGGTCGCTGACCATTGCCGATCCTCAAAACTGGGTGGCGCTCTTCGCTTTCATGGTGACCGCCGTGACGGCGAGCCAGCTATCTGCGAGCGCCCGGAGTCGAGCCGCCGAAGCTCAGGCGCGGCGAGCGGAGGTGGAACAACTCTACCAGGTGAGTTTGTCACTGCTCCGGATGGATACGACCGGGAGCCCCGGCATGCAGATTGCCGAAGAACTCAAAGAACAGCTCGGCTTTCAGTCCGTCATGTTTTTCGATTCGTTGAGCGGTGAAGTCTTCACGGCTGGAAATGAAAAAGATGTGATTCCCCTTGATGCGCTCCGTGCCGCAGCCAGCGGCGAGGCAGTCTGGCGTTCAATTCGGGCAGCAGCTACGGATTCTCCGGAACCGGTCATCTTTCCGGTCGCATTTGGGCGAACACTATTTGGGAGCATTGGTGTTGCTGGTGCGGCGCTCTCGGATACGGCGCTCCAGGCCCTGGCAAATCTGGCAGCCTCGGCCCTGGAGCACCATCGTCAGCAACTCGCATTGGGCCGATTGGAGGTGGCACGCGAAAACGAGAGGCTGCGCGGAGTTCTTCTCGATGCTCTGGCGCACGAGTTTCTAACGCCACTGACGTCCATCAAGAGCGCCATCTCCACAGTTCGTACCGAGTACCGGCACGACGAGGAGGAGGGCGAGTTCCTCGCGGTCATTGAAGAGGAATCGGACAAACTTGGAGAGATGATCAACGAGACAACCGATATGGCACGCATCGAGCCTGGGAATCCGCGCATCCGACGCCAGAGGACGCACGTCGCCGCGCTCATCCGCTCTGCAGTGCAACACTTGAAGAATCTCCTGAGCGGCCGTCCGTTGGTGATCGACATTACCCAAGGAATCCCGGAAGTTGAGGCCGATCCGGAAATGGTCGAACTGGCGATTCGCCAACTTGTTGGGAATGCAACTAAATACTCCCCGCCGGAAACGGCTATCGAGATTCGGGTAACCTGCGCGGAGGGCCTCATCCAGATCCAGGTTCGCGATCACGGCCCCGGCGTTCCCGATGACGAAATTGAATCGATCTTCGATCGTTTCTACAGGGGAAAGAAGGTTAAAGAGGCGATTGCGGGGACCGGCATGGGCCTCAGCATCGCTCGTGATATTGCGAAAGCGCACGGTGGCGCAATGTGGGCAGCAAACGCTCCGGGAGGCGGCTGCAGCTTTTTCTTTACTCTTCCGTTAGTGATTCAAGAGAACAGGTCATGAAGACTCCGAGCATTCTGATTGTCGATGACGAGCCGCAGATCCGGCGCGTGATCAAAGCCGCTCTTAGCAAACAGGGCTATGTCGTCGCCGATGCACGCAGCGGAGAGGTTGCCCTCGACATGATTCGGGATGAGCGGTTCGACATGGTTATCTTGGACCGCAATATGCCGGGCATCGGCGGGCTCGAGACCTGCCGCGCCATTCGGAACACTTCCGATATAGGAATCATTATGCTCACCGTACGCAAGGCAGAGAATGATCGTATTGAAGCACTCGACGCCGGAGCCGACGACTACGTCACCAAGCCATTCAGCATGCCGGAACTTTCCGCGCGGATCCGCGCCAATCTCCGCCGCGTGCCCTCGGCATCCCGTTCGGGCGCGCAGACGATCCGCTTTGGGGCGGTGAGCGCTGACTTGGCCACACATCATTTGTCGGTGGCAGGAGTAGATGTTCGCCTGACACCGAAACAGTTCGAAGTGTTGCAATATTTTGTTGAAAACGCAAACGTTTCCATCCCCCATGCGCAGCTTCTCCAGGCTGTCTGGGGGCCGGACTATCGCGACGAGGTTGAATACCTGCACGTGGTCGTCAACCAATTGCGCAAGAAGATTGAGGCCGACCCCTCTCATCCCCGCTACATCATTACCGAACCCTGGTTCGGTTACCGCTTCCAGTTCCCGGATGATACGGACCGAGAGGCCGGATAGCTGGCGTATTGGTTCGTCGGCTATCTATCTCCATTGCCGTTAGTGATGGTGAGCTTGTCTTTAGAACTCTATTAGATACCTTTCAGGACTTTGTTAGAAGGTCAGGCATAACCTTCCTTCAGTTACTGTGGGAAATGTGTGCACTATTACGTGCAGCGGTTTTTCCCATAGGGAAGGAGAATCTCCCGTTCCGAGGCGCGCTCGACAGCCTCCTGCCGTGCCTTTTGGATGCGGCATCGGAGATGAATAGCCATGGTCGATACCGATGTCAACCTGCTTCTCATTCTGCTTCTGCTGGTCCCGTCCTTGGCATTCATGTTCTGGGTGATTTGGGCGCTGGAGAAGCAAATCAGGCGGGAAAAGAGCCACTCTGACGTCATCGCACGTGCGAAGGTTGGGTCCGATCGTCCGGCTCCCACTAGCGCGGCTTTAGAAAAGCGCAACACCGGCTCATTCACCGGGCTGAAAGGGGCTGCATACCGTACTTGAGCTGTGCGATCATCGCCGCCGCCGTTTCATCGTACTTCTCCGGTCCCACGCCCTCCGGCTCCTGTGCCGTGAACACCTGCCCGCATGCGCCGCAGCGCAACCGTTCGAGT
>JBEKZJ010000312.1:0-2853 GCA_049509995.1 Occallatibacter sp. | reverse complement strand
GAGGGTTGGGTGCGGCAGAAACTTGCGATTGCAGAACGATGAACTCCGACAGACCCTCAATGGATTCGATGCTAAAGGGGGCAGCAGTGCTGATGGTAATGAGTCCCCGGCCAAGGGAGTCCTGCCAAACGCGTAGCGCCGTGCACCGAGCCGTGCCGGGTTGTGGATAGCTGGTGTGGGCGTCGAGGAGTTCGGTGGTGAAGATTGGCACCTTGTCCCTTAACGTATGGCGGTGGCCGTCCGCGTCATTGAACTCGCATTCCACGATGCCCGGCTGGTAATCGTCGATAAACCGAACGATCCGGACGGCGAGTTCCACAAACTCTGAAACCATGGTGCCATTGTAGATTATCGCTGTCTTGAGAGACCCACTCTCCTCCAGACCACGGCTGGAGCCACAACCCGCGCACATGGCCTTTGAGCTAGCAGGATGCTGAAAAAAGGCTCGTGACGGGCTTTACGATCAAAACAACTTGGCGTCATAATGTTTGAAGGTTATGCGCGGCCAAGACACCCAACAAAGCACGATGTTCAGCTACCTCTCGCCAGAGGACCGAGTGCCGACGGACCACCCGTTGCGGCGAATGCGGCCCCTGGTGGACGTGGCTCTGAAGGCACTCTCTCCCGCGTTTGATGAGATGTACTCAGCGCTCGGTCGACCGTCCATCGCACCGGAGAAGTTGCTCAAAGCTTTGCTTCTGCAAGTCCTGTATACCATCCGTAGCGAGCGGCTTCTGATGGAGCAACTGGGCTATAACCTGTTGTTCCGTTGGTTCGTAGGGTTGAATATGGATGAGCAGGTTTGGGTGCCCACGGTGTACAGCAAGAACCGCGACCGGTTGCTGGCGGGCGGCGTCGCGGAGAAGTTCTTTGCCGAAGTGTTGGACCAGGCACGCGCGGCCGACCTGCTCTCCGATGAGCACTTCAGCGTAGATGGGACCTTGATCGAAGCGTGGGCGGGACAGAAGAGCTTTCAGCGAAAAGATAGTGGCGCCCAACCACCGAAGGACGACGCTGGCAACCCGACGGTAGATTTCCACGGCGAGAAACGAAGCAACGACACCCACGAATCTACGACGGACCCGGATTCACGGTTGGCGCGAAAGAGCGGCGGGCACGAAGCCAAGCTGGCGTACTGTGGCAACATCATCATCGAGAACCGCCATGGGCTGGTGGTAGACACCGAACTGTTGCAATGCAACGGGACTGCGGAGCGGGATGCGGCGATGCTGATGGCGGAGCGACTGGAAGGCACCGAGCGGGTGACGTTAGGCGGCGACAAGGGCTAC
The DNA here is from genome assembly GCA_049509995.1 of Occallatibacter sp. GTDB lineage: Bacteria > Acidobacteriota > Terriglobia > Terriglobales > Acidobacteriaceae > Telmatobacter. The sequence goes on along the minus strand of JBEKZJ010000312.1, from coordinate 1,564 downwards.
GACACCAAGGACTTCGTACAAGAGATGCGCGGCATGAACGTGACTCCGCACGTGTCGCAGAACCTGAAACGGAATGGCGGCAGCGCGATCGACAGCCGGACAACGAGACACGCCGGTTACGAGATCAGCCAACGCAAACGGATTGAGGAAGTGTTCGGTTGGATGAAGACGGTCGGGATGTTGCGGAAGACGCGGCACCGCGGGATATTCAAGGTTGGGTGGGTCTTTACCTTCACGGCCGCTGCTTACAACCTCGTGCGTATGCGGAATCTGCTGACACCAGCAGTTCAGCCCGCATAAGTCGGGGGAGAAGTGTGCCCAAAATCGGCAAATGGCGAAGTTGGGCACCCTCAATGACTTACGAAAACGCGATTTTTGAGGGCTTTCCGGCCGGAATCAGATTGAAAAACTGGCGAGAACACCGCCGGGGCTAGTTTTTCAGCATCCTGCTAGAGTGTTCATTTGCTGTAACCGGAGGTTTGCTGCGCCCCGGAGAGGAGTCAGATTCCTCTCCAGGGCAAGAGCTTCTGGGAGTTATCACCTCCCATGGGCCCTCCCGAGAATCTAACAGACCATCCCGAAAATCAAGCGGGGCGGCGAAAGCGACCAACCCGCCAGCCGCGGGAACGGTGTTGTCTGCTGAAAGGATGCGACCAGTCGTTTCATCCACGGCAGTCTAGCCAGCGCTATTGCAGCGCGGAGTGCCGGAAGGCGGCGCGGAAATGGTCGAGATGGAAGGCGCAGCACAGGTATCGGGCGACGAAGTCCGGCAAAGCGAAGCGGACGGATCAAAGCCGGCGCTACCGAGAGCGCGTCAAGAGCCGCAAACCAATGGCGTCAGTGGCGGATAACGAGACCGCGAGGGTAATCACACCGGAACATTTTTTTCGATCATTCCTGCGACCGGCCGGGTTGCTACGAGGGATTCGCACGCCAGCGGCGAAGTCCCTTGCAGCATTATTGCTCACGGGCTTGCCGGCACGCGATGGAGCGCGTCCGTGAAAGGGAGCGCCGCTGGAAGCAGGCGCGGATTTAAAGGCGTAGATATTGATCCGGAGGCGGGCTGGCCTTACATTCAGCCTGTCTGATGCGACTGGAGTTTCACCAGCTCGACCGTCGTTGGGAGCACTTGCGAGTACACCATCCGGGGCGACAGCGGCGGTTATTGGCGTCGCTGGCAGAGAGCGGACAGCAAACGCCTATCGTGGTGGTGGCGGCCGAAGGCCAAGCAGACCGGTACGTGGTGATCGACGGCTATAAGCGGATCGTGGCGCTGGCGCAACTGGGCCGAGACACGGTGGACGCAGTGGTATGGCCTATGAGCGAGGCTGCGGCAGTGCTGCTGGATCGCTCTCTGCGACTGTCCGAACACGAAACCGCGCTGGAGGTGGGCTGGCTGCTGGCGGAGTTGGAGCGGCGCTTTGACTATGGGCTCGACGAGTTAGCGCGCCGGTTCGACCGCAGTGTGAGTTGGGTATCGCGACGGCTGGCACTGGTGGAGGTTTTGCCGGAAGCGATCCAACAGCAGGTGCGCGAGGGCAAGATTCCGGCGCAGGTGGCATTG
>JBEKZJ010000311.1:0-2854 GCA_049509995.1 Occallatibacter sp. | reverse complement strand
GTCGAACCACCATCGGAAACATGAAACCGACGAGATATAACCGCAACTGGCCGGGTCACGTCCAGTCTCCGACATCGGGCTGGATGCAAGCCAAACAGCTTCCCCTTACGGGGGAGCAGAGGAGTTTTTTCGCTTCACATCCTCTCTCATAGGAAAACTCACGGTCCTCTGCGGGTCCTTCGGCGGAAGACTCCAGCCAGAGATGGCACCTCTTTGAAAAAGAGCCATCAGGCGAGTACTGTGTTTTTGAGGCAACTGGCTGACCCTGCGTGGCGTTGTGACTTAGCGCCAAAGAGATGGACCATCAACCAGCATCAATCAAGGGGGGATAGAACATGGCAGTTTCAGACATTCTGGCAACGATCGATAGTGAGATCGCGAAACTGCGGCAGGTGCGTGCCTTGCTGAGTGGCGGCGCCGCGCCGGCACCCAAGAAGGCAGCAGGCAGACCCAAGAAGGGAGTGGCTGCGACCAAGAAGGCAGCAAAGATTGCACCCGCCGCCACGAAACCTGCGAAGAAGAAGAGGAACCTCAGTCCCGAGGGAAGAAAGCGCATTGCCGAGGCAGTCAAGAAGCGCTGGGCGGCACAGAGGGCTGCGGCGGCACCCACAAAGTAGCCGCCACCCTATGGTGCGCATACGAGCTGACGTAGGCCCTAACCCGCGTCAGCTCAGTTCTTCTCTTTGGTCTCTTCTTCGGGTCAGAGGCGCTGCTGAACGGCGCGGGTCCGTTCATGCCTGAGGTCGGCGTGAATGCGGAACCAAAAGGCGATGCTGCGCTGCGCGCAGTTGGCGTGCATCCCTACGGCTGCCTCGATTTTCAGCTTGATCATCTCGCCATCCACAGCGAGCCTTCCGTACCCATTATTCAGACTCGGCGGTCTTCTCCTAGGAAGCCTTTTGGAGCAGTTGCTGCTCCGCCCGTAGCCAATCTTGCTCCGCGTGTCCATCTTGGTAACCGCGATCCGCCCAGAAACGCTTCGCAAGCCGCTCGATCTCCTCGCGAGGCGGTGTCGCCGTCTTTGCTACTTGAGTAACTTTATCGTTCGTTGTTGCGGTCTTGCGCGGCTTTGCGGTTGCCTTCGTCTTCTTCACTGTCTCTGCCATAGAATTCTCCTATCGTTGGATTCTCCGCCAGCACTCATTTGCGGTATTAACTTGAGTATATCAAAGATTCCTGTTTTCACGAAATCCTCAATCCGACTTGGCGTACCTCTTTACTCAATTTTTACTCAACCCCGCACCATTCCTTGGCGGTCAAACACTCTTCGACGCTTACCGGGTGCAGCGAACCGAGGACCATCACCAGGTCCCGCTGCCCCCGGAACTTCACCCGGAGCACTGCGAACCCGTTCTTCTCGTTGAAGAAGGTGACACGCTCCACGAGTCCGGCGATCTCTTCCGACTGGTCCACAAGGTAAAGGTTGTGGACCAGATGGATTCGACATTTTCGAAGACCGAAAATGAATGGGTTACGTGTGCGGATTTCGGAGCGCTTTTAGACCAGCATCCTTTTGCGACCAAGAGAACCGTAAGCGATGGACAAACTCAACTGTTCACTATCGGGGGAGGTTTTCGTGGGTAAGGGGAAACTGGGCTAGCTGGTTGCATGGATAAGCCCGAGCCGAAAGTTAAAGTCCATCGGGCCGTGAAGTTCGGGGAGAGATAAAGCGGTGCTACATCCAGCGCCCTGGGCCTGCGACGCCGGTGCCTGCGACATGGAGACGCCTGAGAGCCACATGGCAAAGACTGAGACCGATGTGGGGCTGAGGGTGCGGGTACCTCATTTGTTGAATCCGGGGAGGTCTACGCGCTTCGCGATGTGATCCTGAATCCAGTGGCGGTCCCACCATTCCTTGGGGTCAATCTGGATGCCATCGAGCTGCATGGCAAAATGAATATGGTCGCCGCCGGCCATTCCGGTCTGGCCGCTCCGGCCCATGATCTGGCCTTGTTTCACCATGTCGCCTTGGTGCACATTGATCTGGCTAAGGTGGCCGTAGATCGTCTGTAGTCCGTAGCCATGGTCCACCACAATGCAATTGCCGTAGATGCCCAGCGGAGCCGCATATACAACCCGGCCATCGTTGGAAGCTTCCACGCCAACATGTTGCGTAACCGCCAGGTCATATCCGAGGTGAACCTGCTGATCGATCTTCTTCCCTTGATATATATAGTTCCGCACGTCCGCAAAGCTCGACTCCGCCTGGGAATGGGATTGCCGAGCGAAAGGCTGTGACCATAAGAACCTGTCCGCGGTCTTGAAGCGTAGATCCGCAAGTGCCTTGTTGTTGGCACGACGCATTTCGTTGTTGATCTTCAGAAAGCGCGCTACCGGATCGCCCGAGCCATTCGGGTCGAGCTCGCCGATTACCTTCTGCATGAACCCGTCGCTCACCTGCAAGTCATGTACGGTGTATTTCGGCTGCTCCTTTTTGGGAAACTGAAACACGATCGGGCCGGTCACGTCATTTCCTGCGCCATTGGAGGCATAAATCAGGGGCACGGTGTTGGGCGGCATATTCCAGGCAAAGGCGAAGAGCGAGAAGAAGCCCGGCTTGCCTCCGGGCGCAGGCCAAGCCCGAAATGTCTGGTCGCCGACACGCACACCTGCCTCTGTCCAAGCGCCGGAGACATTGAACGTTGCCAGGTCAGCCATGCCCAGGTATAGGTAGTGTTGGTCTGAATCAACGCTTATGGTCGGCGGTTCGGTCACCACCGTCACCTCGCCTTCCCAGCGTCCGGTCTTCCGAAGCAGATCGTTCGAGGTAGCCTCAAGGATCAATCTTGCCTTGCCATCGCGGAGCTGCGGCGTGGTCTTGACACCTGCCGTAAAGTTCCATGTACTGTCCGCA
>JBEKZJ010000310.1:0-3012 GCA_049509995.1 Occallatibacter sp. | reverse complement strand
CTTTCCTTTACAACCCGGAGAAAAGGATCTTCGTATCCTATGAAGATCCGGAGTCGCTGGCGTTGAAATGCAAGTACGTGCTCGATCGCAAACTCCGGGGCGTCATGTTCTGGGATTATGAGGGCGATGCCACCGGGGCGCTGCTCGATGCAGTCAATGCCGGGCTCCACAGCAATCCAAACACGCAAGGCGCGAGCAAATGACCACAACTGCACAAACGCCGTCCATTGGTATCGCAGGGCAGGCGGTCACAACACGGCTGGCCTCCATCGATATCTTCCGCGGCCTCACCATGACGGTGATGATCTTCGTCAACGAACTGGGAGAGGTCAAGGGCTTGCCCTGGTGGAATTACCACATGAAGGCCGATGTCGATGCCATGACCTACGTCGATATGGTCTTCCCTTTCTTCCTGTTCGCCGTCGGCCTGTCGATGCCGCTTGCCATCCGGCAGCGGCTGAAGAAGAACCCGTCCAGGCCTGCGCTCTGGCTGCACGTCGCGCTTCGAACCGCCAGCCTCATGGTGCTCGGACTTATCCTGGCCAATGCCGAAGACGGCGATGCTTCGCGCATGGGCATCAGCCCCTTTGTGTGGGGGATTGTTGCCCTGACCGGCGCGGCGCTCTTCCTGAATGCATATGGCGAATCCAGGCGCTATGCCGCGCTGCACCGCTGGCTGCGCATCATTGGCCTTCTCCTGGTCATTGCGATGTTCGCAATTTTCCGCCAGAGCGCGCATCCTGGACACGCCTCCTGGATCGATATCTCCTACCCGGAGATTCTGGGCCTGATTGGCTACACCTACCTGGCCGTGGCCATTCTTTACATTCCAACGCGCCGCTGGCTCTGGGCGCCGCTGGCGTGGTTTGTGGCGATGATGGCGCTGAATGCCCTCACGGCGGCGAAGTGGTTTACCGTTACCGAACGCTTCCCGTACTATATCTGGCCGTTCAGTAACGGAGCCATGGCCGGAATTACCCTGGCCGGCATCGTTACTTCCGTCATCTTTCTCGGCGATCACCGCTGGCGGACGCTCGGCCAGAAGATACTTCTCGGGCTGGCGTTCGGCTTCTCGGCGCTGGCGGCGGGATGGCTGCTCACCCCGCTCGGCATTTCCAAGATCAGAGCTACGCCCACCTGGAGCCTCTATAGTATTGGCGCGGCGGTTCTGGCGTTCACCGCGCTTTATTGGATCTGCGACGTAAAAAAACGGACCGCATGGGCCTTTTTTGCCCGTCCCGCGGGCTCCAATACATTGACAACCTATTTGCTGCCGGACTTCTGGTATTACATCCTTGCGGCGGGGGGCATCCGGTACTTCGACACGCACCTCAATTTCTCCTGGCCGGGAGCTGTAAGGTGCGCTGTATTCACGGCGTTCATTCTGGCCGTTGCCGCACTCCTGACGCGGTGGAGGGTCCGATTGCAGCTCTAACAGGCAGTGGCCGGCATGAGTACGGGGCATATGGCAAACTTGACACGGAGGGAAATGCGATGAAATCCGCAAAGCTGTTGCTGCTGGCCGGCGATTTTGTTGAGGACTACGAGATCATGGTTCCGTTTCAGGCGTTGCAAATGGTGGGCCACACCGTCCATGCGGTCTGTCCGGGCAAGAAAAAAGGCGAGCAGGTGCGCACGGCCATCCACGACTTTGAAGGCGACCAGACCTACTCGGAGAAGCGCGGCCACAACTTCACGCTGAACGCGACCTTCGACGAGATCGATCCCGCGGATTATGACGCGCTGGTGGTTCCCGGAGGCCGCGCGCCGGAGTATCTGCGGCTCAACGCCCGGGTACTGGAAATGGTTCGATCCTTTGACCAGGCGGACAAGCCGATTGCCGCCCTCTGCCACGGGCCTCAACTGCTGGCTGCGGCGGGCATACTGAAAGGCCGCAAACTGAACGCCTATCCGGCTTGCGCGCCGGAGGTGGAGTTGGCCGGGGGAACCTTTGTCCCGGTGGACTTTTTCGACGCGGTGGTGGATGGAAAGCTGGTCACCGGTCCGGCGTGGACGGCCCATCCGGCCTGGCTGGCGCGGTTCCTTCAGGTGCTGGAAGCTCATCTTGCGGCCCCGGCTGCCTGAAAGCCGCCAAGATCCCGGCGTACCGCAGGTCCGATCCGTTGGGTGCGCCGGTTGCGTTGCGGCGCGGCCGGGCGGCCTGCGTAAAAGGGCGAATTCGGTGGCGGCGTCACTCTAGACCGATCGCCGCTTCCGGGCCCTGAATCCTGGAATTGACCAAGGTGTTCCATCCGCTGACGATTTCATTGTTCCCCTTTGGGACACGGGTTCTTCGGCCGGCAACAGTCTGCGCTTGACGACTCTACGCGAGAGTGCGCATACTCGCCACTTGGGCCAAGCTGGAGCGTTTTTCCCCGCGCCGGCGGGAGTTGGCTTTTTATGGATACCGTTGTGCTTCGTCTTCTTTTTGTGGCCCTTCTTGCCGGGGTCTGTTATTTCCTTCATCCCTTCGGCTTGACAGGATGGGTGAGTGCGGGCGCGGGCGCCGCGGCGGCCGGCGCGGTGATTGTGTTTGAGCTGCGGGTGCGGGCGTTGACGCTGCGGCGGCTGATCGGCGCGGTGGCGGGCAGCGTGCTGGGCATCTTTGGGGCGGCGCTTTTCTGCCTGGTGCTGCGCTCGGCGCCATTGAGCGGGGCCAATTCGGCGGCGTTGCAGATTTTTGTGCTGCTGCTGATGACCTATGTAGGGCTGCTGGTGGGGGCCAGCAAGGGCGACCTGCTGAACCCGGCGGCGCTGGGTACGGTATTCAGCGCCGAACGGCCTTCGCGCAAGAGCGCCAAGGTGCTGGACACCAGCGTGATCATCGACGGACGGATCGCCGATATTGCCGAGGCGGGGTTCATCGACGGCATGATGGTGGTGCCGGAGTTTGTGCTGCGGGAGCTGCAGATTGTGGCCGACTCGACCGATGGATCCAAGCGGCAGCGGGGACGGCGCGGGCTGGATATGCTGCAGCGGATGCAGTCGAACACCAACATCCAGGTGCAGATC
>JBEKZJ010000031.1:0-38028 GCA_049509995.1 Occallatibacter sp. | reverse complement strand
CACGGATGAAGAGTTTGCCCATGTCAATCTGAAGCCCGACAGATTTCATGGCGAATGGAACTACACGATTCATCCCAGCTTCGACAATCACTTGTAAATGTTATTCGTTTACAGTGCCTTAGTGCAGTGAAGCTAGTTGATGATCTTGCGGGTGGAAGTCCCGCCAGCGCAAGTTTCCCAGTTGGCGCTGTAGTGATATCCGGCGATGGTGCGGGCGACCAAACCATCGGAAGCCCGGAAGTAAACGTCCTCGTGGGCTGGGTGCGAACCCGGTCTGCTCCGACAAGGAGGGCAAGCAAAGCAGCAGGTCGTAGCGCAAGCGAACCGTAGTTAAGCCTCGAAGACAATCTCCCTCACCAGAATCGGAGTGTGAGGATATCGGGAATGCCGAAACTGTTAACCGGAGTTGAAGGCCAGCGTTTTCGGTGAAGTACTGGGCATAAGCAGCCGAAAAGTTCCCCGTGGTCTCGGAGTACGACATGTTGTGAAAGACCATCAACGAAAGCTCAGTACCAGTCGTGGGTCGCCAAGGCATCTGCAAATGTGCAAAGCGAAGGCATCGCGTACAAGCCGCTCGACGGTGAAGTCGGGATGTGCCCGCGAGTGGGGCGGATGGGGCCGAATAAGTGATGATGGACCGGGACAGAATAATCCGGACCGGAGCGAGGGCCCCTGGGGTAGAGCGGGTAGCCCGCTCGCACGGAGGTGCTTACAGGCGCATCGTCCCTGACACAGAGCAGGGGAAACACGATGGCAGCAGAGAGCACGAAGGACGATGGCAAACCAGTCCGCTGGGAAGGCCGCGTCTGACAATCCGGCCTTGAAGTCGTACTGGGGAAAACCCGCCGTACGGAATTTTAGGGGAGGCAATGGAAACGTCGGCATCATTCGAAGCCCGGTGCGCGCCATTGCCTTACCCGACTGGCGACTTGCCGAGACAAATTCATCGACGAGATCCATAAGTCGTAGACTACAAACAGGTTGGGGCGTCTGCCATGGCGCTTTCCCCAAGTGCGGGCACGCAGCAAGTTCCACTGGTGTCACGAGGGCCGGATTCGTTGCTCGTCTCTTCCTGGAGCGATCCCTTACGTTCCGGCCGGGCCAGGCTCCTGCTTCCGGCAGGACGCACCTGAGCGTGTGCGGCTGACAAAGTAGACTCCCTCGGAAGCTTCCACGGAAAACCGGTCCGAGTCTCCATCGGCTACGTCCAGCACCAGGCCTGCCTGCGCCACCTGTTCGGGCTGGCCCGATCCGAGATAGAAAGGCGTGTCTTCAACATAGCCCAACAGCACGTCTCTCGAACCTATGCGAAACTCGCTTTGCATGAGGCACAGGGGCACGCTGCCATCGCAACACCCTCCCCCCTGATGGAACAACAGCGGTCCATGGCGCTGCTTCAGTTCCCTGAGCAGAGCCGCCGCTCTGGGCGAGACCTCGATTTGAACATCCATTGCGGACCTCCAGTCCGGGAGCCGCGGCCGTGAAAAAGCCGGCGGCGCCGACACACACACGTTTCGCCCCTGGAGCCGGCCTGGACCGGCACAGGCTTCGCAAACCAGCGGCCGGGGAGCCGCTCGAGCGCGGCGGCAGGGCGGAGCGGTCAACACCGCCCCGCACGGCCGGAGACAAGTACGATCTAAAAGAACCCCATCGCCTTGGTGCTGTAGCTGACGAGCAGGTTCTTGGTCTGCTGGTAGTGGTCGAGGATGATTTTGTGCGTCTCGCGGCCGAAGCCGGACTCCTTGTATCCGCCGAATGCGGCGCCGGCCGGATACAAATGGTAGCAGTTCGTCCAGCAGCGGCCAGCCTTGATCTCCCGGCCAACGCGATAGAGGTTGTTCACGTTGCGCGACCACACGGCAGCACCCAGCCCGTAGACGGTGTCGTTGCCGATCTCGATGGCTTCGTCGAGGGTCTTGAACTTGGTGACCGAAACCACCGGGCCGAAGATCTCCTCCTGGAAGACGCGCATTTTGTTGTTGCCCGCGAAGATGGTCGGCTTGAGGAAGAAACCATTCTCGAGATCGCCGCCGAGGTGCTCCCGCTCGCCGCCGGTTAGGCACTCGGCGCCCTCTTCCTTGCCGATGCGCATGAAGTCGAGGACTTTATTCATCTGCTCCTTCGAGACCTGGGGTCCCATCATAGTGGCGGGATCGAGGGAGTTGGCCACCTTGATCTTGTTCACGCGGGCCACGGCGCGTTCCATGAACTGGTCGTAGATCGACTCCTGGACGAGGGCGCGCGAGGGGCAGGTGCAAACTTCTCCCTTGTTGAAGGCAAACAGGGCAAAGCCCTCCAATGCCTTGTCGAGGAAGTCGTCGTCGGCGTCCATGACGTCGGCAAAGAAGATGTTGGGCGACTTGCCGCCCAGCTCCAGGGTCTGGGGAATGATGGGCTCCGACGCATACTGCATGATGAGCCTGCCGGTGGTGGTTTCACCGGTAAAGGCGATCTTGGCAATGCGCTTGTTCGACGCCAGGGCCTTGCCGACTTCGCCGCCCGGCCCGCTGATGACGTTGAGCACGCCGGGGGGCAGCAGGTCGCCCACCAACTGCGCAAAAATCATGATGCTCAGCGGCGTGTTCGAGGCCGGCTTGATGACGACGCAGTTGCCGGCGCCGAGGGCGGGAGCCAGCTTCCAGGCGGCCATCAGCAAGGGGAAGTTCCAGGGAATGATCTGGCCGACGACGCCCAGCGGCTCCTTGAAGTGATAGGCAACGGTGTCGTTGTCCAGCTCGCCGAGCGAGCCTTCTTCCGCGCGGACGCAGGCGGCGAAATAGCGGAAGTGGTCCACCGTAAGAGGGACATCGGCGTTGAGCGACTCGCGAATGGGCTTGCCATTGTCCAGGGTTTCCGCCAGGGCCAGGGTTTCCTGGTTCTGCTCGACGACATCGGCGATTTTGAGCAGGACCGTGGCGCGCGCGGCCGGGGAGGTGTGGGCCCATTCCTCCCTGACGGCGTGCGCGGCGTCGAGGGCCTTTTCCACATCGGCCGCGCCGGAGCGCGCAAATTCGCAGATGGGTTCCGCGTTGATGGGGCTGTGGCTGACAAAGTACCGCCCCGTGGTTGGCGGCGCCCATTTGCCGCCAATGTAGTTGTCGTATCTTGAACGGACGCCCGCTTTGTGCAGGGTCTCAAGGGCGTCATGAATCGATGATTGACCGACTACTGTTGCCATCTTCGTTTTCCTCCTTTTCTCGAAGCCGTTTCATCCTAACCCGCGCCGCTCACGATTGCCAAGCTCGCAAATGAGAAGCCCCTTGCCGCGAAGCAGTCATTGCCAGACTCTGTTTAGCCGCGCCACGAGACGGCAAAAGGAGAAATTGGGTCTTAGCCCATGAGGGAGTGTATTTTCAATGACTTGCATTCCCTCGGCGGCTAAAGCCGCATCCGCATTTGGCCCTCCCCCGGCACGGCTGAAGCCGTGCCCTTTCAAAGCAACGAGTTTTTCCGCGGCCTGTAAAGCCGCGCCCTTTCAAAGCGAATACGGTCTGGATTTGCTCGGAGATTTCCTGACGCATGCGGAGATTTCCTGACGCAGCGCCCGCAATGAAGGCGTTGGTTTTGAACTCAAGGGTTCACACCACCCTTCGACGCCGTCCAAGCACGACGCCGGCTGCGTTGCTGTTGTCTCTCACGCGATGGCAGGACCGGCGCCAGTCACGCCTTTCTTTTTGAAGACCATCAGCTCCACGGCCATGTGAGCGATATGCTCGGCGCTCACCTCAAACTCCTTGACCAGTTCCCAGGGCGCGCCGGAGTCGCCAAAGCGGTCGTTGACGCCAATGGCTCCCGTGATGAGAGGCAGGCCGTAGAGTTGACGGCTTGCGGTGAGAATCGAGCTGACTCGCCAGGCCAGAGCGCCGATCTGATGCTCTTCCGCAGTGACCACGACGCCGGTCTCCCTGGCGGCGCGAACGGTGGCTTCCGCATCGATGGGCTTGAGCGTGTGCAGATTGAGAACGCGCGTCTCGTAGCCGTAGTCCAGCTTCAGGATGCGGGCCGCGCGCATGGCCTCAGGGACCATGGGCCCAATGGCCACGATGCTCAGGTCCTCGGACTCATTCTTGTAATCGGCGGCCAGGCGGGTCTCAAACGCGGCGGCGAAATTGGCCGCCTCAGCGCGCAGGCGAATCACGTTCGCCCGTCCGAAGACAAAGGGCGTTTTCTCATCCGTGACGATGGGCGTGGCCTCGCGGGCAAAGCGAATATACTTGGGTCCCTTGTGCTCGAGGAGCAGGTAGTTGGTGGCCTTGCGGGTCTCCACCATGTCGCAGGGCACGACGATGGACATATTGGGCAGCCCCTGCATGGCGAACAGGTCTTCCAGCGCCTGATGCGTGGCGCCGTCGGGGCCGACCGAGACTCCGGCGTGCGCTCCTGCAATGAGGACGTTGAGGTTTGCGTAGCACACGGAGACGCGGATCTGATCCAGGTTGCGCGCCGCTGAAAAGGTGGCGTAGGACCCAAGCACGGGCAGCTTGCCTTCCCTGGCCATCCCCGCGGCCGCCGACGTGGCCGATTGCTCGGCGATGCCCATGCTGATCCAGCGCTTGGCCCGCGCCGGCTTGCCGGAGTAAAAATCGCTGATGGTGATCGATCCGGAGATGTCCAGTCCCAGGCAAACCACACGCTCATCGTCCCCGTTCTCCGCCAGGGACTGGCCGAAACCCTTGCGCGTGGGCTCCATCGTGACCTTCATATTGTCGCCCAAGTTCCACCAGTAGTCGCGCGAGAAGCGGGGCATCTTGGAGGCGAGCTTGCGGTCAACCTCCGCCTGGTAGCTTTTTGCCTTGTCCAGCAACCGATCGACCGATATGCGTTCGCTCAAGTCCAACTCCTTGAGAGCTCGGTCCAGTTCCTCGCGGTTCGGCGCTCTGCCGTGCCAGCCAGGCTGATTCTCCATGAAGCTGACGCCCTTGCCTTTGACGGTATCGGCAAGGATGACGGTCGGCTTGCCCACCGCCGCCCTGGCCTTCCGGAGCGCGTCTACCACCTGGTTCATGTCGTGGCCGTCGATGCGCAGAACCTCCCAGCCGAAGGCGGCGTATTTGTCGCCCAGCGGCTCGACCTGCATCACATCTTTTACCCAGCCATCGATCTGGAGACGATTGCAGTCGATGATGGCGATGATGTTGTCGAGGTGGAAGTGTCCGGCCTCCATGGCAGCTTCCCAAATCTGGCCCTCCTGCTGTTCTCCGTCGCCCATCAGGCAGAAGATCTTGTGGGTTTTGCCGTCCAGCCGGGCGGCGAGCGCCATGCCCACGGCAATGCTCAGGCCCTGTCCCAGCGATCCCGTGGAGACCTCAATGCCCGGCAGCTTGAGCCAGTGGGGGTGACCCTGGTAAGGGGAGCTGAGCTTGCGCAGCGCCACCACGTCGTCAAGGGGACAAAAGCCTGCGAAGGCCAATCCGAGATACAGGCTTGGAGCCTTGTGGCCGGCGGACCAGACGATGCGGTCACGATCCGGCCAGGACGGGTTCTTAGGATCGTGGTCGGCGGCATGGAGGTAAAGCGCCGCGGTAATGTCCATGATCGAGAGCGTGCCCCCGGCGTGCCCTGAACCCGCCGCGCACAGAGTGACCAGATCGTAGCCGCGCATCAGGTTGGCGGCATCGCGCAACTGTTCGATGGAATAATCCCGGATGACTCGCCCGGTAGCGGAATCCCTGAGTGCCATGGCCTTCTCCCTGGCGCAGAAAAAACACGCGCAGTGTTCGATAAAAGTCAAAAAGGACAAGGTTCCGGAAATTTCCCGGCGGCCTTGATCCCCGAAGCTGTGAATCAGTCCTTCCCGTCAGCCTGCGTTCCCCCGGCGGCTAAAGCCGAGTCCGTTCTGCTGCTTCCGCGGCACGGCTCAAGCCGTGCCCTTTCAAAACTCCAACTTGTTCAGGGCTTCGCTAGAGATTCTGCTTTGTCCACTGGTCGATGCGTTCCAGCGCCTGCTCAAGGTTCTCGAGCGAATTGGCCACGCTGAAGCGCAGGTAGCCCTCGCCGAACTGGCCGAATGCCGTGCCGGAGAGCGCCGCCACGCCGGCTTGGTCCAGCAGAGCGTCGGCAAGAGGCTTCGACGCCCATCCCGTCCCGGTGATGCTAGGGAACACGTAGAAGGCGCCTTTGGGCATGCGGCAGGAAAAGCCATTGATCTTGTTCAACCCGGCGACGAACACTTCGCTCCGCCGCTGGAATTCGGCGCACATGCGGCCTACCGGACTCTGATCTCCGCGGAGCGCCTCGATCCCGGCCATCTGGGTAAAGCTGGCCGTGCACGAATTGGAGTTGGTCATCAGGCGGGTGATGTGCACAGCCAGATCCGCCCGCATGACGCCGTATCCAATGCGCCAGCCGGTCATCGCGTAGGTCTTCGAGAAGCCGTCGAGCAGGATCGTGCTCTGCTTCATGCCGGGTACGGACATGATCGAGAAAGGCTCGCCTTCAAACTGCAGCCGGCTGTAGATTTCGTCGGAGAGCACCAGAATGTTGCGCTCGCCGATCGTTTCGGTAACCTGCTCGATGTCTTTGCGCTCAATCACGCCGCCGGTGGGGTTCTGCGGCGAATTGAGAATGATGAGTTTGGTCCTTCCGGTGATGAGCGGGGCAAGCTCGTTGACATCCATCGCGAAATCGCGCTCCTCGCGCAGTTGGATGGGTACGGCCTTGCCGCCGACGTAGTTGATCATCGACTCGTAGATGGGAAAGCCCGGATTGGGATAGATGACTTCATCCCCATCTTCAATCAACGCCAGCATGGTGAAGAACATGATTGGCTTTCCACCGGGCACCACCACCACTTCATCCGGGGAAATCTCGACCGCGCGGGTGCGGCTTACATAGTCGGCGATGGTCTGGCGGAGTTCGGGCAGTCCGGCCGAGGGACCGTAGTGCGTCCAGCCGCCGCGGAGCGCGTCCACGGCCGCTTCCACCACATTGGCCGGGGTCGAGAAATCGGGCTCTCCGATCTCCAGATGGATGATGCTCTTGCCCTGCCGCTCGAGCGCCCGCGCCTTGTTCAGGACTTCAAAGGCGGTCTCGGTGCCCAGCCGGGACATACGGCGGGCCAGCGGTAATTCGTGCTGAAGACATGGTGCAATCATGATTCACGCTCCTGTGCGCCGCTAAGGCCGGTGGTGGAATGAAATTGGGATCTTCCATCCCCGGAATCGGCTTCAAGCCGCCAGAAATTATACGAATGCCGAGGAGTGCCGAAAGTGATGGGGAACACCTTGCGTTTACGCCGGTTTGGGGGCAAAATCTTCCTTTCGGGCCTGAGCCTGTCAAAGGGGAGGCGCAGATACGTCGCCGGGCACGACCCAGGAAAGGCGATTGCGCAAAAGGCCTGGAGCGTTCTCCTCTCCAAAATGTGCCGCATTGGAAAGAATATCGCTGAGCATTTAGAACCAGCGCATCTCTTTTCAACGGCGACAGCGGGGTCGCGGGATTGCCCGCCTGCGGCGGCACGCGCCGGAAGGAGTTCCGGCGCGCCGATGTACTTGCCGGAGCGTCAACGAGGAGCCAGTTCGAGCACCTGCGAGTGTGCGCCGCGCCCTTCCACCTCGGCAATTGCGTACTGCGACTCTTCGATCGATTCCCCGCGCAGTTCAACAGCGCTCCCATTCAGAAGGCCCCTGACGGCGCGGGCGCCGGGCGGCAGAAGCACGCGCAGGGTCGCCTTATCGGCGCAACTCGTGTAGTCCACGGTGATGGCCGCGGCTTCTTGCCGATAGTGATAGAGAACGTAGCCGCGGGAGGCGGGATAGCGCACACTGACCTGAGCCTGATTGACGGCGGCAGCAAGCCATCGCGGCGAGACCCGCGCCGCCGGGGCGAAAGGAGGCCGGCAGGGTCACATCCCGATCGAAATACGGCATGCCTTCTCCATCCAGAAGAAGCAGCCGGCGCTCGCCTGCGCCGAGCACCGTGACTTCATCGAGCGGGCGATACACGGTCTGGACGAGCGAAAGGGTGAGCGACGGCTCTCCTGGCCCTGGTTGCGACTGTGCCTGGAGGGACGGCAAACACCCGGCGCCAAGAAGACTCGCCGGCAGTATCCCAGGGAACTCTCTTCGCGATTGCATGAGAGCCTTTCTCGATTTGAGGCAGGCACGATTGAACTTCCGGTATGTGCTACGACCCGATGTTTCAAATGGTCAACAATTCTATTTGAGACATTCCGAAGCATGGTGAACGCTGAGCAAGAACATTCTCACACTCTTCCACCCGGCAGGCGTCAGCCTTGCGCTTGGGGTCAACGAGGCGGCTCGGAATGCCGGCCGGAAACACCAGAAGGCGTAGCCTGCAATTCATCGAGGAAACGCCATGAGCTTTTGAAGTCGGGCGTGAGCTTCCGATCGGTCAGAATGGCGCGCAGGATCTCGATGGGCATCATGTTTTCGTGGAGGATGGCGTCGTGATATTGGCGGTCGGTCATCTTTCCGGAGTCGACCAACTCGTGGTGCAGCGCACG
The DNA here is from genome assembly GCA_049509995.1 of Occallatibacter sp. Taxonomy (GTDB): domain Bacteria; phylum Acidobacteriota; class Terriglobia; order Terriglobales; family Acidobacteriaceae; genus Telmatobacter. The sequence continues at coordinate 29,564 of JBEKZJ010000031.1, read as the reverse complement.
GAACTGCAACGCTCCCAGCATGTAGGCGCATTGATAGAGCGGATCGTAGCTGCCGTTGACGGAGCGGCGCACCTCGGCGGCGGCGTTGTCGCGTTCATGGCCGACTTCATCCACCAGGAAGTCGATGGCCTGCTGGGGCGTCATGAGCCCGAGATGAAAGCTGAGCGAAAAGATGATGCGCGCGCAGCGGTGCATGCGCCAGAAGAGCGCGCCGACGCGCTGCTCCGGGGTCGAGTCGAATCCATGGTCCCAGAAGACCATCTCCCAGTAGAAGGCATTGCCTTCGATCCAGAAGCCGTTGGAGAAGAGCTGGCGGTAGGGACGGTAGCGCGCGGTCATGAACTCCTGCAGCCAGTGGCCGGGAATGAGTTCGTGAAAAACTGTGGCGTGCGAGAAGGCGGGATTGTTGCCTCTCATGCTCATCATGCGCTGATCGAAGGTCATGGTGTCGGTGGGGTAACTGACGCTGATGGTGTCGCCGCCGGTGAAGAAGGGGTTTACCAACTGGCGTTCGGGGGTCATCATGTCCATGCGCCAGGTTTCCTTGGCTAGGTCGGGCACGGTGACCAGGTTGTTCTTTTCGGCGAACTCCGTGCCTTCGACCGCCAGATCGCGGATGAGCTGGGGTTGCTTGCCCGGCTCCACGTAGCTGTTCTTTACCTTCTCCATCGCTTTGTGCCAGTCGTCGCCGTAGCCCATTTCGCGGCTGGCGCGCAGCATCTGCTGCTTGCACCAGGCCAACTGCTCTTTGGCCGTGGCGACGAGTTCTTCTGGGGTGTAGGGAATCATCTCGTCGGAGAGTTGGGCCAGCAGGGCCTCGCGGCCAACGGGCGTGCCGATAATCGTGGATTTCCACCCCTGCGACGAAGACCCGTCGCCGGGGACCCCGGTTTTATCGTCCGGAGCGATGCCGGCCACTTTTTCGCGCAGAAAGGTTGCGTAGTCCTTCATGGCCTCATCGGTCTTCTTGTAAGGCTGCGCCACCCACCAGGTGAAGCTGGGGTCGTAGCCGTTGTAAAACTCGAACCAATGATGAAGCTGGTCCCGCAGTTGATCGAGGTCGTCGGCCGCTCGCCAGGCGGCGATGGGGCTGGGGCGCACGCCGGCTGCGCTACTATCTTTGACAAGGGTGGCTTCCAGTTCCTTGCGGCGGGCCGCGAGTGCTGCGGTCATGGCATTCAATTGGCCGGCAATCTTCTCGCCGTTGGGGAGTTCGACGCGGCGTTTGGAGTCTTCGAGCGCGAAGACGGCGGGTGCAATGGGCAGCAGCGGCTCAACTTCCTTCCATTGCGTGGCGGCCAGGGTAAGACTGTGCTCCTCGCGGGTGAGGTGGTTCGCGAGCAGCAGATAGTCGGCCTTGCCTTCCTGGTCAAGCACCGCAAAGTCGACCGCGGCCAGTTGCTTCCGCCAGGTTGCGTGGAAGCTGCTCATGCGATCGCGCGTGGCTGGCGACAACGGGTCAGTGTAGAAGCTGGCCAGCGTATCATGGTCGGCGGAATAGCGCTCGATGAGGGCTTGCACGGGATTCGAAGCGTCCGGCGGGACGCTCGGCGCCGGTTTTGCAGGCGCGGCTTGGCTCAGCGGCGGGAAAGCACAGAAAATGAGGCAACAGAAGAAGCGCGATAGCGACTGGGGCACTGGAGATGTCCTTTGCAACCATTATGGGGGGCAATTCCGGCAGGGGAGGGAGGTTTCTTTCTTGTGGGTTCTCCAATATACAAAATTGTACGCAATAATCGAATGAATCCGGGATTCATCCCACCCTCGGCACAAGTTTTCCCGAGAACTGCTGTCGAGGAGAAAGGGCGGCTTGGATGAGCGAAGGTTTTTCCATCACGGTGAACGGCAAGCTGGTGCGGGTGGCCGAGGGGACCACTGTGGCCGCTGCGGTGATGATGGCCAATGAGCCGTGCCGGTTTTCGGTGCGTGGGGAGGCGCGCGGTCCACTGTGCGGCATGGGCATCTGCATGGAGTGCCGGGTGACGGTGAATGGTGTAGCGCACCAGCGGAGTTGCCAACTGATTTGCACTCCAGAGATGGCGGTTGTGACCGGATGAGCACGAGCTTCGATGTTGTGGTGGTGGGCGCCGGCCCCGGCGGGATGGCCGCGGCGACCGTGGCGGCGGAGGCAGGCAGGCGGGTTTGCCTGCTGGACGACAACGCGGCGCCGGGAGGGCAGATCTGGAGGGGATTCCGAGTGGAGACGGCGCGGAAGTACCTTCACGGAAGAGGGTCCCTGGACTGGACGGCGCGGTTCGAGCGCGCGGGGTGCGCGATATGGGCGGGCTGGCGGGCTATCGACCAACCTGCGCCCGGTTTTCTGCGGCTGGAGCGCGACGGCGAGATGTGGGATGTGGGGTTTGGAAGGCTGATCCTGGCGACGGGGGCGCGGGAGCGTTTTCTACCCTTTCCCGGCTGGACGCTGCCTGGGGTGATGGGCGCGGGAGGATTGCAGGCACTGGTCAAGGGGGGTCTCGATCCCCAGGGCAAGCGGGTGGCGCTGGCCGGCAGCGGGCCGCTGTTGCTGGCGGTGGCCGCGGGGCTCCAGAGCGCGGGGGCCAGGATCGTGGGCATTTATGAGCAGGCCCCGCTGGTCCGGTTGGCGGGCTTTGGTTTGACGCTGCTTGGCCAGCCCGGAAAGCTGGCCGAAGGGGCGCGCTACCGGCTGAAGACGCGGCACGCGGCCTATAAAACCGGCTGCTGGGTGGTGCAGGCCGAGGGCCGGGGCCGTGTGGAACAGGTCACGGTGACCGATGGCTGCAAGCTGTGGAAGCTGGATTGCGATTGGCTGGCCTGCGGATTTCATCTTGTGCCTAACCTGGAGCTGCCACGGCTGCTTGGCTGCCGGATTGTCAAAGGCTACGTTGCGGTGGATCGGTTGCAGCAGAGTTCGGCGCCGGGCGTGGCCTGCGTGGGCGAGTTGACCGGCATTGGCGGTCTGGAAAAGGCGCTGGTGGAAGGACAGATTGCCGGGTGGGCGGCAGCCGGCCGCGAGGCCGAGGCGCGCGCCCTGACGCCCAAACGGCAACGGCTGCAACGATTCGCCCTGCGAATGGACCGCGCCTTTGCGCTGCGGCCGGAACTGCGCACGCTGGCCAGGGCGGAGACCGTGGTTTGCCGTTGTGAAGATGTGGCACAGTCCGCGCTGGAAGGCTGCGCCGGCTGGCGGGAGGCCAGGCTGCACACCCGCTGCGGCATGGGTGCCTGCCAGGGGCGCGTATGCGGCGCGGCGGCGGAGTTTCTGTTCGGCTGGGAGAGTTCGGGCACCCGGCCGCCGGTTTTTCCCGCAACGGTTTCCACGCTGGCAGCCGAGGCGGACGCCCCTCAGACTGCGCGCCGCTAACAGCAGCAGTTGCTCCAGGCAGGTATCCCAGACCGTATGCGGCCAAGGACCCAATTGTTGCTAGAATTGACGAAAGCAGCGGTTACTCGCGAAGAAAACCGGTATGTGGTCCCGGTGCGGCTAGAGCGGTTCTTCAGTTTGTGTGGCGTTTCCGGTCTTTTGCGAGGTGGCTTTTCATAGAGGAGAAAGCCACTTGGCGGCATTGGTTTCGCTCTACGGCAACTGGAGAACCGCTGTAATGGCCGGAAAGTGAAGCGAATGGCACCTTCAGCGTCGAAAGTACCCAAGGGTTCAAAGAGGCAAACCACAAAGGCCGAGCATGGAACCAGCGTGGGAATCGCGTTTCAACGGATTCGCGAACTGGTGGTGCACGGCAGGCTGGCGCCGGGGACGTGGATCGTCGAGGGCGATCTGTGCGAGCACCTGAACATGAGCCGGACGCCGGTGCGGGGCGCGCTTTATCTTCTGCAGCGCGAGGGCTATGTCATCGAGCATCGCAACGGGAGCAAATCGCGGATGATCGTGGCGCCGCTGACCAGGGAAGACGCCAACGAGCTTTATCCGATCATCGGGCGGATCGAGGGGCTGGCGGGGCGCCGCGCCGCTCAACTGCCGCAGCACGAGCGCGACGAACTGGCGGCCAGGCTGAGGCTGGTCAACAACAATTTGGCTCAGATTGCGCAGGAACACAGCACCAACGGACCCGGCATCTTCGATCTGGACCACGAGTTTCATCGTTTGGTGGTGTCAGCCGGATCGGGGCCGCGGCTGAGCTCGCTGCATCAGGCGATCGAGCCGCAGACGGAACGCTACTGGCGGCTGTATGCCAGTTCGATTATCGGCGAGTTGCACCTCTCCGTGGCCGAACACGAGGAGATCATCACCGCGCTGGCGGAGGGGAATCCGGACCGGTTGGAGCGCGCTCTGACGACCAACTGGGAGAACGGTTGCAGACGGCTGGCGAAGGTCATCGACATGTACGGGGAGCGGGGCAGTTGGTAACGGGTGAGTAAACATTCGGACAAACAAGCAGCGGGCAGCTTCCTCGGAGGCTGCCCGCTGCCGTTTGGAGTGAGGGATTGCCAAGGCTCCGAGTGATTATTCCGGCAGCGGCTCACGGCTGGGGACGCCATCGACGAGCCGCAGAATGCCCAGCGGATTGGCGGCTTGCAGCTCGGCCGGCACGAGCGCGTCTGGAAAGCCCTGAAAGCAGACGGGCCGGGCGAAGCGGTAGATTGACCGGGTGCCGACGGAAGTGAACCGGGAGTCGGCGGTGGCCGGATAGGGTCCGCCGTGGACCATGGCGTGGGAGACCTCGACGCCGGTGGGGAAGCCGTTGAAGATCAGGCGGCCGGCCTTTTGTTCGAGAAGCGCAATGAGGTCGCGGTGCGCGGCAAGGTCTTCTTCGCTGCCCAGAAGAGTGGCGGTCAGATGGCCGTCGAGCGCCTCGGCGGCGCGGAGAAATTCGGCCGGGGTCTGGCAGCGGACCAGAAGCGTGTCGGGGCCGAAGATCTCTTCAGAGAGTGCCGGCAGGCGGAGAAACTCGTCGAGAGTGGTCGAAAAGAGCTGGGCGATTGCGGGGCAGGCGAGTGCGCTGTCCGCGGCCGGAGCCTGCGCGGCGAGCGTGGCCTGGGTGGCGCGGTGGCTGGAGGCGCGGGCGTAGTCGCGGGCGATGCCGGGGGTGAGCAGGGTGAAGGGCTGGGACTGGGCTACGAATTCGCAGAGCTTTTCGAGGAAACGGGCGGTTTCAGGCTGTTCGGGGAGCAGGACGATGCCGGGCTTGGTGCAGAACTGGCCCGCGCCGAGGGTGAAGGAGCTGAAGAGGCCCTGGGCCAGAGTTTCCGATCCGGCGCGCAGGGCGCCGGGCAGGATGAAAACAGGATTGCCGCTGGACATCTCAGTAAAACAGGGGATGGGACGTGGGCGCGCGGCGGCCAGGTCCATGAGCGTCCGGCCGGCGCCGAGCGAGCCGGTGAAGGTGACGGCCTGGACGAGCGGATGGCGGACCAACGCCGCGCCTGCCTCGACTCCAGAGCCGAAGAGCAGCGAAAAAACGCCTTCGGGCAGGCCTGCGGCGGCGACAGCCTGCTGGATAACGGTGGCAACCAGCTCGCTGGTTCCGGGATGAGCGGAGTGGGCTTTGACGATGACCGGGCAGCCGGCGGCGAGCGCGGAGGCTGTGTCTCCGCCGGCCGCGGAAAAGGCCAGCGGGAAGTTGCTGGCGCCGAAGACGGCGACCGGGCCTAACGGCCGCAGCATGGAGCGCAGGCCGGGGCGGGCGAGTGGTTTGCGCGCCGGCAGCGCGGGATCGATGCGCGCCTCGACCCAGGAGCCCTCCTCGACCACGGCGGCGAAGAGGCGGAGCTGGCCGGTGGTGCGGCTGACCTCGCCCAGCAGACGCGGCATGGGCAGAGCGGTTTCAAGATGGGCGCGCTCGGCGAGTTGCGGCTGAATGCCGTCGAGGCCGTCGGCGATGCGGCGAAGGAAGGCGCCTTTGGCTTTGCCGCTGGTGGCGGAGTAGGCGGGGAAGGCTTTCGCCGCAAACTGGACGGCGCGGTCAACCTCGGCGGACGAGACTGAGGAGTAGACGGGTTCGAGGCGTTGACCGGTGGCGGGATTGAGGGCCTGGATGGGTGCGCCGCCGAGCGCGCCGCGCTGGCTGCCGATGAAGGATTGTCCGGTGAGAGGCATGTTCGGAACTCCGAGGTCAGGTTACAGGGTAAACGGAGTGCTGGCGACGGCAACGGACGGACGATGGGCCTGGGCCAACTCATAGGCGGCTCGCGTCGCGGCCAACTCTTCGCCAACCAGTTCGAGGCGCGGGGCGCGGACGCGGGCCGAGCCGATGCCGGCCTCCTGCTGCACCTGCTTGATCAGTTGAATGAACTTGGGCACGGTGTCCATGCGCAGCAGGGGCAGGAACCAGCGGTAGAGCGCGAAGGCTTCTTCGGCCTTGCCGGAGCGCGCGAGGTTGAAAAGGTCCACGGATTCGCGGGGGAAGGCATTGACGAGTCCGGCGACCCAGCCCACGGCCCCGGCGGCGATGCCCTCGACGATGGCGTCATCGACGCCCACCAACAGGGCGAGCCGGTCGCCGATCAAGGCGCGAATGGCGGTGACGCGGCGAACGTCGGTGGAGGACTCCTTGACGGCGGCGAAATTGGGAAATTCGAGAGCCAGTTCCGCGATCTGCTCGGGAAGGTAGTCCACGCCGTAGGAGACGGGGTTGTTGTAAAGCACTCCGGCGAGCGGCGTGGCCTGGAGAATGGCCGCGACGTGGGCCTTGTTCTCGCGCCAGTCGCCCTTGTAGACGTACGGCGGCAGGATCATGAGCCCGGAGCAGCCGACGACCTGGGCGGCGTGGGCCAGCTCGACGGCCTCAGCGGTGGAGAGCGCGGAGATGGCCGCAACCACCGGAGCCTTGCCGTCGAGAGCCGCGACGACGGTGGTTAGAATGTCGATCTTCTCCTCAAATCTGAGCGTGGGGGCTTCACCGAGCGAGCCCAGGCAGATGATGCCGGTGCAGCCATTCTTGACGAGCCACTGGGCGTGGCGGGCGACAAAAGCATGATCGACGTTGTAATCCTCGTCAAAGGCGGTGGTCAAGGCGGGTAGAACGCCTGTCCAGTTCATAGCTTCTCCTGAGGGGCGGCTTCCTCGTTGCGAGCGTGGCCGTAAGCGGGGCTGAAGCGGGCCGGCAGATAGGGTTCAGGCGTAATGGCGGGCGTGGCGCCGGTGAAGGCAGCGACGAGCAGTTCGGCGGTGGCCAGGGCGGTGGTGATGCCCAGGCCCTCGTGACCGGTGGCAAGCCACAGCGTGGGATCGCCGGAAACAGGACCGATGAGCGGCAGCTTGTCCGGGGTGGCGGCGCGGAAGCCGGTCCAGACGCGGAGCACGTTGAGCGAGGCGATGGCGGGCAGATAGAGCGTGGCGCGCTGAAGCATGGCGGCGAGCAGCGCGTGATCGACGGCGGAATCCTCATTGCCATATTGGCGCGAGGAGCCGATGAGAATCTGGCCGGTCTGGCGGGGCTGGACGTTGAAGGCCACCGAGTCAGTGGAGACCGAGTGGGCGCTCTTCAAGTAGCCGAGTTCGACCAGTTGATGGTGAACGAAGCCGGGATAGCGATCGGTAATGGCTAGGTGGCCCTTGCGTCTCTTCACCGGCAGTCCCGGAGTGCAGTGGGGGGCGTCGGCGCCGGTGGCGTTGACCAGCCTTGACGCGCGCAGGCGGGTTCCGTCGTCGAGCAGGGCTTCGCCGTGGGCCAGGTGCGTGACGGAGCGGCCGGCCAGGAGCGTGGCGCCCAGAGACCGGGCTTGCCGGGCCAAATGGAGCGCTACGGCGGGAGGGTAGACGACTGCGTCCTCGAGCACGAGCAGTCCGCCGGCCAGGCCAGAGCGCAGGTTTGCCTCCTCGACGGCCAGCTCCCGGCTGGAGAGCAGGCGGCTGGGGACTTCGCGGGCGGCGAGCCAGGCGTGTTTGCGCGCGGCCTCGGCCAGCTCTTCGTCATCGGCGGCTACCCAGAGGGTTCCCGGGCTTTCGTACTCGGCGCTGGACGGCAAGGTGGAGCTGAGCGCCTGCCACAACTGCTGAGAACGCCGCGTGAGCGCGAATTGCGCCTCGGAGTCGTCCATGACGACAATATGGCCCATGCCGGCGGCGGTGGCCCCGCTGCCGGGAAATTCGCGCTCGACCAGAGCCACGTGGAGCCCTTGCTGTGCGCAGGCCAGCGCGCAGGCAGCGCCTACGATGCCGCCGCCGGTGACTACGACATCGCAGGATTGCGGCGCGGAAGGGCTCATTGCGGTACTCCGAGCCGGAATGGGTCGGCGGGGTCGAAGATCAGCGTCGATTCAGCGGTTACATGGGCCGAGCCGGTCACGGTCGGAATAATTCTTCTCTCGCCGATTCGGAGCTCGGGGATGCTGCCGTTCTCTGCCGCATCGATTTCGCCGCCGTCGAACTGGAAGCTGCCCTCGAAAATGGTGCCCAGGATGCCCTCCTGCCGCCAGATTTGGCCTGGCTTGAGGATTCCGTCGGCGGCCAGACAGGCCATCTTGGCGCTGGTTCCGGTGCCGCACGGGGAGCGGTCATAGGCCTTGCCGGGGCAGAGAACGAAGTTGCGGCTGTGGTTGGCCGGGTCGTGGGCGCCGGTGAACAGTTCGATGTGGTCGATCTCGGCGCCATTGGCTCCGGTAACGCCTGCCGCTGCCAGTGCACGGCGAATCTCCCAGGTGAAGGCAGTCAGCGGCTCGACCTGGTCGAGGGTGAGGGCAAAGGCATGGTCGCGCACCAGGAAAAACCAGTTGCCGCCCCAGGCCACATCGCCGGTGACCGCTCCATAGCCGGGAACCTGAACTGTGACGCCGGCTCGATGACGGAAAGCCGGCACGTTGCGGATGGTGACGCGGCTGCCGGAGTGCAACTGAATTCTGACGGCGCCAACCGGGGTCTCGATCCGGTGTTCGCCGGGTTCAATACGGCCCAGGTGGGCCAATGTGACAGCCACGCCGATGATGCCGTGGCCGCACATGCCCAGATATCCGGCGTTGTTGAAGAAGATGACGCCCGCAGCGCAGGCGGGATCGACGGGCTCCAGCAGGAATGCGCCGACCAGAACGTCGGAACCGCGCGGTTCGCAGAGGAGGGCGCGCCGGTAGTGGTCGTGTTCGCGGCGCAGGCGTTCAAGCCGCTCGACGAGCGGGCCGGAGCCGAGATGCGGGCCGCCGGAAAGAATGCATCGGGTGGGTTCTCCAGCAGTGTGCGAATCGATGACATCCAAGCGAAGAGGTATCTGCATATTGGCCATCTATGTCTGCAAAGAGTGTATTCGGACAACGTATTACGATGGAATCCCCTTGCCTGGCAAGAGACAAAAGCTTGGCGAAGAGCGCAATGACAGCGATGATGGTCCACAAAGCCAGCGTGGCTGTCCTCTGAAGGGCTCTTGCAAAGTATACGAGTTTGGATACAATCATTCCCACCCGGTGCCGAGGTTTTTTCTTGCAGGTCAATCTTCCTCCAGTCTGTTGGGCGATGATCGATCCCGGGAGGCTTTGAAATGCATGTCTCCAACAAGGCAGGTTGTCTGGCTGGGGTGAGGTGGTTGGCGTTGGCCACTTCGCCGGCCCTGGGGCAATGGCATCCGCCAGGACGGAAGTCGCAGCTGGGCGACCAGCTTGACCAGGGGACGGGCGCTGCGGTGGCGGTGGAGATTGGCCAGGGAGATCCCCTTATACTCTAGCCAGAACATGTCGACCCGCCTTGACACAATTCTTGCCACAACACGGGCCACAGTGGCCGCGGCCAAGGCGCGTGTGCCCATTGCCGAGTTGGAGCGGCGGGCGGCGGCGCACCAGCCACGCGGCTGGGCGGCGGCTTTGCGGCGGCACGCGGCGACAGAGCCAACTGTCATTGCGGAGATCAAGAAGGCTTCGCCGTCGAAGGGACTGATCCGCGCGGACTTTGACGTGGAGTGGCTGGCCCGGCGCTGCAAGGCGGGCGGAGCGGCGGCGCTTTCGGTGCTTACCGATGAGCCGTATTTTCAGGGCAGCCTGCGCAATCTGGAGCTGGCGTCGAAGGCGACGCCGTTGCCCTGCCTGCGCAAGGACTTCATGGTTGACGAGTATCAGATCGTGGAGGCACGCGCGCACCGGGGGGACGCGATTCTGCTCATTGCGGCCGCGCTGAGCGATGAGGAGATGAAGCGCCTTGCTTATGTGGCGCGCGGGCTAAGGCTGGATGTGCTGGTCGAAGTGCATACCGGCGAGGAGCTTGACCGCGTGCTGGAGACGCCGGGCGAGACCGGCGCCGACGCGATCGGCGTGAACAATCGCGACCTGAAGAGCTTCGAAGTGAGCCTGGAGACTGCGCTCGAGCTGGTGGAGCGAATTCCGGCCAGCGTGGTGCGGGTGGCCGAAAGCGGGATTTCGACTGCGGAGGATTTGGTACGGTTGCGGGCCGCGGGGTTTGACGCTTTTCTGATTGGCGAAAGCCTGATGCGGCAGATCGACCCCGGCACGGCGCTGGCGGAACTGCTGGCGGGAGTTGCGGCGACGCGATGAGTCTGTGGATCAAGATTTGCGGCAACACCTCGCTTGAGGATGCGCGACTGGCCGTGGAGGCTGGGGCGGACGCGGTGGGGTTTGTGTTTGCGCCCAGTCCACGGCGGGTGACGGTGGCCGAGGTGGCTGCCATTGGGTCGCATCTGCCGGCGACGGTGGAGAAGATCGGCGTTTTTGTGGATGCGCAACTGGAGGAGATTTACTCCACTGTGCGCGCGGCCGGACTCACGGGCGTGCAATTGCACTGGGAGGCTGGGCCGGAGTTGCCGGCGAAGCTGCGCGCGCGGCTGGGGCCGGCGCTGCGGATTTTGCGCGTGGTGCATTTTGACGCCGGGGCTGGGAAGCTGATCAAGAGACAGATCGCCAGGCACGCCCGAAACCCGCACGTGGATGCGGTGCTGGTGGACTCGCGTAGGGCCTCGGCTGTCGGCGGCACTGGCGTGACGTTCGACTGGGTCGAGGCGCGGAAGACGGCCTTTGGCGATGCGGGAAGACTCAAGCTGATTGCCGCGGGCGGGCTGGATCCAGAAAACGTGGCTGAGGCGATCGCCACGCTGCGGCCGTGGGGCGTGGATGTGGTCTCCGGCGTGGAGTCTGCGCCGGGTAAGAAAGATCCTGAAAAGGTGCGGGAGTTTGTGGCGCGTGCGCGGGCGGCTTTCCCCTAACGCCAAGTCTTTCGTGAATCGCTTCAGGTTTCCTCAATCTTGTTTGGGCGGCAGCGTGGCCAGCAAAACATTGGCGCTGGCGCGTCCTTGTACACTGAAAAGTTCCCTATTTTTTGTTTGCGTGCGCAGGAGGCCCCACAGATGGCATCGGTCATTCTTCCAGCAGTTCCGTCGGAGTCGCGGCCGGGGCGGTTTGGCGTGTATGGCGGGCGTTATGTGCCGGAAACGCTGATGGCGGCCCTCGTCGAGCTGGAGCATGAGTACGAAGCGGCCAAGAACGATGCGGCGTTTCAGGCGGAGCTGGCCGGGTTGCTGAAGGACTATGCGGGAAGGCCTACGCCGCTCTACTTTGCCAAGCGGCTGACGGAGCAGTTGGGCGGGGCGAAGATTTATCTGAAGCGGGAAGACCTGCTGCACACCGGAGCGCACAAGATCAACAACGCGCTCGGCCAGGGGTTGCTGGCCAGGCGGATGGGCAAGAAGCGCGTCATTGCCGAGACCGGCGCGGGGCAGCACGGGGTGGCTACGGCTACGGTGTGCGCGCTGCTGGGCATGGAGTGCGTGGTCTACATGGGCGATGTGGACATGGCGCGCCAGGAACTGAACGTGCTGCGCATGCGGCTGCTGGGCGCGGAGGTACGCGGGGTTTCGTCGGGATCGAAGACGCTGAAGGACGCTATCAGCGAGGCCATGCGGGACTGGGTGACCACCGTCCGGACTACTTATTATTTGCTGGGCAGCGCGCTGGGAGCGCATCCTTATCCGACCATGGTGCGCGACTTCCAGCGCGTCATCGGCATCGAGATGAAGGCACAGATTCTGGAGAAGGAAGGCCGGCTGCCTACGGCCGTGATCGCCTGCGTGGGCGGCGGGTCGAACGCCATCGGCGCGTTCTACGAGTTCATTCCCGACCCTCAGGTCCGTCTGATTGGCGTCGAAGCAGGTGGGCGCGGCACGGCGCTGGGCGATCATGCGGCGCGGTTCAGCGGCGGAGCGCCGGGGGTTCTGCAGGGTACCTATTCTTACGTTTTGCAGGATGAGAACGGGCAGATTGCGCTCACGCACTCGGTGTCGGCGGGGCTGGACTATGCGTCGATCGGGCCGGAGCACGCGGCGTTGCACGATTCGGGGAGGGCGGAGTACGTGTCGCAGGACGATGCGGCGACCCTGGATGCTGTGGTGCGGCTGGCGCGGACGGAGGGGATTTTGCCGGCGCTCGAAAGCGCGCACGCTGTGGCCGAGGCCCTGAAGCTTGCGCCCACGCTGGCTGCCCATGACATACTGGTGGTGAACCTCTCTGGACGCGGCGACAAGGATATGGGCATCCTGGCGCGCGAGTTGAAGATTCAGGGGGCGTGACCGCGGAAACCCGAGACTTCGATGGCGATTCTGTTTGAACACAAACCCGGGCTGGTGGTGTATCTGACGGCCGGGGATCCGAGCCTTGAGGCTACGCGGGCCATTGCGCTTGCGGCCATCGATGCCGGCGCGGCGGTGATCGAACTGGGCGTGCCGTTCAGCGATCCGCTGGCGGATGGGCCGGTGATTCAACGGGCCAGCGAGCGGGCAGTGGCGCGTGGAACGCGGCTCAAGGACGTGCTGGCATTGGCGGCGGAGATTCGCGCGGCGCGGCCCCAGGCGGGCCTCGTGATCTTCAGCTATCTGAATCCGATTTTGCGCTACGGGCTGCCGCGCTTTGCGGACGAAGCAGCGGCGGCCGGGGTGGACGGCGTGCTGGTGACCGATCTGATCGTCGAAGAGGCGGGCGAGTATCTCATCGAAATGGCCCGCGTGGGGCTGGCGCCGATCTTTCTGGCCGCGCCGACCAGTCCCGACGATAGGCTGAAAGCGATAGCGACCCACTCCAAAGGATTTGTTTACGCCATCTCCCGCGTGGGCGTTACCGGCACGCAGCAGAGCCTGACCAGCGATGCGGCGGCTTTGGTGGCGCGCATCCGGCGATGGACCGGGCTGCCGGTAGCCGTGGGGTTCGGCATCTCGAACAGCGAACACGTCGCCCAGGTGGGCCGGTTCGCGGATGCCGCGGTGATCGGCAGCGCGATTGTGGAGTTGATCGAGCAATCGACTCCCGAGACCGGGGCTCCCGCGGACAGGCCTTCGTCCGCCGGGTGGGAGACGGCGCCGGGCGCGGTGGCTCGATTTATCAGGGGCCTGCACCTGCCTGAGGCGGCGCTGGCCCGATAAGGCACACCCCGAGGGCGGCGCGGCGATCCGCATGGATGGCCGCATGAATGGATACAACTCTTGCTCCCATGCACCCGGGTGAGGGTCTTTAACGGAAGAAGCCCGGCATCCGGGATGCAAGACATGGGGCGCATTACGAGGATGGAATGACGCTGGAAGAACTGCGAGATCAAATCGATGCTCTGGACCGGCAACTGGTGGAGTTGCTGAGCGAGCGGGCACGCGCCGCGCAGATGATCGGTCACTTGAAGGTTGCCACCTCGCTGCCGGTTTACGAGCCGGCGCGCGAAAAGGTGATCTACGCCAACGTGCGGGCGGCCAACAAGGGTCCGTTGCCGGACATCGAACTGACGCATATCTACGAGCGCATCATCGACGTGATGCGGGCCTTGCAGAGGGACGAGTTGGCATCGGAGAGGAACGCCCAGGCGCATACGCCGGGCCACGGCACAGGCGCTTTAGACGCCCGGGACAGGGAATAAGCAATGATCGTAGCCATGCAGGAGAGAGCCACCGAAGATCAGATCGATGCAGTGATCGACGCGATGGTGGAATCCGGGGTCAATGTTCATCGAACGACGGGCACGAGCCAGACCATTCTGGCCGGCGTGGGACCCACCGCTGGCCTGGACCTGAGGAAGTTTGAGTTGCTGTCGGGCGTGCTCTATGTACACAGGATTACCGCGCCTTACAAGCTGGCCGGGCGTGCGTTTCGTCCGGAAGGCACGGTGGTGGAGTTTCCAAACGGCGCCAGAATAGGCGGCGAGCAGGTGGCGATCATCGCCGGCCCGTGCGCCATCGAGAACCGCGATCAGATTTTCACCATTGCCGCCTGCGTGAAGGCGGCAGGAGGCGGTTTTCTGCGCGGAGGCGCCTACAAGCCGCGCAGTTCGCCCTACGCTTTTCAAGGACTGGGAATTCCGGGCCTCGAACTGATGCACGAGGCGGCCGAGGCGAACGGTCTGCTGACGGTGAGCGAGGTGATGGAGATTGCGCAGATTGAGCCCATGCTGCCGTACGTGGACTGCTTCCAGGTGGGAGCGCGCAATATGCAGAACTTCAACCTGCTGCGCGAGCTGGGCCTGGTGCGCAAGCCGGTGCTGCTGAAGCGCGGTATGTCGGCCAACATCGAGGAACTGCTGTTGTCGAGCGAATACATTCTGGCCGGCGGCAACTACGATGTGATTTTGTGCGAGCGCGGCATCCGTACCTATGAGACCTCGACGCGCAACACCATGGACATCGCGGCGATTCCGGTAGTGCACAAGCTCTCCCACCTGCCCATGGTGGCCGACCCCTCGCACGGCACGGGCCGGCGCGACATGGTTCCCCCCATGGCCAAGGCCGCCGTGGCAGCAGGGGCGGACGCGATCATGGTGGAGATTCACCCCAACGCAGACAAGGCCGCCTCCGACGCGGCGCAGACCCTGTACCTCGACCAGTTTGAAAAGCTGGTGGGCGAGCTGAGGGTGATTGCGACGGCGGTGGGACGGACGCTGTAGTTTTGAAAGGGCTCGGCTTCAGCCGTGCCGTCACAGCAGTGAAACGGTCGTGGCTCGAGCCACCGAGGGAATGAACATTGTTCAAAAGGACTTCCCTGCGGGGCTAAACAGGCTGCGGAAAAATTCGTTCCAGCGTGGATTCGCGGGGGTTTTGTATCACGGCACGATTCGCCGCGCGAATCGTGCCGTAAGTGGCGCAGAATCAACATGGGCTTTAGCCCCGGAGGGCCGCTTCTCGGGGTTTTGGCGCGAAAACAAGACTCTTTCCGCACCCTCTAAAGCCCACGAATCTTCTATTTTTCGCTTGACGGCGCGGCTAAAGCCGCACCCTTTCATCAAAGCACTTCGGAGTCAGGAAGGTCCGCATGATCGAGCGCATCGCCATTCTGGGCACGGGCCTGCTGGGTACATCCGCGGGGCTGGCGCTGCGCGCGGCGGGTTTTCGCGGGCAGATTGCCGGGTGGAACAGGGGCCCGGAGCAGGCTCAGATTGCGCTGGCCGCGGGGGCGCTCGACTCGATTGCGGCAGACCCCTTGCAGGCGGCGCGGGAGAGCCAGGTGGTTCTGCTGTGCATGCCCATCTATGCGACTCTGGATTATATGGAGAAGCTGGCCGGCGTGCTCGGCTCCGATCACCTGGTCACCGACGTGGGCAGCACCAAGAGACAGATCAGCGAGGCCGCCGGCCGCCTTTTCAACCGGCCGGATCGCGCGGCGTTTCTGCCCGGCCACCCCATGGCGGGCAAGGAGCGGGGCGGCGCGGCATTGGCCGATGCGGAGTTGTTTCGCGGCGCGGTGTGGCTGTTTACCGACGATCCGGCGGCGGAGCGGTCGGCGCATTCGGCGGCGCTCGTGAAGGGATGGCGGGAGTGGGTCGCGGCGATGGGCTCAAAGACCCTCGATCTGGACCCTGCGCGCCACGATGAATTGGTGGCCTGGGTGAGCCATCTGCCGCAGTTTGTGGCCACGGCCCTGAGCGCGCTGCTCGAGGAAGAAGTGGGCGACGCGCCGGAGCTAAAAGACGTGGGCGGGCGCGCCCTGCGCGAGATGACGCGGCTGGGCGCGAGCCCCTACTCGATGTGGCGGGATATTGCTTACACCAATACTGCGGCGGTCGAGGCGGCGCTGCACGCGCTGGAGCAGAGGCTGGCGCACGTGCGCGAAAACCTGCGCACGCCGGAGTTGCGCGATGAGTTCGAGCAGGCGAATCGGTTTCGGCGGGAGTAACCCGCGCAGCTCAAATCAAGTTCGGCTCTAGGAGTGTGTCGGAAATAGGAAATTATCACAACGTAACTCATTTAGGATCAAGGGCTTACGTAAAAACGTAGAATTCGTAAGTTGTTGATTCTAAAGGGTGAAAAATCTGCTCCCGACAGACTCCTAGTCTTTCGCACTTGGATCCTGCGCTGCCGGGTCAGTTACAGAAGCGGGTTCAGCCGCTTCCTTGGCCGGGTCGAGCGCGTGAAAGCCCTCAGCTTTGGCGGCTTCGAGAAGCTGCGGGGAGGCGGAGACGAAGATGATCTCGGTGTTCTGGAACATGTCGCGGGCGACGAGGGCGGCGGCCAGTTGCAGCGTGTCAGGCCAGCGCAGGGAGGTGCGGTCGAGAAGCTGGCGGGCGGCTTCAAGCACGGCGGGGTTGAGCGGCTCCTGGACCATGCGGGCGGCTTCAAGGCGAAGAATATCTAGCGCTGCCGTGGCGTCTTCCGCCGAGATGCCGCCGGCCCGTTCGCGGCGGCGGATGGCTGCATAGACCTCCAGCGGCGTGGAGGCGGAGATCAGTTTGCGGTTGTCCTCGACGGCCTCCATAAGGCGGATCAGGGCGTCGGTTCCCTGCTCCTGGACGAAGAGCTTGGCGAAGGCCGTGGACTCAAGGAAGTAGCAGCTCACAGGTTCCCCCGTTCCTCTTCAATGGCCTCGGCGATGGAGTCGCCGTGGACCGCGACAGGATGGAAGCGCTGCGCCTCCTCGGGCATACCGGCTTCGGCGCGGTTGAGGCGGATGGTGGTGGTGGGATAGGCGGGGGTCTTGGGGTTGGCGATCTTGCTGGTGAGCACGACACCGCGCTGGATGGCCTCAGCCAGGACGGCCTGGCGCGACTCAGGGTGCTGATTCCAGCGGAAGGCCTTGCGGGGCAGGAAGGAATCGCGGAACCATTTGAGGGCGATGAAGGCGTGTCCGCCCCGCTCGGCCTCGGCCAGGGCGGCGCACAACTCTTTCACGCGGGCTTCCAGGTCGGCGGGAATCACGGCTTCCTGGCCGTCGCCCTCCTCGTCGTCGTCGGCATGATCGACAGTTGCTCGCGGCGCCCGGGCAGGACGCGGGGCAGCGTCGCCGTCGCCGATGCGCTCAAAGTAGATGCGCACCTCGTCCTCTTCCGGCGACCACGTCTCAGCCGACGCGTTGCGGCGCTTGCTGCGGCCGTTTTCACCGCACAACTCGACGATGGCCTGGTATCCGGGAGGAGCCAGGAAGTGCAGAGCGCGCGCCAGGCCGGGGTCAGAGGAAAACGCTAGTTCGTTCAGGGCTTCTTCGATAATCTCTTCCGCGTCGGGGATGTTCAGGTTGCTTAAATCTACGCTGCTCTGCGCAGCTTTTGTCGATTTCATTTTTTCTTCTCCGTATGCCGCGCCTCCCGCCTGCCTGCACCGCACGGTCGCCGGCGGCCTCATGGCCTGGTTCCGGAGTCCGGTTGCGCCGCGCAGCGCGGGCGAAAGAGAGCAGCCCTAGTTCTAAATCCGCAACCTCAAAGGAGGATCGATTCCGGTTACCACCCCGGCTACCACCCCAACCACGAAAAACCCGTCGTTGAGCACCCCGGTTGTCCAACAAAATAAAGTGGATACGGTTTTTTGCGATTCTCGAATCTCTGCAAGGAGATGTTTGCAATTCAGTGACTCATTTTCAACTGGGAGCCATCTTTTCGCTTGTCTTTTCTACCCTACCGGGATTTGAGAAGCACTTTAGCTAATCCCTCGATTCAAGGCTATTCAACCCACAGTGTACCCGATAATCGAGGTCCGCGTGTTGCCAAACGGAAGATGTGTGCGCGCCGTCACTCCGGCGCGACCCCGATTCCGAAAAAGAGTTGCGCACCCGCGGTGCTTTTCTGCGGTGTTTGAGTCCGTACAATAGGAGATATGCGCCGTTGCTTGCTACTGCTGTTGCTGTGGTGTCTGGCTTCATCCGGACTGTGGGCCGATGGCCCGGCCTTCGACCTTTCCGGGCCCAAGGTGGACGTGCATGTAAAGCGCGGGGAGGTCACCCTGCCGATCGGCGAGGTCCCCAACCTTCTGGCCGGCGACCGGCTGTGGATTCATCCCGACCTGCCCGAGAGCCAGTCCACCCACTTTGTACTGATCGTCGCTTTCCTGCGCGGCGCCACGAATCCACCGCCGCCGGAGTGGTTTACACGCGTGGAGACCTGGAACCACGATGTTCGCGAAGAGGGTGTCTTTGTTACCGTTCCCGCGGAAGCGCAGCAGGCGCTGGTTTTTCTGGCGCCGGAGACGGGCGGCGATTTCAGCACCCTGCGCGCCGCCGTGCGCGGGCGTCCCGGCGCATTTGTGCGCGCCACCCAGGACCTGCAGGCCGCCAGTTGGGACCGGATGCGCCTGGAGGCCTACCTTGCCGAAGTCAAGGTCAGCTCCCAGACCGATCCCAAGTTGCTGAAAGAACGGGCCGAGATGGCAGCCCGCAGCCTGGGCATCAAACTGGACAAGGAATGCTTCGACAAACCCAGCGACCAGCAGGCTCCGTGCCTGGTGGAGCACACCGATGGACTGGTGCTGGACGACGCCAATGTGCAATCGCTGGTGGTGCAACTGACCAACGGTTCCGCCGGCGATCTGATGAACCAGCTCAGCTATTCAACCTTGGCCGGGGCGGGCACTTTTAGCCCGTATGTCGGCGCCATCGTGGACACGGCGAGGATTCTCGCCTCGTTGCACACGGCGCATTTCCAATACATTCCGGCGCTGGCGCTGCCGACCAAGGATACGCTGAATCTTCGCCTGAACGTGCCGCCTTCGTTCCGCGATCCCAAGTCGGTGGTGGTGGTTGCGCTGCCGCCGGTAGGGCCGGCCAAGCCGCCACCGCTGCATCCGATGAATCCGGCGGAGAGCTTTTGCGCGCAGAAGCCCGGTCTGGTGTTACCCGCCGAGGGGGCGCCGATGGTTTTTTCCACCCAGTTGGCCCACGGCCTGATGCTGCACATCGAGGCCCGCGTCAACGGAAAAAGCTCGCCGGTTGACCTCACGGTCAAGGCCGATCCATCCGCAGGCGGGCTGGTGCTGGCGGATCCGGTGCCTCCGCTGGGGGCGAGCGATGTGGCCGGCGTGTTGCGCGGCAAGTGGGGCTTCGACGACTGGGAGGGTCCCCGCTTCCACTTGCACGCTGCTCAGCCCGGCAAATGGATCGTGGCGGCCGGCGACCAGTCTGCCCTGGTGGTGGGCCGCGAAGACACACTGCGCCTTGAAGACGAGAGTACACTTTGCGTCGATCGGGTGGAGGAGCAGGGCGCCGGCGGCAACCCCCTGAAGCTGACCTGGATGTCTTCCAAGCCGGATACGCTGGAGGTTTCCGTGCCCCTGAAAGACGCGGCTCCCGGACCGGTAACCCTGGAGATTTACCAGTATGGGTTGGAGAAGCCGGACAGGCTGCTCCTGAAGGCCTATGCCGAGGCCGCATCGCTGGACCGGCTGACGCTGAGCGCAGGCGACGCAGTGGCGTTGCTGCGAGGGACCCGTCTGGACGAAGTGGCAAAGGCCGAACTGGAGGGGTTGACCCTGACCCCGTCCGCGCTGAGCCGCGTCGAGGACTTCGACCAGTTGGCGATGAACGCCGATGGTCCCACGGCAAACCTGGACCCCGGAAAGCGCTACGTTGCCAACGTGCAGTTGCAGGACGGCCGCCAACTGAAGGTGTCCGTGACCGTGGAGCCGCCTCGCCCGCAGGTCGTGCTGTTGAACAAGGGCACGCAGGAAGAGGCATCCGCGACCCCCTCGCCCATACGCTTGGGGAGTCTGGACGACCTGCCCGTTGAGGGGCGGCTGGTGTTCTTTCTCAAGTCCCGCGTGCCGGTGAACTTTGCCCGCAATGAAAAGGTGGAGGTAGCGGCGGTGGACGGCAGCTTCAGAACCGTGCTGTCGCTGGCCGACGGCAGCCTGGTGCTCGAGGACGCGAAGATCGCAATCGGCCTGGTGGACCCGCTGGCCCGCTTCGGCTCCTCGGCCTTTGGGCCGGTGCAGGTGCGCGTGATGTCGGCCGACGGGGTTACGGGCGACTGGCTGCCCCTGGGAACGCTGGTGCGGCTGCCTGGGTTCAAGGAGCTGCGCTGCCCGCGCGCCGTGGTCAAGCCCTGCACGCTCACTGGGACGAACCTGATCCTGGCCACTTCCATCGGGGCCACGCCGGAGTTCGACAACGCCACCGATGTGCCGCCGGACTTTACGGGAACCCAACTGAGCGTGGCCCACCCGGCCAATGGCGTACTCTATCTGAGGCTGCGCGACGACCCGGCGACGGTGCAGACGCTCACCCTGCCGGTGACGCCGGCAATCCAGCCGGGACCACCGGCGCCGGCGGCACCGGCACAACCCATTGCCGTCCCGGCCCCGCCGGCGGCTGCCCCGCCCGCTGTACCGCCGGCTGCACAGCCGGAAAAAGCGGCGCCTAAAACCGCTCCAAGTCCTGAAGCGCCGGTGAACCGATGAATTACTCCGTTCACGGCAAACAAACGTCCGCCCGCCGGAATGGGTAATGACCTCTGGCCGCGTATCGGGGCATGTGCGCCAGAGTCCTACCCGGAAATTGACCTGACTGGCCGTGGTTCGCGCTATGCTGATTCCATGTTCAGGCTGTATGCTTCCCTTTCCCTGCTCACGTTGACCACGCTTGCGCCGCCATTTGCCGCCGCGCAAGCCGCTGCTTCCCCGTGGACCTTTGCCGTCAGCGGCGACAGCCGCAACTGCGGCGATTTTGTAATGCCGGCCATCGCCGCCAAGGTGAAAGCGGAGAAAGACGTCTTCTACTGGCACCTCGGCGACTTCCGCTGGATCTCGTCGCCCGACCAGGATTTGCTGGCCATGCGGCCGCCTGGAAGCCAGCTCTCCAAATCCGATTATCTTGACCGCGCCTGGGACGACTTCCTGGAGCACCAGCTCGTTTCATTCGGCTCCATCCCTGTGTTTCTGGGCCGCGGCAATCACGAGAATGTGAAGCCCATGACCCGCGAGGGCTACATCGCCAAGTTTTCCAGCTTTCTGAACCGTCCTGAGATTGAGGCCCAGCGCAAGGCCGACGGCGACAGCGGCAATGGAGTGCAGCCGTGGTACCACTGGACCCAAAACGGCGTGGATTTCATCACCCTGGACAACGCCAGCCGCGACGAGTTTTCCGACGCCCAACTGCGCTGGCTGCGCTCGGTGCTTGACCGCGATCTGGCTCCGAACTCAGGCATCCGCACCATCGTCGCGGGCATGCACGAGGCGCTGCCCCACTCCACCAGTTCCGATCACGGCATGGACGACTGGGACCTGGGGATCCGCACCGGCGAACTGGTTTACACCTGGCTCTACGACGCCCAGGCGGCCGGAAAGCATGTGTACCTCCTTGCCAGCCACTCGCATTACTACTCGCCCAACATCTTCAACACTCCCTATTGGAAGCAGCACAGCAGCAATGTGGCGCCGGGCATCATCATCGGCAGCGCCGGAGCCCACCGCTACCAACTTCCCAAGGATGCCGACAAGGCGTCCAGGACCAACATCTACGGCTACCTGCAGGCGACCGTGCACGGCGATGGCACCATCGACTTTGCGCTGCACGAGCTGAGCGAAAACGACCTGATCGAGTCCAAATGGCCCAATGCGCCGCCAGACGCGATTCATGAGTGCTTTATTCACAACTCCGACGACGCGGGGAAGTGAACCAGGGCAAGGGCGCGACCGGGTCCCGGCGGGAATCGGCCAGCTTTCGCGTTTGTCCCTGGCAATGGAAGCCGGGCCACGGCACGATCACACGATCAGAAGATGCGGACGCGAATGCCGGAACTGACGCCGATGGAAGAAAAGGCCGGTGTTGTGCCATAGGTGGCTTGCGGCCAGAATTGGTACTCAAAGTCGGCCAGCCGGAGATGAATGCGGCGATTGAGGCGGTAGTCCACCCCGCCCCCCGGCACAATCACCAACGAATTCGCCTGGCCAAGGCTAAATGCCAGATTGGCCTGGCCGAACCCCACCAGACCCTTGGCATAGGGCTGGAATCTCCCATAATCCCTGAAATAACGGACTCCGCCCAGATAGGTCGCGGCATTGATATCGTTCGTCTGGTGAAACTCCAGCCAGCGCGCCTCCGCTTCGATGCCGAGGTGACGCCGGGTGTCGGCTTCGATGAACGCCGTGGCCCCCAGCAGTTTTTGCTCACCGTAGTTCAGATAGTAGCCGGAGGCCGTGCCACCCGCTGACAGCAACAGGCCGCCCTCATCCGCTGAATACACCACCTGCGCTTCAGCCCTGCGCGCCATCCCGAGGCAGACGGCAAGAAGAACGGCCGCGAAGACCGCGCTACGCCCTGGCCACAAACCCGCATTGCCACCCCAGCGACGAAAACCTGTCGCCGGGGACCCCGGATTGCCACCCCAGCAACGAAGACCTGTCGCCTCACCAAAGCGAGCAAAAATCGCTCGCAGCGCCTCACCCAGAGGGTACCCGGCACCCGCCCGATCCACCCGGGACCCCGGATTGCCACCCCACACCCGAACGAAACTATGAAATCTCATCATCTCTCTCCTGCAGCGTGTTTCATCAATTGGCACTACTGCGTGATGGTCAGGGTCACGTTCTGGTAGTGGGTAATGTCGCTGTTGGCGCCGACGCCGACCACCTGGATCACGTAGGTGCCCGGCGCCGCGCTGCTCTGTGTGATTCCAGCGCAGCCGGTCACCAGCATGGCGGCTCCGGAGAGAAGGAGCACCAGTGCCGAGGTCAGGACAAACGCGTATCGCCTGCGGAAGCGCCAGAAGACGCAACCGAAGAGGACGCTGAAGGGCAGCAGGAAACCGGCCAGGGAAACGCCCCGGTTGCCGGGATGCGCGACCATGGCCGACGCGCCCCCGCCCAGCGGGTTGTTGGTGTCGATGGTAAGCTGAGCGGTCCCGGTGGAATTGGCCGCGAGGGCGACGTTGAGGCTGGAGAAGTGGCAGGTTACACCCGCCGGAAGAGACGCGCAGCCCAACCCGATGGTGTCGGTAAAGCCGCTGCTTGAGGCCAGGGTCACGGTCAGCGTGGTGTTCTGCGATTTCGCCAGGGTGACCTTGGCCGGAGTAACGGTAAGAGTGAAGTCCGTGGCG
This sequence comes from Occallatibacter sp., assembly GCA_049509995.1. GTDB lineage: Bacteria > Acidobacteriota > Terriglobia > Terriglobales > Acidobacteriaceae > Telmatobacter. The sequence goes on along the minus strand of JBEKZJ010000031.1, from coordinate 6,439 downwards.
GTGCCGGAGATGGTGACGGCTGGCGACGTGGACGGGCTATGCAGCGCATCGCCACTATAGACTGCGACGATGGTGTACGACGTGCCGGCAACCAGATTCGGGACCAGAGTCGCGACTCCGCTCGAATCCAGGGTAGCCGACCCGATCGCCGTCGTTCCGTTGTTGAACGTGACTGTGCCTGTGGGCGTGGGTGTGGCGGCGGCGCCGGTTGAGGTCGTGGCGTTGTTGAGCACCGTGGCCACCAGAATGACCTGCGGATTGGCGCCGGTGGTCGTCGAGGCGCCCAGGTCGGTGATGGTTGAAATGGTCCCCACCACCTCGGTAATCGCGGGAGATGTGGTTCCCGAGTCGTTCGGGTCCCCGGCATAGACCGCCGTAATCTGATAGCTGCCCGCGGCAAGCCCGGCGTACGTAATCGTGGCTGTTCCCGTTGCGTCCAGGTTCGCGGCGCCCAGCAATGTCGTGGCATTGGCATAGAATTTGACGCTCCCCGTCGGCGTTCCGCCGTTGCCTGTCACCTTTGCCGTAAAGGTGATCGTAGCCTGCACGAGGGCGGGATTCGGCGTCGCGGTGACGGTCGCCGAGGTGGTGGCCGGATTCACCGTCAGGGCATACGGAGCGGACGCGCTGCCGTTGTCGTTCGCATCTCCCGAATAGGTTGCAACAATGGAGTGAATCCCCGGCGCAAGCGTCGCCGGGTTGATGGTGGCCGTCCCCGCCGTGCCGAGGGCCGGCTTTCCCAGCGTGACGGTTGCGCCGTTGAATGTATCGGTAAATGTAACCGTGCCCGTCGGCGTGGCCACGCCCGCAGTCAACTTCACCGTTGCCGTGACGGCCACCGCCGTGCCTGCGATGCCGGGGTTCGGAACCGCGTTAACGGTTGTTGACGTCTGCGCCGGACTCACCACCTGGGTGATGGGTTGAGATGTGCTTTGGGCGTAATTTGAATCGCCCGGATAGGACGCAGTGACGGTATACGTGCCCACGGCCAGCGTAGAGATTGTGGCAGTGCCAGTGGCGGGATTGCCCGCCAGGGTCACGGTTGCGATGGGCGTCGCCTGCCCGGCTGCGAGAATGCTCACTTTTCCGGTGGCGGCAACTGTTCCGACGGTCGAAACTGTGACAGTAAAGACGATGGGCGTTCCGTAAGTTGACGGGTTGGGATTGGACGCTAGCTGGATGGCCCCTGACGCCTGCACATCCTGGTTCAGAACCGCGGACGTGCTCCCCAGAATATCGTTGGCCGCGTCCCCGCCGTAGGCGGCCGTGATCGCGTGCAGCCCCTGCGTCAGCGCTGCGGTCGAAACGGTTACGATGCCGCTCGGGCCGAGCGTCTGGCTGCCCAGGATCGTCCCCGTCGTCGTGTCCGTGAAGGTCACCGTGCCATCCGGGGTAACCCCTCCACCGCCTGAAATCGTCACCAAGGCGGTGAAAGTGACGTTCTGGCCGACAGCAGATGGGTTCAAGCTGGAAGTGAGATTGGTGGCCGTTACTTCGTCTACGATCTGAATCACCGTGGCGGAACTGGGCAGGTAATTCGCGGTCGTGGCGCTGGTGAACGACGCCTTAATCGTGTGCGACCCAACGGCCAGAGCGGCGGTTTGATATGTCGCCACGCCGGATGAGTTCAGGACCACCGCAGCGGCCAGCGTCGTGGCGCCGTCCATGAATGTGACGGTCCCGGCGGGAGTGCCCGCGGTCGCGCCCGAGGTCACGGTTGCGGTGAAGGTGACGCTCTGTCCGAAATTCGATGGGTTCCTGCTGGAGGTCAGCGTGAGAGTTGTTGCATTGACGGGCGTCGCATCCCCGACCAATATGATGTCCAGCGGGAAGTCCTCCGTGTCCAGCGGAAAGTTCACGGTGTTGCCGTAGACATCCACATTGGCGTCCACCTGTTCTGAGGTGACGCCGGTTGGAAACACCAATGTCAGGGAGGGCGCAAATACCGCGGCGATCAGGCAATCGGAGTCCACCGTTAAGGGAGTTGTGAGGCTGCAGGTCGTCGCCCCCAGGTCGACGCCGGCGTTCAGGCCGGGGGTGAAGGCGGTCAGATCCAGCGCGCCGTTTCCATCGTTTTCAACAGTCCGGGTCTGCGCAGGGGATTGATTTCCCACCTGGACCGGCGTCTTGGTGTAATCCAGGACCGCCTTGTTGCTCTGAATCTCCTCGATCAACATGTAGTAGAAGTCGGCAAAGTAGACATCGCCGCTGCCATCCAGGAACAGCCCGATAGGAGCGTAGACTTCCACATAACCCAGCGTTCCAGCGGGGCTGATGGCATTGGCGTTATTCACGGCGATGGCCGTGACGTTTCCGGTGGTGGAGTTTGTCTTGCGAATGCAGGAATCCTGAGTGTCCGCGATGTAGAGATTCCCGGCAGGGTCGAGCGCAACGCCGGACGGTGTGTTAAGGGCTACCGCAAGCGCCTGCCCATCGGCGCATGAGATGCCTGCGCTTCCGGTTCCGGCAACTGTGCTTATGATGCTGCTTGCGCTGATGATGCCGTTCACTTCGGCAACCATGCGGATGCGATTGTTGGCGGAGTCCGGAATATACATGTTGCCGGAAGCGTCGAAGGCAACCGCATAGGGGAGGCTTAGACCGGCCTTGGTCGCCAACCCCCCGTCTCCAGAATAGGTTCCCTTGCCGTCTCCGACTCCGCTCGGGTCACCGTTTCCCGCCACCGTGGTGATGATGCCCGTGACCGCGTCCACCCTGCGGATGCGCTGGTCGGACGTGTCGGCAATGAACAGGTTCCCGCTGCTGTCGACGGTCGCGCCCCAGGGCTGATTGAGTTCGGCCGATGTTGCCGCGCCGCCGTCCCCGACGTTGGTGGGGGTTCCGGGCGCGCCATTGCCCGCCACCGTGGTGATGATGCCGGTTGCCGCCGCGATCTTGCGCACCCTGTTGTTGCCGGTGTCTGCGATGTACAGGTTGCCCGCGCCATCGAGAGCTAAGCCGGAGGGAGCGCTCAAGGTCGAAGCTGTGGCCGGTCCGTTATCGCCGGTAGAGCCCGCAACGCCGGTGCCGGCGATGGTGGAGATGATGCCGGCAACCGCGGGTGGTATGGGCGCGGCGACCATGCGGATCCGATTGTGGGCGCTATCGGCGATGTACATATTGCCGGCGCCGTCGAACGTGATGCTGGAGGGCTGGTCCAGGTTCGCGGACGTGGCCGGAATTCCATCTTGCGTCGAAGTCCATTGGCGATAGGCGCCCGCAACCGTAATCACGTTGCCGGGGACCAGAACGCCCAATCCGCCCAACCCCGTGCCGGACAGATACGCCGTGCCCAGCACGTTGCTGTTGATGTCCAGAAGGACCACGGCGCCGACGCGGAGGCCGGGATAGGCGGGGGTAAACGTAACGGATTCAGTGCAGGTTCCGTTGAGCGCGAGGGTTGCCGACCCGCAGTTTGACGCACCCGCACCGGCTGCGAAGTCAAGGTCGCTCACTCCCAGTGTGAGCACTTCCACTTTGTTCACGGTGCCCGCAACCTGCGCCGTTACGGTTACGGTCTGCGGGCCGGACGTGGTGGTGACGGGTTGCGGCGTGGCGAAGATGGATTGCGCCTGTGCGCCCGTCGCCGCCAGCAGCAAGGCCGCCAAGGCCAGCATCCAGCTTGGGTTGCGTTCCGGCGCAAGCCGCATCGCCACGCCTGTCCTTGCCGGGCTGCGATCGCCCTTGCAGCGGCTGGTCGATTCCTGAGCACTTTCGGTGGCGGCGGTTGCTGGTCCGGACAAAATGCTCCCAGGATTCTCTTGGCTGGCCATTCGACGCGGGATACGGCTCATATGTAGCTCCATGTGATCTTCCAGACTGAACCCTTGACCTCCCTGGCGTTTCGGCCGCCGTTCTTTCAGGGAGAACGGAAACTCGGCCAGGGGTGGCCGAATTGTGACTCAAGGCGCCGGTATACACAGGAGTATACGCACTGCAGTAACCAAATCAATGTGACTTTCGGGCTATTATGATGTTTCGTGTTCTCAAACGGCGATGTGGTACGGAAATGGGAGGAGTGCGCCGTCCCGCTGGTGTGAACGCACGGTTCAATCTCCTGGATGGGTTGACGGAGGGAAGTCGAACCCAGCAACCGTCGGCGCTGTGTCTCCAGCGCGGCCGGTGAGCGCTTCCCGCCCGGTTCACCCAGCCTGTGATGGTTCCCGCCGCGGCTTCAGGGAGAGCGGAGGCCGGCTTCGGACACTCCCGCTCAACCACGCCTGAAGAGGACCGTCCCCGTTCCCTGTCAGAAAGATGCAACGACTGAGCCAAATCGCTCAGACTATTGACTTGCGCGGTGCGATGCTGAGCTGGTATGCGGTGATTGTTCACTCTGGACAGGAGTGACGATCCTTCCCCAGCACGTGCAATGCGTGCAATGAACCAAAGCCGGAGACGCATTCAGGAAGAGGCTGCCCAAATGGATGGAGGAACGAGGAAGCCTTTTGATACTGCCCGTTTTCTTGCGAGTCAAGGAAAAGGGCGCAAGATCGTACATTTCAAGGCGAAGGAAGTCTTCTTCTCCCAGGGCGACGCAGCCGACTCAGTGTTTTATCTCCAGAGTGGCCGGGCAAAGCTGACGGTGGTGTCCAAGAAGGGCAAAGAAGCTACCGTTACGCTGCTCTCCGCCGGAGACTTTGTCGGCGAGGAGTCGATCGTTGATGTGGGCGCGTTTCGGACGGCCTCGGCCTCGGCCATGGCCGCCTGCTCGACGCTCAAGATCGGGCGGGAGCAGATGCTCCGCGTGCTGCACGAGGAGCATGCGTTCTCAGCCTTTTTCCTGAACTTCATGCTGCTCCGGGGCATGAGAACCCAGGCGGATCTCATAGATCAGCTCTTCAACTCCAGCGAAAGGCGTTTGGCGCGGATACTCTTGCTGATGGCGGACTTTGGCAAGCCGGGCGAGCCGGAGACGCTGATCCCGGCGGTCACGCAGGAGACGCTTGCCGAGATGATCGGCACCACCCGTTCCCGCGTCAGTTTCTTCATGAATCGGTTCAGAAAGCTCGGCTACATCGAGTACAACGGCCGCATTCGGGTGAACAAGTCGCTGCTCAATGTGGTTCTGCACGATCAACTCCCGGAACAGAATGCATCCCGGCCCAAACTCCTCGATCCTCCGCCCAGCCCGGCGCGAGACGCCAAACGGGCAAAACTGGTGTGAGCGGCTGAAAACCGCGCTGAATGACGCGCACGCAGTGCCTTGAACAAGCCGGCGCGATTTGCCCGATAAGGAGATCCTATGTCGTTCGGAATCTACGCCGCCGGTTTCGCAATCCTCATCGGCGGGCTGATTTACGCCGCGCACCTCATGCATATCCCCACACAATGGATTGCCGCGGGCGCGGTTGTACTCTTCGGCGTCGGAATTCTGTCGGGTGTAAAAGCCACACGCCAGAGAGATTCTGCAAAATAAGGGAAGATGAATATCGCCTTGGAACCTGTCCAATAACTCCGTTTCGGTGAAGGGTACTGGCTTCAGCCCGTACATAAACCCGGGAGACTTGCTTTTGACCTTTAGAATATGCACTATTCCCGCGTTTTGCCGCTCCTGATGCGGCTTTCATGGCTCTCGCCACGTGAACAATCGTACACCTTCATACAAACTGGTACATGCAAGAATCGAAATAAAGTGTAGCCGGTGGTAGCCAGATTTGGGCTTGAAAAGCCACCCCGTGAGCTGGCTTTCACGTTGGTACGTATAGCCCAGGCTCAGAGTTTGCGCCGAGGCGGAGCAGGGCATATTTGATGCGTGGGAGCGTCCGACGGCCCTTTAACAGTCGCTTGTGGGAGAAACTGGCGAAATTCCCAGGGAGCAGGTAACTTCCCACTGGCAAGCGCCTAGCACGAGTCGCTGCACATTGAAGACCTTGTTCCGGCGCCTCCGCTTAGAACCTCCGCGAGTTCAACATCCACTCGCCGCACCGGTCTGTTGACCTTGACCTTGGTCTAGGCGTGCGCGTGCGGAAACGCAGGAGTTCGAAGAGGAGTTTCGGACGAAGTCACACGCTATCTTCATCAGGCGCAATGTCGCCCTCGCCGGGGGTGATTGGCGCTCCTAGTGTGACGGGCGACAATAGGAAAGTCCGACCGACGACAAACAAAATTCCCGACCGTGTTGCCTCATTCAGAAATGTTACCGAGGAATTTCGCCCGTTTCTGCCCAGAATCTGGAATCGGCGGCGATGAAAATCTTTCGACCGTCAGGGCCATTCTGCAGGATACTGGACCTGGTTGGTGAAGCGGAGGCGGGCTCTGGTGGAGACCAACTCGCCAAGGAATAGCCAACTGCCGTCATACACCAGCAACTTCAGGCGATTCTTCCGCGCGTTGGTAAACAGGAAAACGTGGCCGCTTTCCGGAGCCCAGCCCAGACCATCGCGCACCACACCGTATAAGCCGTTGAAACCCTTTCTCATGTCGGTCGCCCCAGTCGCCC